>NZ_CAXAQI010000014.1:0-183876 GCF_963970695.1 Pseudomonas sp. EL_65y_Pfl1_R83 | reverse complement strand
GATCAGGTTGTCGGCGGGGTCGTATTCAAACTGTTTTTGCGCCGCAGCGGGCAGCAAGGTTGACTGACTGGCGTGACGGCGCTGGCGTGAACGCAGGCGGCCGCTGCGGTCGTATTCGCTGCGGGTGCTGAGTTGGCCCTGGGTGCGCAGCACTTCGCGGTGTAGGCGGTCACGCTCGAAGTCGCTGATGACCTGGCCGTCCAGGTTGACCTGGTGCAGGTGGCCGCTGCCGTAGTACAGGCGGTTGAGCCACCGGCCGTCCGGCAGTTGGGTTTGGATCAGGTTGCCGAGTTCGTCGTAGTGGTGTTGCAGGTTCCCCGCCGAACTCTGCTCGCAAAGCAGTTGGCCGAGGGCGTCGTAGGCAAAGCCCAGGGCTTGGGCATTGCCCTGCGAATCGGTGAAGGTGACAGCCGTGAGCTGGTCCACTGCGTCGTAGTGGTAGTCGGTACGGCCATCGTCGGTGGTCTTGGCAATCAGTCGGCCCACCGCATCGCGTTCCAATCGATGGACGATCGGCGCGGGCAGCGTTTCGGGCACCAGGGCCAGCCCGTTTCCGTAAGGCGCCGGCACGGCTGTCACTGCTGTGACATTGTCCAGCGGGTCATAGCTGTACTGCTTGGCGCTGCCGTCGAGGTCTTGCTGTTCAGTCAGCCGATCCCCGGCGTCCCACGCAAAGCGATAGCGTTCGCCGTTCTCGTTGATCAGCGCTTGCAGCCGTCCATAGCTGTCATAGCCGAACTGCACCTGTCGCCCATGGGCGTCGGTACGTTGTCGGACTTGGCCACGGCGGTTGTGTTGGTAGAGGGTGGTGTGTCCGGCTGGATCGGTGTAGCCCACCAACTGACCGCTGACATCGCGCTTATAGTGCTCGGTGCGGCCGTCCGGCAGTTGGGTACTGAGCAAGCGTCCCTGGGCGTCGTAGCTAAATTGAGTGCGCTCGCCAAGGGCGTCGGTGATGACCTGCAAATACCCCCGCTCGTCGTAGCTGAAGCGCGTTGGATAACCTGAGCAGTCGATGTGCTCGGCCAGTTGCCCGAACGGATTCCAGCGCAGTTTTTT
Source organism: Pseudomonas sp. EL_65y_Pfl1_R83 (assembly GCF_963970695.1). Taxonomy (NCBI): domain Bacteria; kingdom Pseudomonadati; phylum Pseudomonadota; class Gammaproteobacteria; order Pseudomonadales; family Pseudomonadaceae; genus Pseudomonas; species Pseudomonas sp. EL_65y_Pfl1_R83. Next base: position 182,817 of record NZ_CAXAQI010000014.1, on the reverse strand, counting down.
GCTTTTGCCGGTGGCGTCAATAATTTCCACGGGCTGGCCATGTGCGTCATAGCGGTAGCGCGTGACGTAGCCCAGCGGATCGGTTTCGGCGATGCAATTGCCGCGCGGGTCGTAGCGATACCGCCAACTGTTATCGGCGGCGTCGGTTTCTACCTGCGGCAGCGCCCAGTGTTCCAGCCACAAAGTCGAGTCGCTGCGGCCTAGCGGGTCGGTCTCGCCGATGAGGTTGCCGCTCTCATCGTAGCTGTACTCATAGCGCCCACCCAGGGGGTCGGTGGCGCTGAGCAATTGGCGTTCGTCGTTCCATTCGAACAGCCAGGTCTGACCGAGGTTATCGCTGTACTGAATGATCTGGTGCTGAGTGTTCCAGTGGCGGGTGCTGACGCGCTGCAAGCCATCGGTGATGTGAGTGAGGCCCACCTTCAAGTCATAGTCGAACTGGTAAGTGTCACCCTCATCGGTCCAGTGCCGGACCACACGCCATTCCAAGTCCTCAATCAAGGCCCATTCATAGAAGCACCGCAGCCCGGTGGGTAGTTGATGCTCCACCATTCGACGCGCCACGTCGTAGGCAAAACGCCTTTGCACCTGGCCGGTTGCGTCACGCACCTCAGCCAGATTGCCGGCCGCGTCGTAGCCATAACTGACGAGCACTTCGCGGCGTTGGTCGGGGTACAGGCGCTCAATGTGAGTCAGATGCTCTTGGTCACGGATCAGCTCAATCTGCACTAAGTCGAAGGTATCGCGCAGGCGTACCAGGCGCCCGGCTTCGTCATAGTCAATATGGATGCGGTTGTCGTTGCGATCGCCCAGTTGGCTCAAACGCAGGCGCGTCGGATTGGCCGGCGTGGGTTCGAACAAGCGGTACAGACCATCATCACTTTCGATCAACAACTGCCCATTGAGGTGTCGCCGCACGACGAGCCCTTCACCGGCGCTGAATACCGCGCCGCCCAACGGGATCGAACCCATGTCAATCGGGCGTCCCTGCTCGTCGGTGTAGACCAGCGTCTCTCCGCCTTCGGGATGCGGACGGATCTCTACGCACACTTCATAGGGCACGCTCCAGCCAGCGCCAAACAGGCTGTCCGAGCGTTCGTCGCGGCTGTTGTAGAAGCGCTGCCAGTCGATCGGCAGGATGCCGGGTAAGACGAAGTCCAGCTCTTCGACGTCGCCCAGTACCTTCGCGCCTGTCGCCGCATGTACCGGATTCGACGAACCCATCGCCGCGTTGGCCATCGCCCCCATCGCACTGCTGACCGCCATCGAAGTGGCTCCGCCGATCAGCATGCACGGCAACTTGCTGAAGAATTTGCCCTTGCCACCCTTGAGCATCAACAACGCCGTGACCGCCAACCCCACACCCGGGGTCTTGCCGCTGCGAATTTCCCGCACCACCACCGAACCACCGCCAATGGTCACGTTGGAAGAAATCAGGCCCGACGACACCACGGTTGCATCGCAGGTACTGCGGTCTCCACTGCGCACCGCCGGTTGGCCGTTGACGGTGACCTTTTCCGACCCTTCGGCTAGAAACTGCGGCGGCATCGGTGGGTGCTTCATGCACGCCACCAGGTCCAGCGGCTTGGGTACGGCGCCGGGTGCGGGCGTTGCAACTGTAGGGCGCCACATCTGCGAGAAGAAGCTCTCGGCCATGTCCAGGTAACCGGGCTCGGGAGCGGGTTCTTCCAGCTCGGTGCCGGCCGGCGCGACATGGGAACTGATCGCCCCGGCGGCGCGGGCGGCGGGGATGTTGTTGGTCAGGGTGTTGGTGGAGCCGGTAAGAATATTGGCCTGCACCGTGGGCGGAAACAGCGCGTTGCTGAAACTTTCACATAAATTCGATAAGCCTTTGTCGGCCCCGGTCTTGCTCATGGCCAGGCCGACAATCGTGCCCACCACCGCACCCAGGAGGAAGCAACCTAGCCCGCCGGTGGCGACGGTGATACCGGTGGCGGCAACCACCGCAGCGGTTGCGACGGCGGTGATCGCGATATTGGCCGCCACCTCCAGCACCCCGCCAAGGATGTCCGCCATCATCGAGGTGTGGGAGAGCGCATCGCCCATCCGGGCAGCCCAGAGTGCATCAGACAAGGACTGCACTTCCGTGCCTGATTGAATTGAACGCACAACTTTCCATAGTCGCCGTGTCCTTGAGTGTCATGGCATACGCATCAGTGCTGTCTTCAACCGTTTTATCAGCGTGGGACTTTCCAGGCATTCCAGCGGGGTGATGTTGTCCAGTGCCGGAACCGTTTGCCCGATCCACCACAACCCCTCCTCAAGGCCCCGTTTCCCGCGCAGTATCACTGCCATGTCGAGATGGCCGCCCAAGGCCTTGGCCAGTTCACGCGCATCGTCGTCAAGGTAGTCTTCTTCATACAAGGCCACTGTGCTCTGCCAGTCCGCGTCACCCGGGTATTCGTTTTCCAGTCGTTCCATGTTCAAAAACCTGCAAAGGAGATCAAGTTGCTGCCAGTCGGGTTGCGTGCCGATGGCGCCAGGATTCCATCATAGCCATTGGCCTTGGCCCAGTTGCCGATCTGATGGGTCTCGGTGTACTTCGAGCCGGTGATGCTTTTAAGGCTGACCCCTAGCTGTTTGCGCACATCGGCGCGGGTCAGGTCCAAGACATTATTGAGCTGCACTTTCTTGCTGACCAACACCCGTTTGGACAGGTCGACCTTCCAGTGCGTGACCTCGCCCAGCGCGGTTTTTCGTGAGTTCGCGCCATACACCCCGCCGACGCCTTTGGTGGTGTAGCGGTGTGTGGACTCCACATTCCACTTGTGCGCCTGCCAAGTGGTCCCGATGCGCCCCGGTTCCTCGAACCGATACACGGTGCGACTGACCTTGCGCCCCTTGGGTGGGCTGGAGCATTTCATCAGGCCCAGCGGGTCAATCCAGCTCAGCGGGTTGGGCGCATATTGATAGAGATTCAGGCCGCCGGCCAGACCGATGGGGTCGGGTGTGGTGAAGCGCCCGATATCCGGGTCATAAAAGCGCAGAGTGTTGTAGTGCAGCCCCGTTTCCCGATCTAGATACTGGCCCTGGAAGCGCAGGTTCTGTTCTTCGATGAAATAGGGTTCTCGGCTTTCCTCGACGGTATTGCCCCAGACTTCATAGCGCGCTTGCCACACCGTATGGCCGTCGCTCTCGGTGAGGCGTTCGGGCAAACCGTTGAGGTCGTTGTGGTAGTAGCGGATTTTTTGAAGGTCACCTGTGCCATCGATACGGGCCAGTGGTTCGTAGCCCTCGTCGGCATAGATATAGAGGCTGGTCTGCTGATTGCAGTGCTCCTGCACGAGTTGCAGCGCGTCCCAAGTGAAACGTGTCTGGCTCCGCTGCACACCGTTGCGGTCGTAGGTGGTCTTGGCGGTGCGCCGGCCCAGCGGGTCATAGGTCATGATGACCCAGGAACCGTCATCGTTGTGCACCTGTGCCAGCCGTTGCTCCGCGTCGTAGCTGAAGCGTTGGGTGCCGCGCCGAAGGCTGCGCTTTTCAACCATCCGGCCAAAACCGTCATAGCGGTAATGTTTGTCCTGGTAGGTCAGCAATCGGTTGTTGGCGACCTGTCCTGAGCCGTCCAGCAGGTTAGCCGCCGGGTCGTAGCGGAAGGCTTCCCGTTGACCCATGAGGTTGTCCTGGCTAGCCAGAATGCGGCCGGTAGCGTCGTAATGCAGCAATTGGCGGTGTGCCGTGCCGGGCTGGCTGTCGTAGCGTTCGACCAGTTGATCGCTGTCGTCATAGCCCAAGCGTGTCTGCACCGGTGGATGTAACAGCGAGTGGTCCGGTTGGCGGCGCTGGCGGGCACGCAGACGTCCACTGCGGTCATATTCGCTACGCGTACTGATACGGCCCTGGGTGCGCAGCACTTCGCGGTGCAGACGGTCCCGCTCGAAGTCACTGATGACCTGCCCATCCAGGTTGACCTGATGCAAGTGCCCGCTACCGTAGCGCAGGCGGTTGAGCCAGCGGCCGTCGGGAAGTCGGGTCTGGGTCAGGTTGCCCAATTCGTCGTAGAGATGCTCCAGGCAACCGGCGGCGCTTTGTTCGAGGGTCAGCTGACCGAGGGCGTCATAACCGAAGCCCAGGGTTTGCTGCTCGCCATCGTGTCCTGTAAAGGTGATGGCTGTGACTTGGTCGAGTTCATCGTAGCGGTACGTCGTGCAACCATCTACGGTGCGCTTGGCGATCAGCCGGCCTGCTGCATCCCGCTCCAGATCATGAATGATGGCGGGCTCGGCGTCGGACGATGCGAGGGTTTCTACCTGTGTGACATTGTCCAGCGGGTCGTACGTGTACCGTTTTCGACAGCCGTCCAAGCGCTGTTCGAGGGTCAGGCGATCACCGTCGTCCCAGTCGAATCGGTAGTGCTCACCATTTTCGTTGGTCAGGCTGTGCAGGCGGCCATAGACGTCATGGCTCAACTCCACACGGCGGCCATGGGCGTCGATGCGCTGGCGCAACTGGCCGTTCGACGAATGTTCGAAGCGCGTGGTGTGGCCGGCAGGGTCGCTGTAGCCGATCAACTGGCCGCTGGCGTCACGCTGATAGTGCTCGCTGCGCCCATCGGGCAACTGCTTGCTGATCAGTCGGCCCTGGTCGTCATAATTGAAGCTGGTGCGTTCCCCGAGCGCGTCGGTACTGGCCAGCAGCAAGCCTCGCTTGCAGTAGCTCAAACGGGTGGTAAGGCCCGTACAGTCGGTGTGCTCGCTCAATTGACCCAGTGGGGACCAGCGCAAGGTCTTGCGCTTGCCGCTGGCGTCGATGATCTCCCTGACTTGGCCGTGTCCGTCATAGTGATAGACCGTGCGGTTGCCCAGTGGGTCGGTTTCGCGAATGCAGTTGCCCCGCGAGTCGTAATCGTACTGCCAGGTATTGCCAGCGGCATCGCTCTCCGCCAGTGGCAGCGCCCAGTGCTCCAGCCACAAGGTCGATTCACTGCGCCCCAGGGGGTCGAGGGTCTCAGTCAGGTTGCCGGCATCATCGTAGCTGAACTGATAATGCCCACCGAGAGGGTCGGTTGCGCCCAGCAGTTGGCTATCATCATTCCACCGGAAGGCCCAGGTTCGCCCCAGTGCATCGGTGGACGCGATGATCTGGTGTCGCTCATCCCAGTGTCGAATGCTGACGCGCGCCAGCCCGTCGGTGATACGGGTGATGCCTGTATCCAACGCATAGTCGAATGTGTAGGTGTCCCCGGCCTCCGTCCAATGCCGGACAACACGCCATTCAAGGTCGTCAACCTTGGCCCACTGATAGAAGCAACGAAGGCCGGTGGGCAATTGATGCTCGACCATGCGCTGCCCGGCATCATAGGCAAAACGGCGCTTCACGTGCCCGTCGGACTGGCGTACAGAGGCCAGGTCGCCACGGGCGTCGTAGGCGTAATGCATCAGTACTTCACGGTGTTGGTCGGGATACAGGCGTTCGATTCGGCTGACGCGATGGGGCCAAGTGTTGTCGTACGTCAGCTCGACCCTCACCAGGCCAAAGGTGTCACGCAGGCCCAGCAGGCGACCATCGTCGTCATAGTCGAGGTGGATTCGGTTGTCGTTGCGATCTCCCAGTTGGCTCAGGCGTAGCAACGATGCGTCCTGTGGCGCCGGATCGAACAGTCGGTACAAGCCGTCTGCGCTTTCGATCAGCCACTGGCCGCTCAAGTGACGCTTGACGCTGAGGCCTTCGCCAGCGCTGAACACGGCACCCCCCAAAGGGATCGAACCCATGTCGATACGTCGACCCTGCTCGTCGATGTACAACGCGTAGTCGCCCCCTTCAAGGTGAGGCAGCAGCTGCACGCTGACTTCATAGGGCACACTCCAGCCGGCACCAAACAAGCCATCGCGGCGTTCATCCCGGCTGTTGTAGAAGCGCTGCCAGTCGATGGGCATGATCCCGGGCAAAGCGAAATCCAGCTCATCGGGGCCGCCCAGCACTTTGGCCCCCGTGCTCGCGTGCACCGGGTTGGAAGAGCCCATGGCGGCGTTGGCCAGCGCGCCCATGGCCTGACTGACCACAAACGAATTGACGCCTGCCAGCAGCATGCAGGGAAGGTTGCTGAGGAACTTGCCTTTACCCCCCTTGAGCATCATCAGCGCGGTGACGGCCAGGCCAACGCCCGGCGTCTTGCCGCTGCGGATCTCGCGCACCACCACTGAGCCCCCGCCGATAGTCACATTGGGCGAAATCAGCCCCGACGACACCACGGTGGCGTCGCAGGTGCTCCGGTCACCGCTGCGTACCGCCGGTTGACCGTTGACCGTGACCTTTTCCGAGCCTTCGGCCAGAAACTGCGGCGGCATCGGCGGGTGTTTTGTGCAGGTCACCACGTCCAGCGGTTTAGGGACTGCGCCGGGCGCTGGCGTGGCGACGGTGGGGCGCCACATTTGCGCAAAGAACCCTTTGGCCATGTCCAGGTAGCCGGGCTCTTCGCTGTGTTCCGGTGCTGGCGGCGTTGTTTCGGTTTCGGTGCCCGCAGGTGCAACGTGGGAGGGCACGACGCCGGCCGCGCGCGCAGCGGGCAAGGCGTTGATCAGTGTGTCGGTGGACCCGCTGAGGATTGTGGCCATGACCGAGGGAGGGAACAGCGCGTTGCCGATTCCCTCGCACATGGCGCTCAACCCCTTGTCGGCACCGGTCTTGCTCATGGCGATGCCGACGATCACGCCGACTACCGCCCCCAGTACGCAGGCCCCCAGTCCACCGGTCGCGACGGTAATGCCGGTAGCCGCCACCACCGCAGCGGTTGCCAGCGCGGTAATCGCCACGTTAGCCGCCACTTCCAGCACGCCGCCGAGGATGTCCGCCATGACAGAGGTGTGGGACAGCCCATCGCCCAGGCGCGCAGCCCAGAGCAGTGCGTCAGACATGCAAAGGCCGCTTCACTGGGGGACGTCGAACACGAGCGAACTCTTGATCGTAGACCAGTGCGCCGCCTCGGCGTCCCCAAGCTTGTCAGCCTTCACATAACTCAACGCAAGCATCTTGCGCGTACCCGGCAACACCAGCGCCAGTTGGTACTGGAACACCTTGTCATTGCCCTTGTTGAACTGGCTGCGCAGCTCGATGCCTTCGACCTCTTGCGCGGCGCCCAGGCGCACGTCCACACCCGGTTGATAGCGCAAATCCTGCACCTGTTTTTCCAGGCGCTGGAGTTGGTCATTGAAGTTGCTGTGCAGGGTTTCGCCCTCGGCGAGCAGGCTGCGGCTGACGATCAGGGACGTCCCCAATTCAGGGAACTTGAGGATATTGATCGTCGCGTCCTGCAACTCACTGGCGGGCAGTTGAAACTGAAATTCGTTGATCCGGTACGTCATGGCAAACAGGTCTCGTCAGGAGCTTTTAGGCGCGGGGAACGCGGCTTTAATGTTGGCGTCGATAGCGCCTTTCTGGCCCTGGCCATCGGGCGTGGCACCTGGGCCGCCGCCGTTGTTCAGGTGCAGCACGCCGCCGGTGTTGAACTCGGCGTCGCCGCTGGCGTAGAAGCTGATTTGCACACCGGTGAGGTTGATCTGCCCGCTCGCATTCAACTCCAGAATGCTTTCACCGCAGACTAGGCGCAGGTTCTCGCCCACTTCGATGACGTAGCTCTGGCTGATGCTGTCGGTCTTCCTCTGGCCCACGGAGAGGATGTCTTCCTGCTTGACGATGCGCAGGCGGTTGTTGCCGATGGTCACCGTCTCGTCATGCCCAATGCTCTTATTCCGGTCATGCCCCACGGAATGGCTTTCGTCGACCTCGACCACAATGTCCTGATTCCGCTCGGCATGGATATACAACTGCTCCAACCCCTTCTTGTCCTCCATGCGGATTTCATTGAAGTTGGCCGGCGTGCCACCTTTGCTGGATCGACTCTTCATGCCGCTCTGAGTCGCGTTCTCCGGTAGGTCGTAAGGCACCGTCTGCTCGGCGTTGTACACCCGGCCGGTGATGATCGGCCGGTCGGGGTCGCCTTCGAGGAAGCTCACAATCACTTCCTGGCCGATCCGTGGGATCTGCATCGAGCCCCAGTTTTTCCCGGCCCAGGATTGCGACACACGAATCCAGCACGAGCTGTTTTCGTTGGATTGATCGTGACGGTCCCAGTAGAAATGCACCTTCACCCGGCCGTACTGGTCGGTCCAGATTTCCTCGCCTTTGGGGCCGACCACCAGCGCGGTCTGCGGGCCTTTGACGACAGGGCGGTGCGTATTGGCCAGTGGGCGGAAGCTTTGTTGGGCGTCGATGCAGGTGAGGCTGCTTTCAAACTGCGCCGACCCCGAGCCGCCGCCGCTTTCCAGGCTTTCCTGGACGATGTAGTAGCGGCAGCCGACGATCAGGTATTCGCGGTTTTGGTCCTGGCGACTGAAGCCGGTCAGGCTGAACAAATGCCCTGAACCCAGGCCACGGGCGTTGCCGCTGAACTCGACCTGTTCGTGCAGGGTTTGCAGGGCTTCGATGCGGGTGCGCGCATAGTGCTCGCCGTCTTCGCTTTGCACGTAGGTGCCGGGGTAGTCGTACAGCGGATAGTCGCCGGCGGTGTGCGGACGCGGCATGGCCGAGCGCACGTCGATGCTGGCGCTGGGGCGCTGGAAGTCGTAGTCGTTGAGCTCCAGCGAGCCCGGCTGCACTTCGTGCGCCAGGTGCCAGTTGTGCATGTGGTCGCGTTCGCGCTGCTGCTCGTCCTTGGGGTAGTACGGGATCGACGCGTAGCCGGGCACGCTAGTGTGGGCGCCGTAGGCGTCGGCCAGCACCAGCACATGGCGGTCCTGTTCGTGGCGGAAGAAGTAATAGATGCCTTCCTGTTCCATCAATCGGCTGACGAACTCGAAGCTGGTCTCGCGGTACTGCACGCAGTATTCCCACTCGCGGTACGGCCGGCTCAGGGCGTCTTCGAAGTCGGAAAAACCAAGGTCGCGAAACACCTGCTTGATGATCTGCGGGATGCTCAGGTTCTGGAAAATCCGGCAGTCCGAAGTGCGGCTGAGCAGCCACAGCCACGGGCGCAGCGTTACCTGGTAACTGGCGAACTGGCCCTGGTCGATGTTCTGGCTGCAGCGCGCAACGATGCCGTGGAAATGCCGCTCGCCGCCATCCGCCAGTTGCAGGCCCACGCTCATGGGTTTGCCGAGCAGCTGGTTGAGGTCGATGTTGGCGTCCAGGGACGTCAGTTGCAGCTCATAGTTGAACAGCCTGCCCAGCTCTTCACCGCCGCCCATTTCATTGAGCAGCAGCACATCCGGCCCGAGAGGGCTGGTGATCTTGGCCAGGCGTGAGGCTTGGTTGAATAGCATTGGGCGTCCTGTAAAGGTCTTGATTACTGAAGGAACCGAATCCAATGTGGGAGCTGGCTTGCCTGCGATAGCAATTGAACATTCAACATTTATGTTGACTGATACACCGCTATCGCAGGCAAGCCAGCTCCCACATTTTGACCGTGTTCCGTCAGGTCAATCTGCGTCGCTGAAGTCGTAGTGCAATTCATTATCCCGGCTGCTGATCCTCACGCCCGCCAACGCCTTGCCTTCCAGCATGCGCGTGAGGAATTCACGGCTCATGTCCGGCAGCAGGCTGTTGGTCAGGATGGTGTCGATCATGCGTCCACCGCTTTCGGTCTCGGTGCAACGCGAGACGATCAGGTCGACCACCTCGTCGTCGTAGTCGAAGGCGACTTTATGGGTGTTTTCCACGCGCTTTTTGATGCGGTCGAGTTGCAGGCGGGTGATCGCCTTGAGCATCTCGTCGCTCAGCGGGTAGTACGGAATCGTCACCAGTCGGCCGAGCAGCGCCGGCGGGAAAATCTCCAGCAGCGGCTGGCGCAGGGCCTTGGCGATTTCTTCCGGCTCCGGCACGTTTGCCGGGTCTTTGCACACCCGGGAAATCAACTCGGTACCGGCGTTGGTGGTCAGCAGGATCAGGGTGTTCTTGAAGTCGATCACCCGGCCTTCGCCGTCTTCCATCACGCCCTTGTCGAACACCTGGAAGAAGATCTCATGCACGTCCGGGTGGGCTTTTTCCACCTCGTCCAGCAGCACCACGCTGTAGGGCTTGCGCCGCACCGCTTCGGTCAGCACACCGCCTTCGCCGTAGCCGATATAGCCCGGTGGCGCGCCCTTGAGGGTCGACACGGTGTGGGCTTCCTGGAATTCGCTCATGTTAATGGTGATGACGTTCTGCTCACCGCCGTACATGGCTTCGGCCAGCGCCAGCGCGGTTTCGGTCTTGCCCACGCCGGAGGTGCCGGCCAGCATGAAAACACCAATCGGCTTGCTTGGGTTGTCGAGGCCGGCGCGGGAGGTCTGGATGCGCTTGGCGATCATCTGCAGGGCATGGTCCTGGCCGATGATGCGTTTTTTCAGGTGCTGGTCGAGGTTGAGCACCGTTTCCAGTTCGTTGCGCGCCATACGGCCGACCGGGATGCCAGTCCAGTCGGCGACCACCGAGGCCACGGCCTGGTAGTCCACGGTCGGCAGGATCAGCGGGGTTTCGCCTTGCAGCGCGCTGAGGCGCTGTTGCAGGTCGACCAGTTGCTCGCGCAAGGCGTCGTCGCCACTGTCTACGGCGCCGGCTTTCTCGCGCAGGGTTGCACGGGTGGCGAGGAGTTCATCCACCAGGGTTTTCTCTTCGGCCCAGCGGCCTTCCAGGGTCGCAAGACGTTCGCGTTCTGCGGCCAGCAAGGCTTCGCTGTTGCTCTGGCGCGCGCCAATGGCGATGCCGATGGCATGCTCGCGGGCGATGATTTGCAGCTCGGTTTCCAGCGCTTCGATGCGACGGCGGCTGTCGTCCACTTCCGCCGGCACCGCGTGCAGGCTGATGGCGACGCGGGCGCAGGCGGTGTCCAGCAGGCTCACGGATTTGTCCGGCAACTGACGCGCCGGGATGTAGCGGTGGGACAGCTTGACCGAGGCTTCCAGCGCCTCATCGAGGATCTGCACCTGATGGTGTTTCTCCATGGTCGAAGCCACGCCACGCATCATCAGCAGCGCCTTTTCTTCCGACGGCTCGGCAACCTGTACTACCTGGAAGCGGCGGGTCAGGGCCGGGTCTTTCTCGATGTGCTTTTTGTACTCGGCCCAAGTCGTGGCGGCCACGGTACGCAAGGTGCCACGGGCGAGGGCGGGCTTGAGCAGGTTGGCCGCATCGCCAGTGCCTGCAGCACCGCCGGCACCCACCAGCGTGTGGGCTTCGTCGATAAACAGGATGATCGGCTTGGGCGACGCCTGGACGTCTTCGATGACCTGGCGCAGGCGCTGTTCGAACTCGCCTTTCATGCTGGCGCCGGCTTGCAGCAGGCCCACGTCGAGGCTGCGCAGTTCCACGTCTTTGAGTGCAGGCGGTACGTCGCCGGCGACGATACGCAGGGCGAAACCTTCGACCACGGCGGTCTTGCCCACGCCGGCTTCGCCAGTAAGGATTGGGTTGTTCTGGCGGCGGCGCATCAGGATGTCGACCAGTTGGCGGATCTCTTCGTCACGCCCCACGATAGGGTCAAGCTTGCCGCTGCGTGCCTGCTCGGTCAGGTCGACCGTGAAGCGTTTGAGCGCTTCCTGCTTGCCCATCGCGCTCGGCGCCATCGCACCGCTGGCTTCGCCCGGCACGGCGCCGGCATTGAAGCCATCGCTGGCGCTCAGGGCATTCTCCGGCGAGTCACCGACGTATTCATCAAAACGCTCGCTCAGGGCTTCGGCTTTGATCTTGTCGAACTCCGACGACAGGCTCAGCAACGCATGACGCAGGCTCGGCGTCTTCAAAATACCCAGCACCAGGTAACCGGTACGCACCTGGCTTTCGCCAAACATCAGGCTGCCGTAGACCCAGCCGCGCTCCACGGCTTCTTCCACATGGGACGACAAGTCAGTGATCGAGGTCGAGCCACGCGGTAGGCGGTCCAGGGCTTCGGTCAGGTCACGTGCCAGGCGCGCCGGTTCAACGTTGAACTGGCGGATGATGCGGTGCAGGTCCGAGTCCTGCAGTTGCAGCAATTGATGAAACCAGTGAGCCAGTTCCACATACGGGTTGCCCCGCAGCTTGCAGAACACGGTGGCGGCTTCGATGGCCTTGTAGGCCACGCTGTTGAGTTTGCCGAACAGTGCGGCGCGACTGATTTCACCCATGCTCTGGATTCCTTGAGGTGGTGGCCTGATCGGCGTAATGCCGGGCCAGGATTAGGTCGTTGGCGTCGTGCGCAGGGCTACCGAGCCAGGTGTTGAAGCCCAGGCGGAACTGGCCGTTGAGTTGCAGCGCCGGGACTTCGGGTTGTTGCAAAACCAGGTTCAGGTCCCAGTCCAATTCATCGCCCAGGTACTCGGCCACCCACGCCACCAGCTCGTTGAACGGCTGATGGCCGGGCAGCATGCCCATGTAGTCATCCAGCTTGAGCGGCCCCAGGCGGATACGGAATTTGTGCTGGCGGTCCCACACGAAGCTGCCCAGGCAAAAGTCCACACCCAGCCTGTTGGCGCTCACGCCCACGCGGCTGCGCTCGGGCAGTTCCAGCCATTGGCCGACGTATTCTTCTATCTCCACCGGCAGCCCGAAATACTCGCCGAGGATCGCCTTCAAACCGTCCGGGTAACGGGTTTGCGCCGACAGGTGGCCGCTGTAATGCAGCTTCGCGGTATCAGGGATGAGTCCCTGATTGAGCAGGCTCGGCATGCCGCGCCCGCTCAAAGCCGCCAGGCGTGCAGACCAGTAATCATCGTCTGGACGGTCGTGGCTGACCGTCGGCCGTGCCTCCGCCCAGGCCCGGTAAAACAGGCTCAGCAGGCGATGGTGGAACACATCCAGAAATTGCTTGCTGGTGCTGTCGGCGTTGTTGCGCTGGCGCTCGCGCACGTATTCGGTGATATGCAGCGGCAGCGGGCCGTTGGGGCCGCCGAGGCCAAAGAAGAACTGCTCGAGTCGCGCCGGTTTGCCATCGCCACCCGGATCGACCGAGGCCAATGTGGCCGGGGCGAAGGTGCAATCGGCCTGCTGGCCCAGGCGCAGCGGGTCATCCGCCAGGCGCAGGGAATGGCCCAGACGCGGCAGCTCGGGCGATTCACACTCGATACGCCGCAGCGCCTGGAAGAAATCGTATTCCCAGGGCTCCTGATGCATCGCATCCAGGGTACTCACAGGGTCGGACGACGTCCGGGCTTGGCTTTCCATCGCATGATCTCGCCGCGTTCGGTGGTACGGATCACCGTCTCGGTAAAACTGTTGATCGACACGTAGCGTGCCAGGAAGCGTTCCAGTACTGCACCGAGCAGGAACACGCCGGTGCCGCGAAACGCGTTTTCATCAAATTCCAGGGTGATTTCCAGGCCACGCCCAAACACAATCGGGCCGGGCATCGGCAGGCGTCGGGTCACGGCTTTGCTGCTGACTTCGCGCAGGCCTTCGATCTGCAATTGCAGGGCGGCGTCGTTGCTGTCGCCATACAGGCGCAGCAGTTCGCGCAAGGCGCCGGCGCCTTGGCCCTGTTCGCTCAGCGAGAGGTAATTGAGCGACAACTGACTGATCAGGCGCCAGGCCTTGGCATCGTGGGCGTGGCTGGGGCGCGGGCGGCTTGGGCCAGCCACACACCGCACGGCCAATACTGGCGCGCTGTCGGCCAAGGTAAAGTCGGTCTTGCCATTGCCCACGGTCATGAACAAAGGCAGATCGCGGTTGGTGCACAGCGCCGTCACGCCGAGTTGGCGCAGGTCATGGCGGTACGGCGACTGCCGGCTGTCCACCAGGCTGACAAAGGTTTCGCTGCCCACGTAAGTGGAGCGCGGGCCGTTGCGGCGCTGGTCGCTGGACAGCACTCGCGGCTCACGGCGCACCGTGTAATAGGCCTGGTCGCGGCCGTAGCGGGATGGATCGCGTACCGCGTAGAACGGCAAAAACGACTGCTCCGGCCCGGTGCCGTGGCCGGTGATGCTGCTCAAGGAGTGAATCTCGAAATCCATCGGCCGCGTGCGGTCAGCGATCACATGGTGTTCGTTGACGCGGTCAGACAGGTGAATACGGTCCACGCGTTTCGGGAACAGATTGATCGCCGGGGTGCAGAACGGCAGGAACTGCGCCGGGCCGACGCTGCCTTCCAGGCTCGGCTCGTGGCGATCAAACAGCACGATCAGTTCCAGCTCCTGACCGTCGCAGCGCTTGACCGCACGGCTCAGCTCGGCGAATTCGACGAACAGGAAACGATGGGGCAGGGCGAAGTATTCCTGCAGCAGGCGATAGCCCTGGAACGCGCGGGCAACCACCGGCATGGCCGCGTCGGCATCGTCAAAACCACGGGAACGCAGCGCGTCTGGCGGCAGGCGCTCGACCCAATCGCCGCCGGGTTTGCGCGCAAACACCGCGCAGGCGTTGCCCAGCAGCTGTTCGTAAAGGCGAAACGGTTGCTCATCGGCACCACTGAGGTACAGCGGCAGGTTATCCAGGTCGAGGCTGTTGAACGGCAACTCGGCGCCGGTGCGCAGAGTCAGGCGCAAACCCGCTTTGGCCTTCGGCTCGCTTGCAGCCAGGCGCCCGAGCACGGCGGCGGGGTTGCCGAAGTACTCGGCGTTGCTCACCTGCAACGGCCACAACGTCACCGGGTGGGCGGTGCGATACTCGCAGCAAGTCTGGGTTTCACGGCCCAGCGCGGCACGCAATACCGTGTCGCGGGGCAGGGGGAAACCGCTGGCCAGCGAGCCTTCGTCCGGGTCGGTCTGCAATTGCACCACGGTCATCGACGGCGTCGGTGCCAGGTAGTGCGGGTAGGCGATTTCCAGCAGATTGTGGGTGAAGGTCGGGTATTCGGCGTCGAGCTTGAGCTGCACGCGGGCCGTGAGGTAGGCAAAACCTTCGAGCAAACGTTCGACGTACGGGTCGGCGCAGTCCATACCGGACAGGGTCAGCCGACTGGCGATCTTCGGGTATTCCTTGGCGAACTCGGCGGCGCTTTCGCGCACGTGGTGCAGTTCCTGGTTGTACAGCTCCAGCAGGCGCGGGTTCATGGGCGTCTCCGCTGGTCGGCGTTGACCACACGTACGTGGCCGGACTCCAGGTCCAGGTCGGTTTGCAGCAACAGGCGCAACGGCACCGGCTGCGCCCACAGGTCGCCTTCGATCTCGAAACTCAGCGCGTTGTGGTTCATCTCGCCATGGCCGACGCGGGCTTTGACGCGCAGGGTGTGGCGCAAAATGCGTGGCTCAAAAGTGGCAATAGCCTGGTAGATCAGGGCTTCAAGCGCCTTGATGTCCACGCTGGAAACGCTGTTGCCCGCGAGCGCCGGCAGGCCGTAATTGACCACTGAGGTACCGGCCGGGGTGTGCAGCGTGGCGTCGGCATCCAGCAACGACGTGGTGTTGAGCAGCCACGCCAGGTCGCGCAGAACCGAGGCTTTTAATTGGGTCAGGGACAGCACGCGTTTGTCGGCGCTTTCCTTGGGGTTGGTTGGGTCATCGTCAGTCAACCGATCCAGCAGGGACGGTTGCAGACGGTCGCGGGAAGCGATTTCAGTTACCACCAAAGCAGCTCCACGGACGGGTTGTGAGAGGGACGGGTTTCGAGAGGGGCAAGGTGAGCTTGGGGACGTGGCGCGAGGCCACGGCCCCAAGGGCTATCAGCGCTTGGTGTTGGAACGGATGTTCCAGCCAAACTTGATCGCGCCGCCGTCTTTGGTGCCGTCGGCTTTCTGCGGCTGGTAGTCGACCATCACTTGGGCGAAGTTCAGGGTCACGTTCTCGGTCAGGCGATCATCGGTGCCCGAACCGCCGGTGCTCAGCGAGGTGACGAGCACTTCTTCCAGGTTGATCACCATGTACTCGACTTGGCTTTCGCCACCGGCCTTGCGCACGGTCAGCTTGACCTTGTCGATGTGCTTGCCGCTGGCGCAGTGCATCATCAGGTTCGGCGAAGCCTTGTCGACGTACTTGGTCAGCGACAAGTCCTGGATATTAACCTTGCCCGCGCCGCCGCCACCGCCAACGTGCATGTTGCCGGACTGGGCCATGCCCCAGCTCCAGTTCAATACGTCGATTTCGTCCTTGTGGGCTTTGTCCATGGACTCGCCCTTGATGTCGCCGATCTTGATGAAAATATCAACAGCCATGTTTTCTCCCTGTGTGGCCCAAGCCACGAAATTTGGTTAAGCCCAATGGGCTTTGCTTTTCTGTAGAAGCTGGCTTGCCTGCGATTGCATCACCGCGGTCTGACTGGCAGACCGCGTCGCCTGCATCGCGGGCAAGTCGAAGCGTCGAACCGCCGGCTCCCACAGTAGAGCCGGTTCAACCGTTACTTATGCGCTTTTTGCCGAAGGCAGCTTCGATACCAGGCGCAGCGACACGGTCAGCCCTTCGAGCTGGTAGTGCGGGCGCAGGTAGAACTTGGAGTTGTAGTACCCCGGGTTGCCTTCCACTTCTTCCACGATCACTTCGGCGGCAGCCAATGGGTGCTGGGCTTTGGTGGTTTCGGTGGAGTGCGCCGGGTCACCGTCCACGTAGTTGAGGATCCAGTCCTGCAACCAGCGCTGCATTTCGTCCTTCTCTTTGAAGGAACCGATCTTGTCGCGCACGATGCACTTCAAGTAGTGAGCGAAACGGCAGGTGGCGAACAGGTACGGCAGGCGCGCGGCCAGGTTGGCGTTGGCGGTGGCGTCCGGGTCGTCGTATTCGGCCGGTTTCTGCAACGACTGCGCACCAATGAACGCGGCGAAGTCGGTGTTTTTCTTGTGCAGCAGCGGCATGAAACCGTTCTTCGCCAGTTCCGCTTCACGGCGGTCGCTGATGGCGATTTCGGTTGGGCACTTCATGTCCACGCCACCGTCATCGGTCGGGAACGTGTGGGCCGGCAGGTTTTCCACTTCGCCGCCGGACTCGATGCCACGGATGCGCGAGCACCAGCCGTAGTGTTTGAACGAACGGTTGATGTTCACCGCCATCGCGTACGCGGCGTTGGCCCAGGTGTACTTGGAGCTGTCGGCACCGTCGGTGTTTTCTTCGAAAGCGAAGGCTTCCACCGGGTCGGTCTTGGCGCCGTACGGCAGGCGTGCCAGGAAGCGCGGCATGGTCAGGCCGATGTAGCGCGAGTCTTCCGATTCACGCAGCGAGCGCCAGCCCGCGTATTCCGGGGTGGTGAAGATCTTGGTCAGGTCGCGCGGGTTCGACAGTTCCTGCCACGAGCCCATGCCCATCACGGTCGGCGAGGCCGCAGCGATGAACGGGGAGTGCATGGCGGCGCAGACTTTCGACAGCTCGCCCAGCAGCTCTACGTCGGGAGGCGACTGGTCGAAGTAGTAGTCGCCCACCAGGCAACCGTACGGTTCGCCGCCGAACTGGCCGTATTCTTCTTCGTACATCTTCTTGAAGATCGGGCTCTGGTCCCACGCGGTACCCTTGAATTTCTTCAGGGTCTTGTGCAGGTCCGGCTTGGAGATGTTGAGCACGCGGATCTTCAGCTGCTCATCGCTCTCGGTGTTGTTGACCAGGTAATGCAGGCCACGCCAGGCGCTTTCCAGCTGCTGGAAATCCGGGTGATGGATGACCTGGTTGACCTGGGCGGTCAGCTTGGCGTCGATAGCGGCGATGATCGACTCGATCGACTTGATCGCGTCATTGGACACCAGGTCGGTTTGCGCCAGAGCCTGTTCGGCCAGGGTGCGCACGGCCGTTTCGACGGCTTCGCGGGCACGCTCGGTCTTTGGCTTGAACTCTTGCAGCAGCAGGTTCGCGAACTCGCTGGCTTCTTCGGTGGCACCCAGGATCTGGGAGCCTTCGCGGGCGGTATTGTCAGTCATGATTACTGGTCCCCTGCAGGCTTAGGCGCGCTGGCAAGTGCCTGAAGCAATGCCGGGTCCTTGATCGCCTTCATGATGATTTCTTCAGCGCCGGTCTTGCCGTCCATGTAGGTCAGCAAGTTGGCCAGCTGGGTGCGGGCTTCAAGCAGTTGGTTCAGCGAATCGACTTTGCGCGCCACGGCAGCCGGGCTGAAGTCGTCCATGCTTTCGAAGGTGATGTCCAGGCTCAGGTTGCCTTCGCCGGTCAGCTCGTTCGGTACGTGGAAGGCCACGCGCGGCTGCATGGCCTTGAGGCGCGAGTCGAAGTTGTCGACGTCTACTTCAAGGAACTTGCGGTCAGCCACCGCCGCCAAGGGCTCGGCAGGCTTGCCGGCGAGGTCGGCCATCACACCCATTACGAAGGGCAGTTGGACCTTTTTCTCGGCGCCGTAAAGCTCGACGTCGTACTCGATCTGCACTCGAGGCGCGCGGTTGCGCGCGATGAATTTCTGAGAACTTTGCTTCGCCACGTTGCTGCTCCTGGTCGCTTGAGCGACGGTGTTGTTACTGGACTGCCGGGCGACTTACTCGCCGTCCGGGCCGCGCAGGTTTTCAAATTGGGACATGCCGTCGGGAATCAGATTGCGCACGATGGCCGCGAAGTCGGCGTGCACCAGATTCTTCGCGCGGTTCAACAGCACCGGCAGCGGGCTCGAAGGCTCGTGCCGGGTGTAGTACGCAAGGATCTTGTCGAGGCTGCGCAACACGTCGTCGCGATTGGCGATATCGCCAGCGGGGCGCGGTGCTGCGGGGGCGGCGGCGAAGTCGACCGAGGGGGCATTGTCGTCACTGACGGCCTCGGGTTCGCTGCTGCTGTCGGTGCCGGGCACCGCTTGATTGAGTATCTGCAACGCTTGTTTAAGCGGTTGCTTCAAGGCACTGAGGTCCACGCCCTGGGCGGAACCGACCTGATCATTGACGTGCTGTTCGATGGCTTCGCAGGCCGCGCGGGCAGTACTCAGGGCGTCGCGGGTGGCTTGCAGTTGCTCGGGGTCGCTGTCGAGGAACGCGGCATTGAGTTGCTGGGCGCCGAGTTGTTCATCGGGGAAACTCAGCAGGCCGCTGGCGTTGAGCGCGGCGCGCAGGCTCACGGGGCCGAAAGTGCGTGAGCGCGTGAGGATGCTTTCGCGCAGCAGGCGAATGTTCGTGTCACAGGTCAAGCCGGTGAGGGCGTTGATGCGTACGGTGGGATCGTTATCGTCGTCGGCATCCAGGCGCGGGTGCAGGTCGGCCCAGTAGTCGCGCAGCAACGCGTTGATCAGTGTCAGGGCTTCGGCTAAACCAGCCACGCCCTGCAGGGCGAGGGAGCTTTGCAGCAGGAAATGGGTGATGCGCAGGTCTTTGCTGCGCGCCAGCAAGTCGAGGCTTTGCTGCTGGATGCTGCGCCATTCCGGCGGTTCAGCGGGCAGGATCGAGTCGCCCATTCTGCGCTCGGGTTGGCCCTTGGCATCACGCTCCAATTGCAAAAATTGCGCGTCATATTCCATGTCTTCGCCACAAGGCGAAGTGGCAGAAACGGCGGTGAGCAGCAACGGCACATCCACTGAAATCGATCTCCCTATCAGCCCGTTAGATGGCGGGCAATTCATGCATTAGTTGTGCGAGGAACTTTGCATGTTTTCTTGGTTATATAGGTGCAATGCCATTAATGTGCCATTACTGGTGTTCAAGAAGTTGTGCATTTTTGGTGTAGTACTTATGGCTTGTCAAGGTAAGCTATTCGCCCTCTGTGACAGATGTGCGGTGCTTAACAACCTGCGCGACTGGTGGGTCGAGTGATGCACCGGGGCAGAATTTTTGTCATAGAACCCAGTTAAGATCAGCGATCATGCTGGCATTGGCAGGTTTTAGAGGGCCGATTGCTCGACCTGATGGGGATATCCCGGCGGCGCAGTTCCGGGAATCGACCGCGAGCGAAGTATCAGCAAGGAGGCAAGATGTCGCTGTGTTTGACTATCACTAGTTATCACAAGATTACCCCTGGGCAATGCTCCGAAAAGTCCATGAATCAGGGCGCGCTGGCTATCGGCCGCAGCGCTGAGAATGACTGGATATTGCCTGACCCTGAGCGGCTGGTTTCCTCGCAACACTGCGTTATTCAATACAAAGACGGCCGTTACTACCTAACCGATAACAGCACTAATGGTGTGGAGTTGGTTAAAGCGGGTGTTCGTATGCGTCGGGGTAACAGCGAGCCGCTGCAAGATGGTGAGTTGATCCGTATCGGCGATTACGAGATCCAGGCGCGTATCGATTTCAACGTGCAGGCCGTCGATAGCCAGCCGTTTGCCGGTGACTCACCGAATAGCTTTGAAGCGCTGATGGGCGCCGTGGTGAGCACACCCACGCCAATCCCAACACCCTCGATTGCACCCCAGTACCAGGGCGCCTCGTCGATGGACACCCTGCCGGACCTGTTCGACTTCCTCAGCCCCTCCGCCGTGCCGCCGCCGACCGTGGCGGATCACGTGCCTTCTGAACAACATGACTTTCGCCCGCCGACGCCCGTCGCCGTGCCCGCGCCTGTGGTTGAAACGCCTGGGTTGTCGGGCTCGGTGATTCCCGAGGATTGGGACCTGTTCGGCGACGCGCCGGCGCCAGTGACCAGCGCACCACCACCGCCTCCACCACCTGCTCCGGTGATCCAACCGCCACCGGTGGTCGAGCCCCCGGTCCCTGTTGCCGATACCCAGCAGCAACCCGACCTCCTGCAAGCCTTCCTGCGCGGCGCTGGTCTCGATCAGCTACGCCTCGACAAGGCCCAAGCGCAAGCCCAGATGGAAAGCATCGGCCGCAGCTACCGCCTGATGGTCGAGGGCCTGATCGACGTGTTGCGTGCCCGCGCCAGCCTCAAGGGCGAGTTCCGCATGCAGCAAACGATGATCCAGCCTGCTGAAAACAATCCGTTGAAATTCGCCCCGAATGCCGACGAAGCATTACTGCTTTTGCTACGCCACGGAAACCAAGCGTTTATGGCGCCGGACCTCGCCGTGCGCGACAGTTTCAACGATCTGCGCGCCCACCAGTTGGCGGTAATGGCCGGCGTGGAAGCGGCGATCAAGCACCTGCTCAGCCGTTTCGAGCCGGCGCAATTGGAAGAGCGCATGGGCAAGCCCGGCGGGTTGTCGAGCATTTTCAACGGCTCGCGCCAGGCCCAGTACTGGCAGCAGTTCACCGAGCTCTACAGCAATATTTCCCGCGAGGCCCAGGAAGATTTCCAGGACCTGTTCGGCCGCGAATTCAGCCGGGCCTACGAAGAACACAGCGCACGACAGCGTCGCTAAACCCGCGCGCAACACATGAATTAACGGATAGCTAAGTACGTCATTGAGGACGCAGGATGATTCCCAGGTTTTTACTCGCAGTCGCCACCGTGCTACTGCTGACGGCGTGTGCCAAAGACGCCGCGAAACCCGAAGCGGTGGCAGAAGCAGAGGCCGATACAGCTGCTGTCGAGCTGCACTTCCACGCGATCAACGGGCTTAACCCCGGCGCCAGCGGCCAGGCCGCTCCGGTGCGGGTGCGTATTTTCGAGCTGAAAAACGCCGCCACCTTTGCACGCGCCGATTACTTCGCCTTGGCTGACCGCGCGCAATCCACCCTCGGCCTGGACCTGTTGGACCAGGACGAAGTGACGGTGCAGCCCGGCGAGCAACTGAGCATTCAGCGCGACCTCGACCCGTCCACGCGCCAGATCGGGCTGTTGGTGGGCTATCGAGAGTTGGACCGCGCGCAATGGCGCACAGTGATCAAAGTGCCCGCGCGCCAATACACCGAATACCAGATCAGCCTCGATGTACGCGCCGTGCGCGCCGACCTCGTGGTCTCACCATCCAGCCCTGCCCAATAAGAAGCAATCGGAGCTCCCATGTCCTGGAACAATCGCGTGGTCTGGTCGGAAGGCATGTTCATCGGAACGCAGCACTTCCAACAGCATGACCGTTACCTGGAAAACCTGATCGACGCCCGCAGCCGCCCGTTGTCCGCAGGCGCCTGGGGTTTTTCCGAGTTGCTGATCGACCAGGGCCTGCTGGCCCAGGGCAAGCTGGCAATCGTCTCGGCGCGCGGCCTGTTGCCCGACGGTACGCCCTTCAACATTCCCCATGATGACCTCGCGCCAAGCCCGCTGAATATTGACGACAACCTGCGCGACGGCCTGGTGTACCTGGCCTTGCCGCTCAAGCGCGCCGGCGCCCGCGATACCGTGGACGAAGGCGAGGCCCTGGAAGCCGCGCGTTATGTGAGCCAGGTGCGTGAAGTACGTGACGACAACGCCCCCTTTGAAAACCGTGCGCCAGTGGCCGTCGGCTCTCGCGCCCTGCGCCTGTTGACCGCCCAGGATGGCATCAGCGATTACGCCGCTATCGGCCTGGTGCGCATCAAGGAAAAACGCGCCGACCGCGCGCTGGTGCTCGACGACACCTACATCCCGCCCGTACTGGACGTGGCCGCAAGCAAGCCGCTGACGGCGTTTCGCAGCGAACTGCTCGGCCTGCTGCACCAGCGCGGCGAAGCCTTGGCCGGCCGCGTAGTTGCCTCGGGCGCGGGTGGTGCGTCGGAGATTGCCGATTTCATGCTGCTGCAATTGGTCAACCGTGCCCAACCGCTGATCCAGCATTTGAGCCAGTTGAGCCCGCTGCACCCTGAACGCTTCTTCAGTGAATTGGTGAGCCTGGCCGGCGAGTTTTCGACGTTCTCGACCTCGGGCCGCCGCCCTCAGGAATACCCGCACTACCAGCACGACGACCTGGTGCTGAGCTTCGCCCCGGTGATGGCCGCGCTGCGTGAAGCGCTGTCGATGCTGATCGACAGCAAAGCCACGCCGATCCCGATTGTGGAGAAAGCCTATGGCATCCACGTGGCGATGCTGGCCGACAAAACCCTGATCGACAGCGCCAGCTTCATTCTTGTGGTGCGCGCCGATGTGCCCGGCGAAACCCTGCGCGCGCGCTTCGGCCAGCAGAGCAAAGTCGGTTCGGTGGAACACATCCGCGACATGGTCAACCTGCAACTGCCGGGCATTGGCCTGCTGCCGTTGCCGGTGGCGCCTCGCCAACTGCCGTACCACGCAGGCTCGACGTATTACGAGCTGGATCGTGGCAGCGAGCATTGGCAACAACTGAGTAATTCCGGCGGTTTCGCTTTCCACATCGCCGGGCAGTTCCCGGGCTTGAACCTGGCCTTCTGGGCGATCCGAGGATAATCCGCGATGCATCCCAATGATGATGACCGCACCCAGTTCATGCCGCGCCCCGGTGGCCGCGCGCCGGAACCTGTGCGTGCTGAGCCCTCGCCGCTGGCGATGCCGGCCGCGCCGATGCTCACTGGCAAGAGCCAGGGCCTCAACCCGCTGGAAAGTGCCGCCGGCCCGTTGCTCGCCTTGCTGACGCGCCTGCGCAACACCATCGCCCACCCGGCGCCGGCCAGCCTGCGCGCGCAGTTGCTGGCCTACCTGCGCCAGTTCGAAGAGCGCGCAGAAGCGGCCGGCATCGCCCGCAATGAAGTGCTGTTGGCGCGTTACGCGCTGTGCACCGCCCTTGATGAAGCGGTGTTGAGCACGCCTTGGGGCAGCACCAGTGATTGGGGCAAGCAAAGCCTGTTGATCACCGTGCATAACGAAGCCTGGGGCGGGGAAAAAGTCTTCCAGTTGCTTGATCACTGCCTGCAAAGCCCGCGGGAACGCCTGTATCTGCTGGAGCTTTTATACCTGTGCATGTGCCTGGGTTTCGAAGGCCGCTACCGCGTGATGAACGACGGTCGCAGCCATTTGGAAACCCTGCGCGAACGCACGGCCGCCGCTATCCGCAGCGCGCGTGGCGAACATGAGCGCGAGCTGTCGCCGCACTGGCGCGGCGTGACCGTGGCGCGGGATCGCCTGGCGCAATTCATGCCGCCGTGGATCGCCGTGGCCATCGGCGTCGCGCTGTTGCTGGCGTTGCTGTTTGGCCTGCGCCTCAAGCTCGCTTCGGATGCCGAGCCGGTGTTCAAGAATATCCATGCACTGGGCGAAATTCCGGTGCAGGCCATCGACCGTCCGGTGGCACAGCCGAAGGTGATCGAACGCCCGCGCCTGGCTGGCTTCCTGGTGGAGGACATCAAGGCCGGCCGCGTTGCCGTTGAAGATGCCGTCGACCGTTCTGTGGTGACCATCCGTGGCGATGAACTGTTTGCGTCCGCCAGCTCGAGCATCGTGGATGACTACCAGCCGCTGATGCTGCGCATCGCCGACGCCATCCGCAAGGTCAAGGGCCAGGTGCGCGTCACCGGGCACAGCGACAACCGCCCGATTGCCACGCTGCGCTTTCCGTCCAACTGGGCGTTGTCCGAGGCACGGGCCAAGTCAGTGCTGGAGATCCTCGCGGCCAAGACCGGCCAGTCGGATCGCTTCAGCGCCGAAGGCCGAAGCGACACCGAGCCGGTAGCCACCAACGCTACAGCCGAAGGCCGCGCCCGTAATCGTCGGGTTGAAATCACCGTATTGGCGGAGGGCGTCGAGTGAAGGCGTTTTTCAGTTTCATGATTCGCTGGGTGATCCCCGTGCTGGGCCTGATCGCCCTGAGTTTGATCATCTGGTTTGTCGGGCCGTTGCTCGACGTGCTGGTGCCGGAAGGGCGCCGTTGGGCGCTGATCATCCTGGTGTTTGCGGTGTGGATCGCCTACCGCATGTTCCGCATCATCCAGGCCCGCCGCCAGGCCGCCGAAGTGATGCGCAGCCTGGCCGCCGAAACCCCGGCCGACCCCAACAGCGTCGCCACGGCCGAAGAACTCACTACCTTGCGCCAGCGCATGGACGAAGCGCTGACGCTGCTGAAAAAGGCCAAGCTCGGTGGCGATGAGCGTCGCAATCTTTACGAGCTGCCGTGGTACGTGATCATCGGCCCACCGGGGTCGGGCAAGACCACCGCGCTGGTCAATTCCGGGCTGCATTTCCCATTGGCCGCGCAGTTGGGCGCCGGTGCCGTGCGTGGCGTGGGCGGTACGCGTAACTGCGACTGGTGGTTTACCGACCAGGCCGTGTTGCTCGACACCGCTGGGCGCTACACCACCCAGGACAGCAACTCCACGGTGGATAAAGCTGCGTGGCTGGGCTTCCTCGACCTGCTGAAAAAGCAGCGCTCGCGTCGGCCTATCGATGGCGCTTTTATCGCCATCAGCCTGTCGGACTTGCTGCTGGGCACCGATGCGGAACGTGCCGCCCACGCCGCGGCCATCCGCCTGCGTATCCAGGAGCTGTACACCCAACTGGGCGTACGGTTCCCGATCTACCTGATGCTCACCAAGCTCGACCTGGTGCCGGGCTTCATGGAGTTCTTCGACAACCTGAGCAAGGAAGACCGCGCCCAGGTGTGGGGCATGACCTTTGCACTGGACGATGGCAAGAACAGCGCCAGCCCGCTGGCGCACCTGCAGAGCGAATTCGCCGGCCTGGAACAGCGCCTCAACGAACGCCTGGTCGAACGCCTGCAGCAGGAACGTGACCCGGCGCGGCGCGACCTGATCTACGGTTTCCCGCAGCAGTTCGGCGCGTTGAAGGATTGCCTGCAGAGCTTCCTCGAAGGCGTGTTCAAGCCCAATGCCTTTGAAGAACGCGTGTTGCTGCGCGGTGTGTATTTCACCAGTGGTACCCAGGAAGGCAGCCCGATTGATCGCTTGATCGGCGCGATGGCCCAGAGCATGAACCTGGACCGTCAGCACCTGGCACGCCAGAGCGGCACCGGGCGCAGTTACTTCATCGAAAAACTCTTCACCGCCGTGGCGTTTGCCGAGCGTGGCCTGGTGGGGGTGAACCCCAAGGTCGAGCGGCGGCGCAAGTGGATTGCCCGTGGTGTCCTCGCCGCCACGGTTGCGTTGGTAGTGGTGGTCAGCAGCCTGTGGTGGGTGAGTTATCGCGCCAACCAGGCTTATATCGCCCAGGTTGACCAAAAGGTCGCGCCGCTGGGCCAGACCGTCCAGAACCTGAGCCCGGCGCAGCGCGAAGTGCTCGCCGTGCTGCCGTTGCTCAACGCCGTGAAGAACCTGGCAGGCGACTCGCCAAGCTGGTCCGAAGGGCTGGGGCTGTATCAGGGCGATATGCTCGAAGCCGAATCCGCCAGCGTCTATCGCAAGCTGTTGATCGCCGTGTTTGCACCACGCTTGGTGACGCGTATTGAAGAACAACTGCACGGTGGCGGTAGTTCCGACTTCCTCTACGAAGGCCTCAAGGCCTATTTGATGCTCGCCGACACTGAGCATTACGACCCGGACTTCATCAAAGCCTGGATCGCTCTTGACTGGGACCGCAACCTGCCGCGCGACCTGCCGGCCGATCAGCGCCAGGCCTTGGCCGGGCACCTGCAGGCGTTGTTCGAGCGCCATCCGCCGAGTGCGCGCCTTGACCCACGCTTGATTGATGACCTGCGCCGCCAGTTGCAACAACTGCCGGTGGCCCAGCGCGTCTACGACCGGGTCAAGCGCCAAAAACTGCCCGAAGGCATTCCGGATTTTCGTATCAACGAAGCCGCCGGCCGTGACGCGGCGCTGGTGTTCAGCCGTAAAAGCGGCAAGCCGTTGGGCGAACCGCTGAGTGGGTTCTTTACCGCCAAAGGCTATCGCCAGGCGTTCCTTCTGAGCAGCCTGAACCAGACCGGCACCCTCGCCGAAGAGCGATGGGTGCTGGGCCATGAGCAGGCCGACCAGCAGAACGTAGTGAGCCTCGCCGCTGACGTGCGTCGCCTGTATTTCCAGGACTACCAGCGCCAGTGGGATGCCTTGCTGGCGGACATCGACTTTGTGCCGATCACCAGCGTGGCCCAGGCGGCCGACGTATTGCGGGTGATATCCGGCCCGACCTCGCCGCTGAAAAAACTGCTGGTGGCGGTCGCCAAGGAAACCGACCTGCAAGCCGAAGAACGCCAGTTGGCCGCCAAAGGCGTGCCAGTGGAAGGCGGTGTCGACAAGCTCAAGGAGCGCCTGGGTAGCCTGCTCGGCCAGGAACAACCGACCACCCATGCGCCCGCCGCTACGGATGATCCAGTGACCGCGCACTTTGCCGAACTCAACAGCATCGTCAGCAAGAGTGAAGGCGAACCGGCGGCCATCGACGGCCTGCTCACGGACATGAACGCGCTGTATGTGCAGGTCAGCGCTATGGTCGGCGCCAGCGGCGATGCGTTGCTGGGCGAGGCGAAGAACCAGGCGGCGGCGGCGGCCACGCGGGTCAGCCTGAATGCCGAGCGCCAGCCGCCGCTGGTGCAGGGCATGGTCAAGTCGGTGGTCAATTCCACCACCAACAGCATGATGGGCGGGGTGCGTAACCAGCTGAACGCGGCGTGGGTCAGCGAAGTGGTCAACGTGTATCGCCAGTCCCTGGCTGGGCGTTATCCGATGTCGCCGGGCAGCGCCCGCGATGCCACCTTGGACGACTTCGGCCAATTTTTCGGCGTGGGCGGGGTGATGGATAACTACTTCCGCAAATACTTGCAGCCTTACGTCGACACCTCCACGCAAACCTGGCGCTGGCAGCCGGGCGCGGCGCAGAAACTCGGGATTGCACCGGGCGTGCTGCAAACCTTCCAACGTGCGGCGACCATTCGTGATGCGTTCTTCAGATCGGGGGGCACGCAGCCCGTTGTGCGTTTCGAACTCAAGCCCGTGTCGATGGACCCGACCATCACCCAGTTCCTGCTCGACCTCGACGGCCAGCAATTGAGCTACGACCACGGCCCAAGCCGCCCGGTTGCGATGCAATGGCCGAACCCCGGTAGCATTGGTGTGGTGCGTATTTCCATCATGCCGCCGTCGGCCAGTGGCCGCTCCGGTGTGACCCTCGATGGGCCATGGGCGTGGTTCCGTTTGCTGCAGCAATCGGACCTCACCGCCGGTAATTCGCCCGACCGTTTCAACCTGCGCCTGCGGGTCGACGGCGCGAGCATCGCCTATGAGTTGCGCGCCAACAGCGCCTTCAACCCGTTCAAGAGCCGCGTGCTCAGCGGCTTCAGCCTGCCGGAGCGGCTATGACGACGCTGGGTTTCTACGGCAAGTTGGCCAGCCGCGGCGACTTTGTCAGCCGCGCCTTGCCCCAGAGTTTTATCGGCCCGTGGGACAGCTGGCTGGCGGCAGGCTTGCTCGCCAGCCAGAGCAGCCTCGGCGGTGATTGGCTCAATGTGTACCTGGTCAGCCCGTTGTGGCGTTTTGTATTGGCGCCGGGCGTATGCGGGCCGGATGCGGCGGCGGGTGTGGTGATGCCGAGCATTGACCGGGTCGGGCGGTATTTCCCGCTGGCAGTGGTGGCGCTGCTTGATCACGACACCAATCCAGCGTCCCTCGTGGGCGGGCCGGACATCTGGTTCGAGCAGGCCGAAGAGCTGTTGCTCAGTACCCTGGATGCCGGCGCCACCTTTGAGCGTTTCAATGACGGTCTCGACACCCTGGGCTTGCCGGCGACTGAGCCGCGCGCAGTGGACAGCCGCTTCGCCGGCCTGCAGCGCGTGAGCGCTACCGTGCCCCATGGGCGCATGACCGCACTCGCCGAACAGGCCTGTGAAGGCGCGAGTTTGTGGTGGGGCCGTGGTTCGCAACGGATTTCCCCTGGTTTATTGCGGTGTCAGGGCCTGCCTGCCGCTGGCGATTTTGCGCAGTTTTTGCTC
This sequence comes from Pseudomonas sp. EL_65y_Pfl1_R83, assembly GCF_963970695.1. Taxonomy (NCBI): domain Bacteria; kingdom Pseudomonadati; phylum Pseudomonadota; class Gammaproteobacteria; order Pseudomonadales; family Pseudomonadaceae; genus Pseudomonas; species Pseudomonas sp. EL_65y_Pfl1_R83. The sequence continues at coordinate 154,416 of NZ_CAXAQI010000014.1, read as the reverse complement.
GGACAAGAAGGTGTGGTGTAGATGGGCGCGACGTACAAATCCGCGAGCAAAAGCCATGTGGGCATGGTCCGCCAGGTCAACGAAGACGCCTGCCTGGACCTGCTGGAAAACCGCCTTTGGGTAGTTGCCGACGGCATGGGCGGGCATGCGGCGGGGGATTATGTCAGCAGCCTGATCATCGACAGCCTGCGCGGTGTGGCGCTGGGCCGTTCCCTAGAAGAATATTGCGCGGCCTTGCGCAATGACCTGATCCGCATCAACGCGGCCGTGCGCGAAGAAACCGCCAACCGTGGCGTGACCATGATGGGCAGCACTGTAGTGTTGCTGGCGGCGCGAGGCTTGCGCGGCGTGTGCCTGTGGGCCGGTGACAGCCGCTTGTATCGCCTGCGTGACGGCGTGCTTGAAGGCATTTCCCGCGACCACAGTTACGTGCAGGACCTGCAAGATAGCGGCTTGCTCAGCGAAGCCGATGCGCGCACGCATCCGCGCGCCAACATCGTCACCCGCGCGGTGGGCGTGGAAGCCCAGCTGGAGCTGGCAGCGGTTGACCTGCTGATTGCCCCCGGCGACAGCTACCTGCTGTGCAGCGATGGGCTGAACAAGACCGTCGAAGACCATGAAATCCGCGAAGTCCTCAGCCATGACACGCCGGATGAAATCGTGCGCAGCCTGGTGCATCTCGGGCTTAGCCGGGGCGCGCCGGACAACATCACCGCCATCGTCGTGAAGGTATCGTCATGAACATCGTCATCCCGGGTTATGACATCGAAGGCGAGATCGGCGAAGGCGCCATGGCCAGCGTGTACCTGGCGACCCAGCGTTCGCTGGAGCGCAAGGTGGCGTTGAAGGTGATGGCGGCGGCGCTGGCCGCCGACCCGAGCTTTTGCGAGCGTTTCCTGCGCGAGGGCAAGACCCTGGCGCGCTTGTCGCACCCGCACACGGTGACCATCCATGACATCGGCAATGTCGGTGAGCTGTATTACATGGCGATGGAATACCTGCCCAATGGCACGCTCAAGGAGCGCATTGCCGCAGGCCTGACGCCGGAGCAGGGCGTGACGCTGATCCGCCAGATCGCTTCGGCGCTGGGCTATGCCCACGCTCAAGGCCTGGTGCACCGCGATGTGAAGCCAGCGAACATTCTGTTTCGCGCCGATGGCACGGCGGTGCTGTCCGACTTCGGTATCGCCAAGTCTTTGGATGACCGCACTCAATTTACCCAGGCCGGTTTTGCCGTGGGCACGCCGAGCTATATGAGCCCGGAACAGGCGCGGGGCCAGGAGATCGACGGCCGCGCCGACCTGTATGCGCTGGGCGTGGTGCTGTATGAAATCCTCGTCGGCAAGTTGCCTTACAGCGGCACCGACGCGCTCTCTACGGCACTCGCACACCTGACAGAGCCTTTGCCGGAGTTGCCGGTGCACCATGGCCGTTATCAGGGTGTGCTGCGCAAGCTGTTGGCTAAGGACCCGGCGGAACGCTTCCCGGATGCGGACGCGCTGTTGCTGGCGCTGGACGAACTGCCGGCGGATTCACCGGAAGCCACGCTGGTGCGGCCGCTGCCGATCCCGCTGAGCTTTGATCTGGCGGGCATGACCCCGGTCACCATCGATATTCCGACCGATAAACCACAGCCGCAACCCGTGGTACGCCAACCTGTGGTGACCCCGACGCAACACAAGGCCGTGGCCGAGCAACACCGTGGGCCGGTGTTGGCCCTGGCCGCTGTTGCAGTAGCGGTTGCATTGGCCATTGGTGGCGCCAGTTATTGGTGGTTGAGCGGCAGCGATGAGCCGGCCAAGCCGCCTGCTGCGGTGGTGCCCAAGGTGACGCAACCGCCACCTCCAGTCGCTGAAGTGGATGGCGGTCAGCGCCCGCTGCTGATGGCGGGTAAGAAGACCCTGTTCCAGCGCGTGCTCAGCAAGCCCGGTGCGAAGCTTTCGGCGCACGCAGGCAGCGCGCCAGGAAAGGCGCTGCCGGCGTTCTCCGTACTCTACGTTTACCAGCGCAAAGACATCGACGGCAGCCCGTGGGTACGCGTCGGCGCGGCCACCGATGGGCGTAGCGATGGATGGTTGCCGGCCGCGCAGGTCAGCGACTGGAAGCAGAGCCTGGTGCTGAAATTTACCGAGCGCTCGGGCCGGGCACCGGTGATGTTCCTGCGTCAATCCAGTGAAGTCGAAAAGCTCTTGGCTGACCCGGCCGCCGCCAAAGGCGTGCTGGCCAAGGCGCAGAAAAACAGCGAAGACAATAGCCAAGTCCTTGCGCTGGAACCGACTGCCAGCGCCGTGCCGCAGAACCAGTTCTACCTGTTGCCGATCTTCGACTCCAAAGAGAGCTTTGACGAAAACGGCCAGCTGGTGCAGTTGCTCAATGTGGCCTCCATCGACCCAGGCACCAGCGCGGTTAAACCGGCCACGCCTGTGATCAAGGCGAATGCCGACGCCTTCCGCACGGCCGTTGTATTGGTGGTCGACACCACCGTGTCGATGCAGCCCTATATCGACCAGATCCGCGATGTGGTGCACGAACTGCAAACCCGCATCGGCGAGCGCGGCGAGTTGGACAGTGTCAGTTTTGGCATGGTGGGTTTTCGCAGCAGCATCAAGAAAACCCCTGGCCTGGAATACGTCGCCAAGACGCTGATCAGCCTCGACCAGGGGCGCGACCCGCAACGCTTCCTCGACATGGCGCGCCAGGTCAAGGCTTCCACCGTGTCCAGCCATTCCTTCAACGAAGACGCGTTCGCCGGGGTGATGCAGGCGGTGGACGGCATGGATTGGTCCGGTTACGGCGGGCGCATTATCCTGCTGGTCACCGATGCTGGTGCGCTGCGCAAGAACGATCCGTTTGCCGCCACCCAGATGAACGAGGCGGAAGTGCGCCAGGCCGCGCTGGGCAAGCAGATCAAGATCTACGCCCTGCACCTGCGCACCGACGCCGGCAAGAAAACCCACGCCGGCGCCGAAAGCCAGTACCGCATCCTCACCGCCGACGCCAACCCGCAGATTGGCGACCTTTACACGCCGGTGCCGGATGGCGACGTGCGCAAGTTGGGCGAGCGCGTCGACGAGATCGGTACGGTGTTCGCCAACCTGGTGCATCAGGTGCGCAGCAACACGCCGCAGCCGGTGCCGTTGCTGAGTTCTGCGCCAACCCTGGCAGACAAATCCGCAGCGGTCGGCTATGCCATGCACATGGACTTTCTCGGTCGTAAGACCGCAAGCCAGGCGCCGCAACTGGTCAGCGCATGGACCGCCGACCGCGACCTTACCAACCCGGCGCTGCCGGCGTTCCAGGTGTGCGTGATGCTGACCAAATTGCAGCTTAACGACCTGCAGCAGTCGCTGAAACTGATCGTCGATGCGGCGCGCAAGACCCAGACCTCACCCAAGGATTTCTTCCAGGAAATCGCCAGCGCCTCGGCTTACATGAGCCGCGACCCGCAAGCCTTGCGCAAGGGCGGCAACCTGGCCGACGGCGGCGTCCTCGGCGAATACCTCGAAGGCCTGCCGTACCGCAGCAAGTCGCTGAGCATGACCCAGGACCTTTGGTTGTCGTTGAGCGTGGCCGAGCAGGAAGACTTTATCGACGAGCTGGATTCGAAAATCCGCCTCTACGAGACCTTCCACAATGACCTGGCCAACTGGGTCCGTTTCGGTGATGCCGAACCGGGTGATGCGTTGTACCGCGTGCCGTTGTCGACGCTACCGTGATGCTTAACCTGAGCGCGGTGCACAAGAGCCGGGGCGTCGGTAGCCAGCGCTATAGCCTGGTGATTCCGGCGCTGGCGCTGCGTGCGGGCGAGCAATTGGCGATTGTCGGGCCCAGTGGCTGTGGCAAAAGCACTTTGCTGGACCTGTTGGCGCTGGTGTTGGCGCCGGATCAGGCCGGGCAGTTTGAATTCAATCAGCACGATATCCGTGGGCTGTGGCGCAGCGATCAGCAATCCACGCTGGCCGCACTGCGTAGTCAGCATTTGGGCTATGTGCTGCAAACCGGCGGCCTGCTGGGTTTTCTCGATGTGCGCGGCAATATTGATTTGTCGCGGCAACTGCTGGGGTTGAAGGATGACGGCAGCGTGGTGCGTCTGGCCGAGCAGCTGGAAATCAGCGACCAGTTGACCAAGAAACCGGCGGCGCTCTCCGTGGGCCAACGCCAGCGCGTCAGCTGTGCCCGTGCGCTGGCGCATGCACCGCAACTGGTGTTGGCGGACGAGCCGACGGCGTCCCTCGACCCCTTGAATGCCGAGCGCGTGATGCAGGCGTTGCTGGCCCAGGCTCGCGAACATCGCTCAGCGTGTGTGATTGCCACCCATGACGAACCCTTGGCGCGCGCCAGTGGCTTGCAGGTGCGGCGTATCAGTTGCCGTCGCGACACCGACGGCGGCGTCACCGCCACCCTTGGGGAGGCGTGCTGATGCGCATCGGCCTGGTGGCGTCGCTGGCCTGGCAGGATTACCGCAACGATGCGTGGCTTTCGGCCTGTTCGGTGCTGGCGCTGGTGGCGGTGATCGCGCCGTTGCTGGTGTTATTCGGCCTGAAATTTGGACTGGTTAGCAGTTTGACCGAACGTTTGCAGACCGACCCCGCCACCCGCGAAATTATTCCGTTGGGCGGTGGTCGATTCAGCAGTGCATTTATCGAGCAACTCAGTCAGCGCAGTGACGTGGCGTTTGCCGTGCCGCGTACGCGGCAGATTGCAGCGACGGCGCAAGTGGGCGAGCTGAGCCTGGAAATGCTGCCGACCGCGGCGGGTGATCCGTTGTTGGGCGGTCTGCCGTTGCCAAAGGGCCTGGATCAGATCGTGCTGAGCCACACCGCGGCTGAGAAGCTCGCTGCGCGGCCTGGCGATTGGCTGGAGACCCGCTTTGCACGGCAAGTGGCGGGACGCGTAGAAGCCCAGCGCACGCGCTTGCAGGTGTTGGCGGTATTGCCGCTGGAAGCCTTTGCCCGTGACGGTTTGTTTGTTGAATTGAGTTTGCTGGAAGCCGTTGAAGATTACCGCGATGGTCGTGCAGTGCCGACGTTGGGTTGGGCCGGTGATGAGGTGGGTGTGAGCGCACAGCGCGTGTATCCCGCGTTTCGCCTGTATGCCCGCAACCTCACCGATGTGGAGCCGCTGCGGGTGTATTTCGCGAGGCAGAATGTGTTGGTGTCGACCCAGGCACAGACCATTGCGCAAGTGCAGTCGTTAAGCCGCAACCTGTCGATCATATTCTGGGTGATCTGCGGGCTGGCGTTGGCGGGCGCGTTTGCGGCGATCTTTGCCGGAGCGTTGGCCGCCGTGGCGCGCAAGCGTCGAGAGTTATCAGTGTTGCGCCTGTTGGGGTTTTCCACGGGCGGGCTGTTGGTGTTTGTGGTGGTGCAGGCGCTGTACAGCGCAGGTTTTGCTGCTGCGCTCAGTGCCGGGTTGTATGGCCTGGCCGAGGCCGCTTTGAATCAACTATTCGTGCAGGTGCCGGGCGAATACGCCAGCCACCTGCTGGCGCGTCATTACGGCCTGGCCCTGGCTGCCGTGCTCGGCGTAAGCGCCGTGGCGGCGGTTTGTGGCGGTTGGCGAGTGGCGCGTATCCAGGCTTCTGAAGGAATCAGAGATGTATAAGTTACTGGGCGCCGCCGTGGCGCTGAGCCTGGCCTCGATGGCCTGGGCTGATGACGCGAGTGACAAACTCGACAACCCCAAGCCGTTGCCGGATGACGTGAGCCTGCCGCTACCGTGTGAAGGCAACATGGTGTTCCGCTACGCCTATGTGCTGGCTCAAGGCACCCTGGACGATCGCGAAATCAGCCTCGGCTACCCCTTTGCCGAAGGCGAGGCGGGCTATAAGCAGTCGTTTATTTCCGGTTACCGCCGCGACTTCATCAACGGCCAGTTCACCCTCAAGGATTTGCCCAAAGGGTGGAACAAAGTCATCGCGCCGTTGATGCCGAAGACTGACGCCAAGACCCCGCTCAAGCCCATGCTGTACTTCATCGGCAAGTACGAAGTGACTGCACGCCAATACGCCCAAGTGATGGCCCAGGCGCAGTCACTGGCCAGTGGCGAACCGGCGCCTGCGTGCGATGCGCCCACCGGCATGGCCGGGCGTTTGCCCAAGGTGAAGCTGTCGCGCTTTGAAGCCGAGCGCTTCTCGGCGGTGTACAGCGCCTGGCTGATGAAATACCACCGCGAGTTACTGCCGGTCAGTGGGCGCGGTTCGTCAGCGGAGGATGGCGGGCTGGGCTTTGTGCGCCTGCCCACCGAAGTGGAATGGGAATACGCCGCGCGCGGTGGCCAAGCCGTGAGCCGTCAGGACCTTGAAGGGCGCCTGTTTCCGCGCCGTGTCGAAGGCAGCGAAAGCGACGGCCCGCTCGGTAATTACGCCGTGTTCAACCAGGTCGCCGGCGGCACTGGCCAGGCCGCACGCCTGATGCCCATCGGCACCAAATTGCCTAACCCGATTGGTCTGTTCGACGTGATCGGCAATGCGGCGGAAATGGTCCAGGAATCCTTCCAGCTGGTGCATGCCGGGCGCCGTCAGGGCACCTACGGCGGCTTTGTGGTCAAGGGCGGCAACTATTTGGAAGGCGAGGGCACGTTGTTCACCGGCATGCGCCGCGAGTACCCGTTGTTTGCGGCCGACGGCACCGAGCAAAGCAACGAGACCACCGGTTTCCGCGTGGCGATTGGCGCCTTGGCGGCGCCGCGTTCGCGCTACAAGGAACTGTTCGCGCAGTGGCAAAAGGAGGGTCGCCTGGCTTCGTTGACTGACGCCATCGACGACGCCCAGGAGCCGACCAAACGCCTGGACAGTATCATCGCTGCCAGCGTCGATCCCAAGCTGCAAGCCGAGCTTGGGCTGGTCAACGAAGAGCTTAAGCGCAACGTCTCGCTGATCGCCCAGCAACGCGAAGAAGCGGCGGGCAACCTGATTCAGTCCGCCGCGTTGGTGGCCGAAACCATCAGCAACTACAACATTCGCTTGGCCAATCTGCAGAAGAGTCGCCAGCAGGCTACCGACAACAAAGACGAGGCCAGCGCGCAGCTGTTTGACATGGCGATTGCCAACGGCCGCAGCGCGCTGGATGGCGCAGTGGCGATCTACATCGACAACCTGGCCACCGGCACGCGCTATACCGATGCGGTGATCCAGGCGCAGTTTCAACGGATCAAGGAAGAGTTGGATCGCAAGCCTGTGCTCGGCAAGAGCCTGGTGACGCGCGCAACACTGTTCGTTCGTCATGTTGGCAACTACCGCAAGCAACAGCGGGCCGACCCGGCAACGATCTTGAAGGAACTGCTCGCAGCGAGCGGTCAGCGATGATCGCTGGCTGTATGGCGAGCTTGGAAGGGACTCAGGCGGCGGTGGGCCGTGCTGGGCAATTCAAACTTAAAAGAGAACACATCTATGTTTTTTTCCCGTAAGGCGGTTTCCAAACGTCACTTGCTGCTGATCGCGGCCGGCTTCAGCACAGTGCTGACCGGTTGTGCTACGTCGCCGGCCTCCAAGGTCGCGTCGAGCACCAAGGTCGAGTACTACCCGAACTGCTACGAGCCGGTGCAGCACCTGCGCGCGACTGATTCGGACATGACCAAGTCGGTCGTCACTGGCGCGGCCATCGGCGCGGCCGGCGGCGCACTGCTGGGGGCTTTCACTGGCGACAAGGAAAAGCGCGGCCGCAACGCCGCGATTGGCGCTGCGGGCGGCGCCTTGGCTGGCGGCGCGGCGGGTTACTACACCGAGCGTCAGAAGCAGATCAGCGATGACAATCAACGCATTGCTTCCTACTCCACCGACTTCAACAAAAGCGCGTCCGACATCGACCGCAGCACCGCCTATGCCAAAGCCTCGCAGCAGTGCTACCAGGGCGCATTCACCAAGCTGGTGGCCGACCGCAAGGCCAAAACCGTCAACGAGACTGAAGGCCGCAAGCGCCTGGCGGAAATCGTTTCGGGCCTGAAGGAGTCCAATGACCTGATCGTCGCGGTCAACGGCAAAGCCAGCGAAGACCTGAACAATTACACCCAGGCCTACGAGAAAGACCTGCAGCAAGTAGGCGTGCAGCGTAATGACGTAGTCACCGTGGCCCAAGCCGACGTGGCGCCGCTGGTCGTTCCGGCCAAGAAAGGCAAGAATCCGCCAAAAGTCGCGAAGAAGAAGAAATTGCCGGTCGTGCCTAAAGAAGCGGTCACCACCGAGAAGAGCATCCAGGCCGTTCAGGCCAAGCAAGCTGAAAGCAAGCAGGTCGCCAGCGCTGGCAAGGCTCAGATGGAAGGCGCCTGCCGCGATCCAAACCTGGCCGACTGGGCCCCGGTACCTTGCCCAAACGTTTAAGTAACATGCTGCTATAAGCGTCAAACGCCAGCCGATCTTCCGCTAATGCGCAAGATCGGTGGCGTTCTCTTAGCAAATCGTTAAACTGCTGCGGCCACTCAATAATTACACCGAGGCCGTGTGCATGAAATTTCGTCTTCTGCTGTGGGTGCTGGGCCTGATGATGGGCAAAGCCAGCCGCACCAATCCTGCCTTCCAGCAGCAACTGGGTGATAAAGACCTGGCTTTCCAGCTGCAGACCCTCGACGGCAAGGTTGCCCGTCACTTCATCGTCAAAGACCAGCGCATCACCAGCCGCTCAGGTGTTCACCCTGCGCCGGCGTTTGCCATTGCCTTTAAAGATGCCGCCTACGGCTTCGCCACGATGCAGGCGAAGAACAAGCAACTGGCGTTCATGACGGGGATTCAAGACAAGTCGATCCAGATCAAGGGTAACCCGGCGCTGGTGATCTGGTTCCAGGGGTTGACCAAGTATTTGGGGCGTAAGCGCAGCTCCAAGCGATGAGCCATAAGCTGCAAGCTTGAAGCTGACTACTTGAAGCTTGCAGCTGCTGTTAAGCCTGACTGAATTGCGACGCCAACTCACGCAACAACACCTCGGCATCCAGCACTTTGCCGACCACCTCTTCAGCCTTGTCCCGCGTCAGCCCCAAGCGCTCAAGCAGCGCATCCGGAATCGTCTCATCCGGCCCCGAACCAATCCCTCGGCTGCGCAACAAGCGCACGGCCAAACACACCAGGTTCGGATACTCAGCGTATTGCCCGTCATAAGTCGGGTCGTGCTGGAAGCGCAGCGCGGTGGATAACTCATCCGGCATGTCCCAGTAGCGCATCAGCCAGGCACCGATCTGCTCGCGGCTGATGCCCAGCAGGTGTTGCTCTACATAGCTGTGGCACAGGTGCGGGTTGACCTCCAAGTGACGGCAGATCAGCGAGAAGTGCGGCGGGAACACGTGGGCCAGCAGCAGGTAACCGAAGTTGTGCAGCAGGCCGGCGAGGTAGGTCAGGCCGGCTTCCGGGCGCTGGGCGCGCGGCATGGCGCGGGTCAGACCCTCGATTACGGCGGCGGTGTAGATCGACTGATGCCAGTACGGCGTGGCTTGGTGCGGGTTGTCCTTGGGCAGGCTCAAGGTCTTGCCCAGAGCCAGGCCCAGCGCCAGGCTGATCACCAGGTCAAAGCCGAGCACGCGCACGATGGCGTCCTCAACGGAGCGGATCTTGCCCGGCGACGCGTAGTAGGGCGACGCGGCCCAGCTCACGACTTGCGCGGCCAGGGCCGGGTCGGTCTCCACTACGCCGGTGATGTCATCGATGGTGGCGTTGGGGTCGACACGCAGCTTGATAATCTTCTGCGCAGTGTCGGCCAGCGGTGGAATCTCGATGGTCGCTTCCAGGCGCTGCTGGATGCGGCGCGCGGTGAACGCCTGCATGGCCTGGGTGATTTCCTCACGGTCATCATTCGGGCGGTCAAGGTTGGGGCGGATGTTGCTCAGCTGCTCGCCGAAGTGGCCGGCGCTGGCCTTGGTGAGCATGGTCTTGAAGGCGTCGCTGGAGATCTCCAGCAACAGCCCAGCTTCACCCGAATGCACCAGCAGACTCGGCTCGTTGAGCAGGCTGCCTTCGTACAGGCACGGCGAGCTGGTGAGCGGCGGCAGGCCCGGCAACAGGCTCAGGTCATGTTTGCCGAGCATGCGTGCGACGCGGTCCGGCGACACGGCGATCAGGCGGCGGCCAGTGAGTTCGGTGAGGCGGTTGAGGTCGAGCAGCTGGTTCTGCGGGAACAGCACCATCAGTGCGCCCACCGCATCTTCCAGCAGCACCGCCTGGACCTTTTGCGCAGGATTCAGGCCCTGTAGATCGCTGACTTCCGTGTAGGGGATGGCGAGTTTTGCGAGCAGAGCCCGAATGACCGGCGGGGCGGTCAGTGGGGCTGTGGCGAGGGCAACTTCTGACATGGCCTGATCCAATTTCTTACATTCAACGAAGTATAACCAGCTTGATACATAGTTGGTCGACTAACTGTGGTTTGTGACGCGGTTGGCTATGGGGGCTGTCGTTCCTGCTGGCGCCATCGCCGGCAAGCCAGTGCCTACACGGTCTTCAGACCTGGCCGTATTGCTGCCCATGGCGCAACCAGCGATCCAGCAACGGGCTGACATGTTCCGGCCAGCGCTCCATCAATGCTTGCGCCGCATCGCGCACGGCGGGAAGCAAATCGGCGTCGCGCATCAGGTCGGCGACCTTGAATTGCAGCAGGCCGGTTTGGCGGGTGCCGAGCATTTCGCCGGGGCCGCGCAGTTCGAGATCCTTTTCGGCGATGATAAAACCGTCGTTGGTTTCGCGCATGATGCCCAGGCGCTGGCGCCCGATCTGTGACAGCGGCGGATGGTACAGCAGCACGCAATGGCTGGCTGCGCTGCCCCGCCCGACACGACCGCGTAACTGGTGCAGTTGCGCCAAGCCCAGGCGCTCGGGGTTTTCGATGATCATCAGGCTGGCATTGGGCACGTCCACCCCCACCTCGATCACGGTAGTGGCCACCAGCAGTTGCAGGTTGCCGGCCTTGAATTCGGCCATCACCGCGGCCTTTTCCGCAGGCTTCATGCGCCCGTGGATCAGCCCGACCTTGAGCTCACCCAGGGCGCTGGTGAGGTCTTCAAAGGTGGTCTCGGCGGCCTGGCAGGTCAGCTCTTCGGACTCTTCGATCAGCGTGCACACCCAGTAGGCCTGGCGGCCTTCGGCACAGGCACCGCGTACGCGCTCGATCACTTCGACACGGCGGGTGTCGGTGACCAGCACCGTGTTGACCGGGGTACGGCCGGGCGGCAATTCGTCGAGGATCGAAGTGTCGAGGTCGGCGTAGGCGCTCATGGCCAGGGTGCGCGGGATCGGCGTCGCGGTCATGATCAACTGGTGCGGGTTCATCCGGCCACCCACGCCTTTCTGGCGTAGGGCCAGGCGCTGTTGCACGCCGAAGCGGTGCTGTTCGTCAATGATCACCAGGGCGAGGTTCTTGAACTTCACTTCCTCCTGGAACAGTGCGTGGGTGCCCACCACCATCGGTGCGCCACCGGCGATTTGCTCCAGCGCGGCGGCACGCACCTTGCCCTTGAGCTTGCCTGCCAGCCACGCGACTTCCAGGCCCAGCGGTTCGAGCCAGCGCTTGAAGGTGATGAAGTGTTGCTCGGCGAGAATCTCGGTGGGTGCCATCAGCGCCACCTGGTAACCGGCTTCCAGGGCTTGCAAGGCAGCGAGGGCGGCGACCACGGTCTTGCCCGCGCCCACGTCGCCCTGGATCAGCCGCAGCATTGGCTCTTTCTGGCTGAGGTCGTAGGCGATTTCATTGCCGACGCGCTGCTGGGCACCGGTCGGCGCGAAGCCGAGGTTGGCCAGGTATTGGGCAGGCAAACGCGTTGCCTTGGGCATCGCCGGGGCGCGCAGGGAACGCATGCTCTCGCGCAGGCGTTGCTGGGACAGTTGGTGGGTCAGCAGTTCTTCAAAGGCCAAGCGGTGCTGGGCCCAGTGATGACCCAGCGCCAGTTCATCGACATCGGCGTCGGCGGGCGGGTGATGCAGGTAGCGAATCGCATCGTCCAGCGGCGCCAGTTGATAGTCGCGGGCCAGCTCCAGGGGCAGCCAGTCGGGCAGGCTCTTCGGGCCAAGCATCGCCAGGGTCTGCATGCACAGTTGGCGCAGGCGCTGCTGGGTCAAGCCCTCGGTGAGCGGGTAGATCGGGGTAAGTGTAGTGTCGACCGGCGGCGGTTCGTCGCCCGTGATGGCGCGGTATTCCGGGTGGTAGATCTCCAGGCCCGACGCGCCGGGCCGCGCTTCGCCATAGCAACGCACGCGTGTGCCGCGTTTGAGGCCTTCCTTCTGCGCATTGCTGAAATGGTAGAAGCGCAGGCTCAGGCCACCGGTACCGTCCTGCAGGCGCACGACCAGGCTACGGCGCTTGCCCATCACCACGTCGGCGCCGCTGACGGTGCCTTCGACCACCGCATCCTGCCCAGGGCGCAGATGGCCGATGGGCACCACGCGGGTACGATCCTGGTAGCGCAGGGGCAGGTGAAACAGCACGTCCTGGAGGTTCTCCAGGCCGACCTTGGCCAGCTTCTCGGCCATGGCCTCGCCGACACCCTTGAGTGCCGTCACCGACACCTGCGACAGCTCCGTCATATTGTTGCTCAGCTCGCGGCAGGCGGCTTGGCCACCGAACACAGGCGGATCGAGTCGGCGAGGATCTCAATCGCTTTGGGCCGTGGGAAGCTGGCGCGCCAGGCGATCGCCACGGTGCGGAACGGCACCGGCGGCGTCAGTGGGCGCACTGCGATGACGCCGGGGGCGTAGTGATGGCTGTCCACCGCCGACAGCGGCAGGATTGAAATGCCCAGGCCGGAAGCGACCATGTGGCGAATGGTTTCCAGGGAACTGGATTCCACGGTGGTGTGCTTGGCACCGTCGTTGCCCTTGGTCAGGGTCGGGCAGGCTTCCAGCACCTGGTCGCGGAAGCAGTGGCCTTCGCCGAGCAGCAGCAGGCTCTTGTCGTTGAGCAGGCCGGCATCGATGGTGTCTTTTTGTGTCCACGGATGGGAGGCGGGCATCAACACGTAGAACGGCTCGTCGTAGAGCGGCAGGGTCAGTACGTCTGCTTCGTTGAACGGTAAGGCGATGATGATCGCGTCCAACTCGCCGTTGCGCAGTTTGTCGCGCAATACGTGGGTGAAGTTTTCTTCGATATACAGCGGCATCTGCGGCGCAACGCGATGCAGTTGCGGGATCAGGTGCGGAAACAAGTATGGGCCGACGGTGTAGATGGCGCCGACTTTCAGCGGTGCGGTCAGCTGGTTTTTGCCGGCCTGGGCCAGTTCGCGAATGCTTTGCGCCTGCTCCAGCACCTTCTGGGCCTGGGCCACGATGCCTTCGCCCACCGGGGTGAGGCGCACGGCGCTCTTGCTGCGCTCGAAAATCAGCACACCGAGTTCGTCTTCAAGCTTTTTCACGCCCACCGACAGCGTCGGCTGGCTGACGTGGCAACGCTCGGCCGCGTGGCCGAAGTGCTGCTCTTGGGCGAGGGTAACGATGTAGCGTAATTCTGTAAGAGTCATAGCGGGCGTCCATGAGGTTGCGGGCCAAGCATACCGGCTGCAATCGATAGACGCACGTTATCAGAACTTTGGTTGGGATTGAGCGGGGAGTGCGGAGGATTTAGCTGAAAAACGGATTTTTTGAGGCAGTGAAATCAAATGTGGGAGCGGGCTTGCCAGCGATGCAAGCACCTCGGTCTATCAGTTGCACCAAGGTGATGCTATCGCAGGCAAGCCCGTTCCCACACAAGCTGACTCCTGCAACCTTCAGCGGCGACGCTTCTCAATGTTGTACACGAACGGTGCAACGATCTCGATGCTGCCGCCTTTCAACATATAGGCTGGTGGCTTGGGCAGCGGCTGGGCACGACGGATCATGTCCAGGGTCGCGCGGTCCAGGTCGGCATTGCCGGAGCGGCCCACCAACTCATAGGACAGCACGTTGCCTTCGGCATCCACCACAAACTTCAGGCGGTTCAGGCCTTCTTTGCCACGAGCCTGGGCACCTGGTGGGTACTTCTTGTACTTCTGCAAGTGCGCCAACAGTGCGCCTTCCCAAGACGCTTTGGCGGCGACCTGTTGCGGCGAAGGGCCAGGCACGGGCTGGGCCGATTTTTCCGCTGGCGTGTTAGTTGGTGGAGCGTCGCTCGGCGGTTCCTCGGAGGGTTTCTCCTTGGGTGGCTCGATCTTTTTCTCCACAGGCTTGGGCGGCTGCGGTTTTGGCTTGGGCTTGACCGGCTTGGGCGCCTGGATCGTCGGCTTGGGTGCCTCGGCCATTTTCGGCAGGGGCAGCTCTTCGACCGGTGCAGGCGGTTGCGGCGGAGTGACCACCTTGGGCGGTGCAGGCGGCGGTGGGGCTGGCATCGGTGCCAGGTCGATGACCATGGCGGCCGGTGGCAACTGCACCGTACGCGGCGCTGACCAATGCAGCGCGATAGCGATCGCGACGGCATGCACGCCCAGTACGACGGCGAGGCTGGTGCCATAACGCGTCAGTTTGTGGCGCGTTGTGATCATTTCTTGGCTGCCGTCTCAAGTCCAACCAGGCCTACCTTGAGGTAGCCGGCTGCCCGCAGGGCGTCCATCACGCTCATCAGGTCGCCATAGTCCACGCCTTTGTCAGCCTGGAAGAAGATCGTCGTGTCTTTCTTGCCTTGGGTCTTGGCGTCGAGCACCGGCCCCAGGGTTTCCGTCTTGACTTCTTCTTCACCCAGGAACAGGCGTTGGTCCGCCTTGACGCTGAGGAAGATGGGTTTTTCCGGCCGCGGCGCCGGCTTGGCGCTGGACGCGGGCAGGTCAACCTTGATGTCCACGGTCGCCAACGGTGCGGCCACCATGAAGATGATCAGCAGCACCAGCATCACGTCGATAAACGGCGTGACGTTGATTTCGTGGTTCTCGACGAGTTCGTCGTCGCCTTGATTCAAATGCAGGCCCATGGCCGATTACCCCACTTTCACCATGTGCGGTTGCGAGCTGCGCTCGGTAGGCAGGTGATCGAGGTCGCGGCTGACCAGCAGCAGGACTTCAGCCGACGCGTCCGATACCTGGGCCTTGTAGCCGGCTATCGAGCGGGCGAAGACGTTGTAGATCACTACCGCAGGAATCGCGGCAACCAGGCCCAGTGCAGTAGCCAGCAGGGCTTCGGCGATGCCGGGGGCAACGACGGCAAGGTTGGTGGTTTGGGTTTTGGCGATGCCGATGAAGCTGTTCATGATGCCCCACACGGTACCGAACAGGCCGACGAAGGGTGCGGTCGAGCCGATGGTTGCCAGCACGCCGGTGCCGCTGCTCATGTTTCGACCGCAGGCCGCCACTAGGCGCTCCAGGCGGAAGGCCACGCGTTCCTTGATGCCTTCTTTTTCGCGGGCGTTGGCCGACAGGCGCATTTCTTCCAGCGCGTCGTGCACCAGGGTGTTGGCCAGAGTGCCTTTCTTGGTCGCGCTTTCGCTCGCTTCCTTAAGGGTGGTGGCCTTTTTCAGGTGGACGATTTCGCTGCGCAGGCGACGCTTGGCACCCAGCAGTTCGAGGCCTTTGGCGATCCAGATGGTCCAGGTGATGATCGAGGCAATGGCCAGGCCGATCATGACGGCTTTCACCACGACGTCGGCGTTCTGATACATGCCCCACGGCGACAGGTCGTGGGCCATGCCCAAGGTGTTGTCTTCTTCCAGAACTACGCCGGTGTCGTCGGCGGAGGCTGGGTCAGCAGCCTGGGCCGGGTCGGTAGCGGCTGGCGCGGCGGCCGGTGCGGCAGCAGCTGCCGGTGCGGCAGCAGCAGGCGGGGTAGCTGGCGCGGTGGCATCAGCCAAGGCGGCGGTCGGTGCCAGCAGAACGCTGAACAGCAGCGCAGCAATCGCGCGCCAAGCGCGGGACGGGCTGTGAAGCTTGGTTGGCGAAGCGGGGGTTGTATTACGTGTCATGCTGGCCGGACCTGAGTAAAAAAATGAGTGATCGTCCTTCCAGACCCAAGGGGTCGAGGACAAATGGGCGGTTATTATTGCAAGTAATTCTTGTTAACAAAAGTAATACAGTAACTTTATTTATGCTTTTTCTGGCCGGCGATCCACCGAGGCGGCTAACCTAGACCTTTCAATACGGAGTTTTGTGATGTCAGCGCCTTCTGTTGTGATTGCCGGCTGTGGCGATGTAGGTAGTCGGCTGGCAAGCCAATTGCTCGCCTCGGGATGGGAGGTGCATGGCTTGCGGCGGGATATTTCGCGGCTCCCTGACGGTGTGATAGGCATTGCTGGCGACCTGTTCAACAAGGATTGCCCTGACACCTGGCCGATCGGCGGGGTGGATTACCTGGTGTACTGCGCCGCCGCGACTGACCACGACGAAGCCGGCTATCGCGCCGCTTATGTAGAAGGGCTGAAACACGTACTGGAGTGGTTGGGCGACTACGGTCAGGAGCCGAAACATTTGTTGTTTGTTTCCAGCAGCAGCGTCTATGGGCAGCAGAATGGAGAGTGGGTCGACGAAACGTCGGAGACTCAAGCCAAGGGTTATTCCGGGCAAGTGATGCTGGAGGCTGAGCAAGTGGCGCTCAATAGTGGCATTCCGGCCAGCATCGTCCGATTGACCGGTATTTATGGCCCAGGCCGCGAATGGCTGCTGACCCAGGTTCGCCAGGGCTACCGTGTCGCAATTGATCCGCCTTTATATGGCAACCGGATTCATGCGGATGATGCGGCGGGCTTGTTGGCGTTTTTGTTGCGGCATGTGGAGCAGGGTGGCTCGCTGGATGAGATCTACATCGGCGTCGACGATGCGCCCGCTCCGCTGGCGGAAGTGGTGGCGTGGTTGCGCGAGTATCTGGGTGTGACGGAGTGGTCCGAGGATGCGAGTGTGCGTCGTGCGGGCAGCAAGCGATGCAGTAATCCGCGGGCGAAGGCGCTGGGTTGGACGCCGACCTATCCAACTTACCGCGAAGGCTACGCGGCGATCCTCAGAGGCTGAAACACAGTTAAAAAATATGGGAGCGGCGGTGCGCCGCGCCCACATTTGAATCTGTGTTTGGCTGCTTAATTACTTTTCCAGCAACCACTGCCGCGGTCCGGGCGTAAACGAAGGCACTTCATCCGCTCCCGCAGTATTGATCGCCTGGAAGATTTCCAGCTGCTTGCCCTTGCGCACAAAAATCCACGGGTTGCCCTGGCCGTTGAGTTGCAGCCAGATGCTGTCATAGCCGCCGCTCATCGAGGCGCAATCACCGGCCAGGCACAGCGAGTACCGATCAACATTAGGCAAGCCGACAACCTTGCCGTCAGCCTGGAACTGCACGATGGCGCCGCTACCGAAGCCGTCGGTGATCTTCCAGTCGCCGCCCATGTAGGCCGCGTAAAGCGCACGCTCAAAGTTCGCGCCGATGGGAGCACCGTCCGGCGCGGGGTCCTTGGGGCGGGCAAGCAGCTGTGCTGGCTCGTTGTCGTTGGCCGATTGCAGCAGTTGTTCACCTTTACGCTTGAGCTCGGTGGCTGAGCTGCCGTAGAAGTCTACGCTCCAGGCGCCGGATTTCTCACCCAGCAACTTGCCTTCGGCTACTTCAAAACCGTTGTAGTAGCGCGCCTGCGCGGCCTTGGTATTAACCTCCCATTCGAGGTTAGGGCCATAGCTTTGCAGGGCTTCACGCAAAGGGCCGCCCTTGGCTGCCGCATCGATGGCGACCTGGTTGATCCAGGTGCCGCTCACGTCCAGGTCGGCAGGGTTGCTGGCGCAGCCGCCGAGCAGCAGGGCGAGCAATGATGAGGCTACAAGCGCTTTGCGCATCATGAAATCCTTTTAAAACGAAGTCGGCGCAGCCTATGGGAGGGCCGCGCCGGGTGTTTTACTCGATGACCAGAATCGCGTCCATCTCAACCTGCGCACCCTTTGGCAGGGCAGCAACGCCGATAGCGGCGCGGGCTGGGTACGGCTGTTCGAAGTACTTGCCCATGATCTCGTTGACCTTGGCGAAGTGGCTCAGGTCGGTGAGGAAAATGTTCAGCTTGACGATGTCCTTGAACGAACCACCGGCAGCTTCAGCAACCGACTTGAGGTTTTCGAAGACCTGCACAGTCTGTGCTTCAAAGCCTTCCACCAGTTCCATGGTCTTCGGGTCCAGTGGGATCTGGCCGGACATGTAGACGGTGTTGCCCGCCTTGATCGCCTGGGAGTAAGTGCCGATCGCGGCCGGGGCTTTCTCGCTGGTGATAACGGTCTTGGTCATTTATGACTCCTTGTAAGAGGTGGTGACGTATTTGAAGCCCTATGCCCGCATACGGGTGATGCGGATCACACCGATCAGGGCGCGCAGTTTCTTGATCACGCGGGCTAGGTGCACACGGTCGTGCACGCTGACCACCAGCTGGACCACGCTGATGCGACCATCGCGCTCGTCCATGCTGATTTTCTCGATATTGCCGTCGGCCGCGTTGACGCTGCTGGCCAGCAGGGCGATCAGGCCGCGTTGGTGTTCCAGCTCCACGCGCAACTCGACGTTGAATTCGCCGGTGACATCCTTGGCCCACGAGAGCTGGATGCATTTTTCCGGGTTGTGACGGACTTCGGTGATGTTCCGGCAGTTGTCCAGGTGCACCACCATGCCTTTGCCCGCCGACAAGTGGCCGACAATCGGGTCGCCCGGGATCGGCGTGCAACACTTGGCGTAGCTGAGCACCAAGCCTTCGGTGCCGCGAATCGCCAGTGGGCCTTCCGGGCTTGGTAGCTGTTCACCTTCGCCGAGCAAGCGGCGGGCGACGACGTAGGCCATGCGGTTGCCCAGGCCGATATCTTCCAGCAGGTCTTCGATGGTTTCCTGGCGATACTCGTGAAGCATCGCTTGCACGCGCTCTGTAGGAACTTTGTCCAGGGCACTGTCGAAACCATTAAGTACCTTGTTCAGCAGGCGTTCGCCGAGGCTGATGGATTCGGAGCGGCGCTGCAGCTTCAGGGCGTGACGGATATGTGTGCGCGCTTTGCCGGTGACCACAAAGTTGAGCCAGGCTGGGTTCGGGCGTGCGCCCGGTGCGCTGACGATCTCGACCGTGGAGCCGCTTTGCAGCGGTTCGGACAGCGGCGCGAGGCGGCGATTGATCCGACAGGCAATGCAGCTGTTGCCCACGTCGGTGTGCACTGCGTAGGCAAAGTCGACCGCCGTGGAGCCTTTGGGCAGTTCCATGATCCGGCCTTTGGGCGTGAACACGTAGACCTCGTCCGGGAACAGGTCGATCTTCACGCTTTCGATAAATTCGAGGGAGTTGCCGGCACGTTGCTGCATTTCCAGCACGCCCTTGACCCACTGGCGGGCGCGGGCATGTGTGCCTTTGGGCTGCTCGTCGCCGCTGGATTTGTACAGCCAATGGGCGGCGATGCCGTTGTTGGCCATCTCTTCCATTTCGCGGGTGCGGATCTGGATTTCGATCGGCACCCCGTGCATACCGAACAGCGTGGTATGCAGCGACTGGTAGCCGTTGGCCTTGGGAATCGCGATGTAGTCTTTGAAGCGGCCGGGCAGGGGCTTGTACAAATTATGTACAGCGCCGAGCACGCGGTAGCAGGTGTCGACCTTGTCGACGATGATCCGGAACGCGTACACGTCCATGATCTCGTTGAAGGCCCGACGCTTGCCGCGCATCTTTTTGTAGATGCCGTAGAGGTGCTTCTGCCGCCCGCTGACTTCGCCTTCGATCTCGTCGATCGCGAGGCAATGGCTCAGCGACTCTTCGATTTTGTTGACGATTTCCTTGCGGTTGCCCCGGGCGCGTTTGACCGCCTGGTAGATGCGCGCCGAACGCATCGGGTGCATGGCTTTGAAGCCGAGGTCTTCGAACTCGATACGAATGGCATGCATGCCCAGCCGGTTGGCGATGGGCGCGTAGATTTCCAGGGTTTCCTTGGCGATGCGCCGGCGCTTTTCGCCGGACAGCACTTCCAGCGTGCGCATGTTGTGCAGCCGGTCTGCCAGCTTGACCAGAATCACCCGAATGTCGCGGGCCATGGCCATGGCCATCTTCTGGAAGTTTTCCGCCTGGGCTTCGGCCTTGGTCTCGAAGTTCATCTGGGTCAGTTTGCTGACCCCGTCGACCAGTTCGGCCACGGTTTCACCGAACTGCGCTTGCAGCGCTTCTTTGGCGATACCGGTGTCTTCGATCACGTCATGCAGCATTGCGGCCATCAGGCTTTGATGGTCCATGTGCATGTCGGCAAGAATATTTGCCACCGCAAGGGGATGCGTGACATACGCCTCGCCACTACGGCGGCGTTGCCCGTCGTGGGCTTGTTCGGCGTAGAAATACGCTCGGCGGACCAGGTTGACCTGGTCTGGGCCGAGGTAGGCCGATAAGCGATCGGCGAGGGCGTCTATGCTCGGCAAAGTGTTAACTCCTGCCGTTGGCTGTGACCCCGCGCCGTGCTACGTCGACCAGGCATAGGCTTAGACGGCCTCGTTGGACTCGTCCTCGAACGCTGCAAACAGCGGTTCGTCTTCAACGATTTCGGCGTTGGCGATGAACTCGTAGCTCATCAGCCCTTCAGCGATTTCACGCAGCGCCACAACGGTAGGCTTGTCGTTTTCCCACTGGACCAATGGCTCTTTGCCGCCAGTGGCCAGTTGACGGGCACGCTTGGTAGAGAGCATGACCAGCTCAAAGCGGTTATCCACGTGTTCTAGGCAGTCTTCAACGGTTACGCGGGCCATGGTATTCCTCGGAGCGAATGCAAGATGCGCGCTGCCCGGTTGGGCAAGCGGACTAAACAGTTTAAAAAATCACCAGCGTTTAGGGAAGCGCTGATTTTTCTCAGGCCCTCGCAAAACCGCTACAAGCGCCAATGTAAAGCCCTTGCAGCGGTTTTGGGAAGAGCCAATCAGCCGAGCAGTTCGGCCAGTAATTTGCCGAAACGCTGTTGTTGGCGCTTTTGCTGGAGCTGGTTGGTGCGGAAAATCGCCTTCAAATCGTCCAAAGCGTGGGCAAAATCGTCGTTGATGATCAGGTAGTCATAGTCGACGTAATGGCTCATTTCGCTGACGGCCTCACGCATGCGGCCTTCGATGATCTCGTCGCTGTCCTGGCCGCGATTTTTCAAGCGCTGGTGCAAGGCTTCAAGCGAAGGAGGCAGGATAAAGATCGAACGCGCCTTGGGCATCAGCTGGCGCACTTGCTCGGCGCCCTGCCAGTCGATTTCCAGAATCAGGTCGTGGCCTTCGTCCAGGGTCTGCTGCAAGTGGCTTTGCGACGTGCCGTAGAGGTTGCCGAAGACTTCGGCGCGCTCGAGGAAGTCGCCGTGCTCGATCATCTTGACGAACTCGGTGCGTTCGACGAAGTGATAGTGCACGCCGTTCACCTCACCCGGGCGCATGGCGCGGGTGGTGTGGGAAACCGAGATGCGGATCTGCTCGTCAGCGTCGGTCAGGGCCTTGACGAGGCTGCTTTTGCCCGCGCCCGAGGGGGCGGAAATGATGTAAAGGGTGCCGGTGCTGTGGGTCATGGAGGTTGCCTTACTCAATATTCTGTACTTGTTCGCGCATCTGCTCGATCAACACTTTGAGGTTGACCGCAGCCGTAGTGCTACGCGGATCGAACGCCTTGGAGCCCAGTGTATTGGCTTCGCGGTTGAGTTCCTGCATCAGGAAGTCCAGGCGCCGACCGGCGGCTCCTCCCGATTTGAGCACGCGGCGCACTTCAAGGATGTGGGTGCTCAGACGATCAAGCTCCTCGGCGACGTCGCTCTTTTGCGCCAGCAACACCATTTCCTGTTCCAGGCGCACCGGGTCGAGATCAGCCTTCATGTCGGTAAAGCGGTCGAGCACCTTCTGGCGCTGGGTGGCGAGCATCTGCGGCACCAGCTCGCGCAGGGTGACCACGTCTGCTTCGATGGAGGTAAGACGCTCGCTGATCAGGCGTGCCAGCTCGGCGCCTTCGCGCTCGCGGCCGGCCTTGAGCTCCTTCAAGCCCTGGTTGAACAGGGCGAGGGCTTCGGCGTTGAGGGCTTGCGGGTCGGTGGCGTCGGCCACCAATACGCCAGGCCAAGCCAGCACTTCCAGTGGGTTGAGCGCGGCAGGTTGCTTGATCAGGCCGGCGATGGTCTCGGCGGCGGCCACCAATTGTGCCGCGCGGTCGCGATCAACCTGCAGCGGCTTGCCGGTGGTTTCCTCGGTAAAGCGCAGGGTGCATTCCAGCTTGCCACGGGAGATGCCCTGGCGCAGCGCCTCACGCACGGCGCCTTCGAGGTCGCGGAATGACTCCGGCAGACGCAGGTGCGGTTCCAGGTAGCGGCTGTTGACCGAGCGCAGCTCCCAGCTCAGGGTGCCTTGTACGCCGGCTTTTTCGACGCGGGCGAAGGCGGTCATGCTGTGCACCATGGAGGTACCTCGCGTTGCAGTCCCGCAATCACGGGCTGATGGTTAAGAAGGCGCAGGATTGTAGCGCAGTGGGGCGAGCACGCCCAAACTCGACCATTCGTAACAGGATTTTTTAGCAGTGCCCCGAATCGGCTCGCGGCTCTATAATGCTCGGCAGTTTTTCGTCCTCAGTACAGGTGTCTCCCTATGAAACGTCCAAGTGGTCGCGCTGCCGATCAGCTCCGCTCGATCCGCATCACCCGCAACTACACCAAACACGCCGAGGGGTCTGTACTGGTCGAGTTTGGCGATACCAAGGTGATCTGCACCGTCAGCGTCGAAAACGGCGTACCGCGTTTCCTTAAAGGTCAGGGCCAGGGTTGGTTGACCGCCGAGTACGGCATGCTGCCGCGTGCCACCGGTGAGCGTAACCAGCGTGAAGCCAGCCGTGGCAAGCAAGGCGGCCGCACCCTGGAAATCCAGCGCTTGATCGGTCGTTCCCTGCGCGCAGCCCTGGATATGTCCAAGCTGGGCGACGTGACCCTGTACGTCGACTGCGACGTGATCCAGGCCGACGGCGGCACCCGCACCGCGTCCATCACCGGCGCCATGGTCGCCCTGGTTGATGCACTCAAAGTGATCAAGAAGCGTGGCGGCCTGAAAGGCGGTGACCCGCTCAAGCAAATGATCGCTGCCGTATCGGTAGGCATGTACCAGGGCGAGCCTGTGCTGGACCTCGACTACCTGGAAGACTCGGCCGCCGAGACCGACCTGAACGTGGTGATGACCAGCACGGGTGGCTTCATCGAAGTGCAGGGCACTGCCGAAGGCGCGCCGTTCCAGCCGGCTGATCTGAACGCGATGCTGGCCTTGGCCCAGAAAGGCATGACCGAGATTTTCGAACTGCAGAACGCCGCCCTGGCTGACTGAGTCGGCCTCAAGGAGAAACGCCATGAATGACAGCCAGATGCCGGTGCCTACGCCTTCCTACGAAGTGCGTCAGGGGGCAATGTTGTGCCATCTCGCGGCGTTTCTGGGGTTTGTGTTCCCCTTCGGCAGTGTCGTGGGGCCGCTGATCCTGTGGCAGATGAAGAAGGAAGTGGACCCGTTCATTGATGATCAGGGCAAGGAAGCCCTGAACTTCCAGATCACCGTGGCCATCGCCTGGATGGTTTGCATCGTGCTGGCCTTCGCGGTGGTTGGGTTTTTCCTGATGTTCGCCCTGGCGATCGCCACGGTGGTGCTGACCATCATTGGTAGCATCAAGGCCAACAAGGGCATTGCCTATCGCTATCCCTTGACCTGGCGCGTGATCAAATAATGAACAGGCACAAAAAAACCGACAGCGATGTCGGTTTTTTTGTGCCTGGAAAAAGACCTTAGATAGTCAGTGTCCAGTCGTAGTCCACGATCAGCGGCGCGTGCTGCGAGAAGCGCGGCTGGCGCGGCAGGCGTGCGCTGCGAACGAACCGGCGCAGACCTGGGGTCAGCAACTGGTAGTCGAAACGCCAGCCCAGGTTAAGCATCTCAGCCTGTTCGTTGTCCGGCCACCAGCTGTACTGGTCGCCTTCGCGGCTGACTTCGCGCAGGGCATCCACATAGCCCATGTTGCCGACAATCTCGTCCATCCAGGCGCGCTCTGGCGCCAGGAAGCCCGGGGATTGCTGGCTGTCGCGCCAGTTCTTGATATCCAGCTTTTGTTGCGCCACGTACAGCGAGCCACAATAAATGTACTCGCGACGTTTGCGCCGCTGTTTATCCAGATAACGGGCGAAATCGTCCATTAGCTTGAACTTCTGGTTCAAGTCTTCATCGCCGTTCTGCCCCGAAGGGAGCAGCAAGGTCGCGATGCTGACCTTATCGAAATCGGCTTGCAGGTAGCGCCCGTAGCGGTCGGCTGTCTCGAAGCCGAGGCCGCTGATGACCGCCTTGGGTTGCAACCGCGAATACAAAGCCACGCCACCTTGGGTGGGCACTTCGGCATCGCAGGCATAAAGGAAGTAGCCATCCAGTTGGAAGGCTGGGTCGTCCAGTTCAAAGGCGGAGGCGCGGGTATCCTGCAGGCAGATGACGTCGGCATTCTGGGCTTGCAGCCAACTGAGCAAACCACGCTCGACTGCAGCCTGAATACCATTAACGTTCACACTGATGATCCGCATAAATGGCCCCAAAAATCGCGTGCGTGTATGATACACGCCGTCTACCTAATTAGCTAAATCCGTGGTATCTGAGGCTTTTTTCATGCAGGCGTATCAACGCGATTTCATTCGTTTTGCCATCGATCGCGGCGTTTTGCGCTTCGGTGAGTTCACTCTGAAGTCCGGGCGCACCAGCCCGTACTTTTTCAATGCAGGCTTGTTCAACTCGGGTTCGGCCCTGGCTCAGTTGGGTCGTTTCTACGCGGCAGCCATCGTTGAAAGCGGTATTTCCTTCGACGTTTTGTTCGGTCCGGCCTACAAGGGCATTCCCCTGGCAGCTGCGACTGCCGTGGCACTGGCTGAGCATCACGGGCGGGACCTGCCGTGGTGCTTCAACCGCAAAGAGGCCAAGGCCCATGGCGAAGGTGGCAGCCTGGTGGGCGCGCCGCTCACCGGCGATGTGTTGATCATCGATGACGTGATCACTGCCGGTACTGCCATCCGCGAAGTGATGCAGATCATCGCGTCCCAGGACGGCGCCAAGGCCGCCGGTGTACTGATCGCGCTGAACCGCCAGGAGCGTGGCAACGGAGCGTTGTCGGCAATTCAGGAAGTGGAGCGCGATTTCGGTATTCCGGTAGTGAGCATCGTGTCGCTGAACCAGGTACTGCAGTTCCTGGAGGATGATCCTCAGCTCAAGCAACACCTGCCGGCTGTGCGTGCGTACCGCGAGCAATTCGGCGTCTGACACAGTAAATCCTGTGGAGTGGGCGTGTGTGCGGGCTTGTTCGCGAAGGCGGTCTTTCAGTGATACGGGTGCTGACTGATCCACCGCTTTCGCGAGCACGCCCGCTCTCACAGGGGATCTCCCCATTGCTGCAAAATCAGTGTCCAAAAAAAGGCCCCGCTCAATCAAATTGAGCGGGGCCTTTTTGTTTGCAGTGTTTAAGGACGCTTGCGGTTACTGATCAGTGTGCCCACACCCGTGTCGGTGAAGATTTCCAGCAGGATCGCGTTCGGTACCCGGCCATCCAGGATCAATGAGCTGCCCACGCCGCCTTGCACCGCTTCCAGCGCGCAACGGATTTTCGGCAGCATGCCGCCGTAGATGGTGCCGTCGGCGATCAACTCGTCCACTTGTTGAGTGGTCAGGCCGGTCAACACCTTGCCTTCCTTGTCCATCAGGCCGGCGATGTTGGTCAGCAGCATCAGCTTTTCAGCCTTCAGCGCTTCGGCCACCTTACCGGCCACCAGGTCGGCGTTGATGTTGTAGGACTCGCCGTTTTCACCCACGCCTATTGGCGCGATCACCGGGATGAAGTCACCTTTCACCAGCAGGTTCAGCAGGTCTGTGTTGATGCCGATGACTTCACCCACCTGGCCGATGTCGATGATTTCCGGTTGGGTCATCTCCGGCGTCTGGCGGGTCACCGTCAGTTTTTTTGCGCGGATCAGCTCCGCGTCCTTGCCGGTCAGGCCAATGGCGCTGCCGCCGTGGCGGTTGATCAGGTTGACGATGTCCTTGTTGACCTGGCCGCCGAGGACCATCTCCACCACGTCCATGGTTTGCGCGTCAGTGACGCGCATGCCATCGATGAAGTGACTCTCGATCGACAAGCGCTTGAGCAGATCGCCGATTTGCGGGCCACCACCGTGGACTACCACCGGGTTGATCCCCACGGCTTTCATCAACACGATGTCGCGGGCAAAGCCGGTTTTCAGCTCTTCGCTTTCCATGGCATTGCCGCCGTACTTGATCACCAGCGTCTTGCCGACGTAGCGTCGGATGTAAGGCAACGCTTCGGAAAGGACCTTGGCAGTGTTGGCAGCGGCTTCGCGTTCGAGGGTCATTCAGGGCTCCGGTTAAAAATCAGAACGGTAATTGGAGATCAGGGGCAACACGTTTCAACTGGGCGTGGAACACGTCCTTGATGCGCTGCAACTCAGCCTCGGTATCCGCCTCGAAACGCAGGACCAGCACCGGTGTGGTGTTGGACGCGCGAACCAGGCCCCAGCCTTTGGCGTAATCGACTCGCACACCATCAATGGTGGTCAGGTTAGCGCCTTCGCCCCATTGCGCATCGTGCAGTGCGTCAATGATGCTGAATTTGCTCTCCTCGGTCACATGGATATTGATCTCTGGCGTAGAAATATCATTCGGGAAGGTCTGAAACAGCTCTTCGGCTGTGGATTTTTCCTTGCTGAGGATCTCCAGCAGACGGGCGGCGCTGTAAATGCCGTCGTCAAACCCGAACCAGCGCTCCTTGAAGAACACATGGCCGCTCATTTCGCCGGCCAACAGCGCGCCGGTTTCCTTCATTTTCTTTTTGATCAACGAGTGACCGGTCTTCCACATTAGCGGGCGACCGCCATATTCCTTGATCAGTGGCGTGAGGCGGCGGGTGCACTTCACGTCGAAGATGATCTCGGCGTTGGGGTTGCGCGCCACCACATCGCGGGCGAACAGCATCAGCAGGCGATCCGGGAACACGATTTCGCCGGTTTCGGTCACCACACCCACGCGGTCGCCGTCACCGTCGAAGGCCAGGCCCACGTCAGCCCCGGTTTCCTTGACCTTGGCGATCAGGTCCACCAGGTTTTCAGGCTTGCCCGGGTCTGGGTGATGGTTCGGGAAGTTGCCGTCGACGTCGCAGAACAAGGGGATCACTTCGCAGTTAAGGGCTTCGAGCAACTGCGGAGCGATCACGCCGGCCGCGCCGTTGCCGCAGTCCACCACCACTTTCAGGCGGCGTGCGAGTTTGACGTCGCCGGTGATTTCATCAGAGTAGCGCTGCAGGATGTCGACTTTGGTGACGGTGCCCTGGCCGCTGGCCAGGTTGTTGGTCTTCAGGCGGTTGTGCAGGGCCTGGATCTGTTCGTTGGCCAGGGTGTCGCCAGCGATGACGATCTTGAAGCCGTTGTAGTCCGACGGGTTATGGCTGCCGGTGAGCATCACTCCGGACTTGCCGGCCAGTACGTTGGCTGCGTAGTACAGCGCAGGCGTCGGCACCAGGCCCACGTCGCTGACATGGCAACCGCTGTCGGCCAGGCCCTGGATCAACTGTTCCACCAATTCCGGGCCGGACAGGCGACCGTCACGGCCAACCGAGACGTTGGGCTCGCCCTGGGCCTGGCTCTGTGAGCCGATGGCACGGCCAATCCAGTAGGCTGTTTCGGCAGTCAGGGTCTTGGGCACCACGCCACGAATGTCATAGGCGCGAAAGATGCTGTCGGGGAATGTCGGGGCTACGCGGGCTGCGGTACTCATCGCGGGGGGAAACTCCATCTGAAGGGGGCAAGGCTAGCCTCAATGTGGCTGACCGGCAGGCTCAAACTGAAGGGTATGACGGTGTTTTCGGCAGAGAGTTCGTGGTGCAAAAATGCCATCGGCGTGCTGGCTCCGACTTGTTTTCTGCGTAATGCGTTGATTTATATGGAGAAATCTCGCTGATAAAATCCGCGCATTCTTCGTCCTGAAAGCCCAGCGGTGGCGTCGGGCCGGGCAACGGCGCCCGGCCAGATTCAGCTTAGTCAGTGGCTGCCGGAATGCCCGAACCCGCCCGCGCCGCGCTGGGTTTCGTCGAACTCCTCTACCAGTTCGAAATGCGCCTGTACGACCGGCACCAGTACCAACTGGGCAATGCGCTCGCCGACGGCGATGTTGAACGCGGTCTGGCCACGGTTCCAGCACGACACCATCAGTTCGCCTTGGTAGTCCGAGTCGATCAGGCCCACCAGGTTGCCCAGCACGATGCCATGTTTATGGCCCAGGCCGGAGCGCGGCAGGATCAGCGCAGCCAAGCCAGGGTCGCCGACATAGATCGACAGGCCCGTTGGAATCAGAATGGTCTGGCCCGGCTCAAGCACCGTGTCTTGCTTGAGCATGGCGCGCAGGTCGAGGCCGGCGGAGCCCGGGGTGGCGTAGGCCGGCAGCGGGAATTCGTTGCCGATGCGTGGGTCGAGAATCTTGGCTTGCAAAGCGTGCATGGACATTAAACCTGGTTCAGCCGTTGGGCGATAAAAGAGATCAGTTGGCGGGCAATCTTGCCCTTGCTGGTCTGGGCGAAAAGGGTGGCGTGCAGCTCGCGGTCGATCACGCTGCACGCGTTTTCCTCACTGTTGAAGCCGATGCTCGGGTTGGCGACATCATTGGCAACGATCAGGTCGAGGTTTTTGTCTTTCAATTTGCGTGCTGCGTAGTCCAGCAAATGCTCGGTCTCGGCCGCGAAGCCGACACTGAACGGACGGTCCGGGCGCGTGGCGATGGTGGCCAGGATGTCCGGGTTACGCACCATTTGCAGGAGCAGGCCGTCACCGCTCGTAGGGTCTTTCTTGAGCTTTTGCGGGGCGACGACTTCCGGGCGGTAGTCCGCAACCGCTGCCGAGGCGATAAACAGGTCGCACGGAATGGCCGCCTCACAGGCCGCGAGCATGTCGCGGGCGCTGACTACGTCGATTCGCGTGACCCGATCCGGGGTCGGCAAATGCACCGGGCCGGTGATCAAGGTAACGCGTGCGCCTGCCTCGACCGCCGCTTCGGCCAGCGCAAAGCCCATTTTTCCTGAGCTATGGTTGGTGATGTAGCGCACCGGGTCGATGTTTTCCTGGGTCGGGCCAGCCGTGATCAGCACATGCTTGCCGGTGAGCGCCAAGTGCTGGAAGCACTCGGCGGCGCACTGGGCCAGGTCGGTGGCTTCAAGCATGCGACCCATGCCGACATCGCCGCAGGCCTGGCTGCCGGACGCCGGGCCGAATACCTTGAGGCCACGGCTTTGCAAGAGTTGGGTGTTGGCCTGGGTGGCCGGGTCGCGCCACATGGCCTGGTTCATGGCCGGGGCGATGGCGACGGTGGCGTCCGTGGCCAGTACCAGGGTGGTCAGCAGGTCATCGGCGATGCCTTGGGCCAGGCGCGCGATCAGGTCGGCGGTGGCCGGGGCGATCAGCACCAGGTCGGCCCATTTGGCCAGCTCGATATGGCCCATGGCGGCCTCGGCCGCCGGGTCCAGCAGATCCAGGTGAACCGGGTGCCCGGACAAGGCCTGCATGGTCAACGGCGTGATGAACTCACTGCCGCCGCGAGTCATGACCACGCGCACTTCGGCGCCTTGGTCCAGAAGCCTGCGGACCAGCTCTGCGCTCTTGTAGGCGGCAATGCCGCCGCCAACGCCGAGAACGATGCGTTTCCGATACAGACGCTGCATTGGTTTGCCTTTCCAGTTCAGTGATGCCAGTTCAGTGGCGCCTGCGATGCCCCCTCCCCAGGGGAAATCGCGGCAAAAAAGAGGGCCTACGATAACACAGCGTCCGCGAGGCAACAGCGGTGCACGTGGCGCACAGGACGCATATGGAAAGGGAGGCGGGATGAGTATTCGCGATTGGCCAGCAGCAGAGCGGCCGCGAGAGAAGCTTTTGGAATGGGGCGCAGCGAGCCTGTCGGATGCCGAGTTGCTGGCGATCTTCCTGCGTACCGGGGTCGCTGGCAGGAGCGCGGTGGACCTGGCGCGCCATCTGTTGGCGCAATTCGGTGGCTTGCGCCCATTGTTGGAGGCCAGCCAGGCGCTGTTCAACCAGCAATTGGGCCTTGGGCCGGCGAAATTTGCGCAGTTGCAGGCAGTGCTGGAAATGTCCCGGCGACATATGGCCGAGCGCCTGCGTAAGGATTCGGTGCTGGAAAGCCCGGTAGCCGTGCGTGATTACCTGAAGGCTTTGCTGCGCCATGAGCCTCACGAGATCTTCGGTTGCCTGTTTCTCGACTCAAAACACAGGGTGCTGGGTTTCGAAGCGTTATCCCAGGGCACCATTGACGCGGCGATGGTTTACCCCCGGCAAGTGGTCAAGCGCGCCTTGGCATATAACGCGGCGGCATTGATTCTGTGCCACAACCATCCTTCCGGCAGCGCAGAGCCCAGTGCGGCTGATCGAAAATTGACCAAGTTGCTGCAAAAGGCCTTGGAAGTAGTGGACGTGCGGGTACTGGATCACATCATCGTGGGGGATGGCGATCCGTTGTCGATGGCTGAATATGGGTGGATGTAAGCCCGCCCATTGGGGCGGGCTTGGTTGTCAGGGCTTGATGCTGACCTTGGAGAAATCCTGGCGCCCGAACGGGCTCACCTGATAGCCCTCGACATTCTTGCGGGTCAGGGCAAATGCCGTAGGGTGCGCCAATGGCAGCCACAACGCTTGCTGCTGGATCTGCGCCTGGGCCTGCTGATACAGCTTGCTGCGTACCCCCTGCTCGCTGGTGGTCTTGCCGGCGCTGATCAGCTTGTCCAGGGCTGGGTCGCAGTAGCGGGCGAAATTGGTGCCGGACTTGACTGCCGCACAGGAGAACTGTGGGGTAAGGAAGTTATCCGGGTCGCCGTTGTCGCCGGCCCAACCCATGAACAGCAAGTCGTGCTCGCCGGCTTTGGCGCGGCGAATCAACTCGCCCCATTCGATCACGCGGATCTCGGCCTGGATGCCGACCTTGGCCAGGTCAGCCTGCAGCAGTTGTGCGCCGAGGTTGGGGTTGGGGTTCAGCAGGCTGCCGGTGGGGCGGGTCCAGATAGTGGTCTTGAACCCATCCTTGAGCCCGGCACGGTTGAGCAGCGCCTTGGCCTTGGCGAGGTCCTGTGGATAACCGGGCAGCTCTTTGGCGTAGCTCCAGGTGTTGGGCGGGAAAGGCCCGTTCGCGGCTTCGGCAGTGCCTTCAAACACGGCCTTGAGGTAGCTGCCCTTGTCGAAGGCCAGGTTGATCGCTTGGCGTACTTCGGGCTTGTCCAGGGGCGGGTGCTGGGTGTTGATGGCCACGAAGGCGGTCATGAAGGCGGCGGTTTTCTCCACCTTGAGCGCCGGGTCTTTTTCGGCCTCGCCCACGTCCAGCGGCTTGGGCGAAAGGGCAATCTGGCATTCATTGCGGTGCAATTTCTGCAGGCGCACGTTGGCGTCAGGCGTGATCGCGAAGATCAAGTTATCCACAGCCGGTTTGCCGGCGAAGTAGTCCGGGTTGGCCTTGTAGCGCACCACGGCGTCTTTCTGGAAGCGGCTGAAGATGAACGGCCCGGTGCCGATGGGCTGGCTGTTGAGCTTCTGCTGCGTGCCGG
The DNA here is from genome assembly GCF_963970695.1 of Pseudomonas sp. EL_65y_Pfl1_R83. NCBI lineage: Bacteria > Pseudomonadati > Pseudomonadota > Gammaproteobacteria > Pseudomonadales > Pseudomonadaceae > Pseudomonas > Pseudomonas sp. EL_65y_Pfl1_R83. The sequence continues at coordinate 122,971 of NZ_CAXAQI010000014.1, read as the reverse complement.
CCTTGAGCAGTTTGTCGGCGTATTCGGCCGGGTAGATCGAGGCAAAGCCCATGCTCAGGGCGGCGAGGAAGGTGGAGTCGGCGTGATCCAGGGTGAAGCGCACGGTCAGCGGGTCGAGGGCGTCGATCTTCTTGACCAGTGCGGGCAACTGCAGCGACTGCGCATGGGGGAAACCGCTCTGGGCGATCTTGTGCCAAGGGTTGGCCGGGTCGAGCATGCGTTCGAAGCTGAAGCGCACGTCTTCCGCGGTCAGTGTACGGCTAGGGGTGAAGTATTCGGTGCGATGAAATTTCACATCCGGGTGCAGCTTGAAGGTATAGGTCAGGCCATCCGCTGAAACGTTCCAGCTGTCTGCCAGGCTTGGCACCAATTTGCCGCTGGCCGCGTCGTAGTCCACCAGGCGGTTCATCAGCACGTCGGCTGAAGCATTGGTGGTGGTCAGTGAGTTGTATTGCACCACATCGAACCCTTCGGGGCTGGCCTCGGTGCAAACGCTCAGATTGGTGGCAGCAACAGCCGCCGGAGCGATAAATAGAGGGGCAAGCAAGAGCGGTAGGGCAGCGAGGCGCATGTTCGGTTTCCTTTGCAGATCGAAGGCCCATCTGCGAGTGCAGTCTGGAAAAGTTCTACCGTAGAGGTCTGATAGATAAATGACTAGCCCATTTTTGCCTGTGCTTTTGCCTGAAATGCTGTTTTGATGGCGCCTCAGCGCGTTCCGCCGTGCACTTCACTGCGCGCGCGGGCGCTGTAAATCATTCTGTGCGACGAGTGGTCGATTGTTACTGCGGCCCCTATTAGCAACGGTTCAGGCGTTTGCCGCCGAGATTTACGCCGGTAAAAACACACGGGCTGTTGTTGCAATAGGGTCTTTCTGGTATAAAGCAGCGCTCTTTTCTAGGGGCCCGGTTCCTTCGCTTGTAGGTGTAGCCGGTAAGACCCTAAAGAAACGCGGCGCCTGGCGCCAAATGACTGAGAGATTAAGCGGCCAACCCATGCCGGGTTGGGCATGTGGTTTTAGAGGGCTGAGGCATGTCGAGAGTATGTCAAGTTACCGGTAAGGGTCCGGTGACTGGGAATAACATTTCCCACGCAAATAACAAAACCCGTCGTCGTTTCCTGCCAAACCTGCAGCATCACCGCTTCTGGGTTGAAGAAGAGAAACGTTTTGTCCGTCTGCGCGTATCTGCTAAAGGCATGCGTATCATCGACAAGCGTGGCATCACTGTCGTGCTGGCCGAAATTCGTGCCGCTGGCAAGATTTAAGGAGCTATATCATGCGTGAATTGATTCGAATGATCTCTAGCGCCGGTACTGGTCACTTCTACACTACCGACAAGAACAAGCGTACTACCCCGGACAAGCTCGAAAAGAAAATGTTCGACCCGCGCGTTCGCAAGCACGTGATCTACAAAGAAGGCAAAATCAAGTAATTGGTTTTCTTCAATGTGAAAAAAAGCCCGTCTCTCACGATTCGGGCTTTTTTTTGCCTGCGATTTACTGATCAGGCCTTTTGTTCGAACACCACGTAGATCTTGCGGCACGGCTCCAGCACTTCCCAGGTGCCGCTGAAACCAGCCGGGATCACGAAGCGGTCACCAGCGCGCAAGGTCTTGGCGTTGCCGTCCGCATCACGTAGGACAGACACACCCTGCACAATCTCGCAGTACTCATGCTCGCTGTAGTTGACCTTCCAGTGCCCCACCTCACCTTCCCAGACCCCGGCGCTCATTTGGCCGCACGGGCTGTTGTAGTGGTTGTAGATCGTTTGCTCGGGATCGCCCTTGAGGATTTTTTCGGCAGCAGGGCGGTAGCGCTCGGCGGCGGTCTTGGCTTGGCTGAAGTCGACGATGTCCTGGATGCTCATGTGCGTTTCCCGTCTGGCCTGCGGTTGGAGAGCCCAAAGTCTATGTTTATTAAAATGAACATCGCAAGGGCGTTTACTGGCGTTATGTCAAATATATTGAAACATCCCCAGCCGCTGGTTTAGGGTGGCAGCTGCCTTGAGCCGAACAGATGGCTGGCCGGGCAAGCATTCTTTGAGGCTGCCGGGGGACATCGCCTGGCCCTCGTATTCAATAAGAGGAGGACACTCGCATGACCACCCTGACCCGTGCCGACTGGGAGCAACGCGCCAAGGATCTGAAGATCGAAGGCCGCGCCTACATCAATGGCGAGTACACCGCCGCCGTTTCCGGTGACACCTTCGAATGCATCAGCCCGGTCGATGGCCGCCTGCTGGCCGCTGTTGCCAGCTGTGACGCCACCGATGCCCAGCGCGCTGTGGAAAACGCCCGCGCCACGTTCAATTCCGGTGTGTGGTCGCGCCTGGCACCGGCCAAACGCAAAGCCACCATGATCCGTTTCGCCGCGTTGCTCAAGGCCAATGCCGAGGAGCTGGCGCTGCTCGAAACCCTGGACATGGGCAAGCCGATCAGCGACTCCCTGAACATCGACGTACCCGGCGCGGCGAATGCCCTAAGCTGGAGCGGCGAGGCCATCGACAAGATCTACGACGAAGTTGCCGCCACTCCGCACGACCAGCTGGGTCTGGTGACCCGCGAGCCAGTCGGCGTGGTGGGCGCTATCGTGCCGTGGAACTTCCCGCTGATGATGGCCTGCTGGAAGCTCGGCCCTGCGCTGTCCACCGGTAACTCGGTAATCCTCAAGCCGTCCGAAAAGTCCCCGCTGACCGCCATCCGTATCGCAGCCCTGGCCGTTGAAGCCGGTATTCCAAAAGGCGTGTTCAACGTGCTGCCGGGTTACGGCCACACCGTGGGCAATGCGCTGGCGCTGCACATGGACGTCGACACCCTGGTGTTCACCGGTTCGACCAAAATCGCCAAGCAACTGTTGATTCGCTCCGGCGAGTCGAACATGAAGCGCGTGTGGCTGGAAGCCGGCGGCAAGAGCCCGAACATAGTGTTTGCCGATGCTCCGGACCTGCAAGCGGCCGCCGAATCTGCCGCCGGCGCCATCGCCTTCAACCAGGGCGAAGTGTGCACCGCGGGTTCGCGCCTGCTGGTGGAGCGTTCGATCAAGGACACTTTCCTGCCGTTGGTGATCGAGGCCCTCAAGGGCTGGAAGCCCGGCAACCCGCTGGACCCAGCCACTAACGTGGGGGCGCTGGTGGATACCCAACAAATGAACACCGTGCTCTCGTACATTGAAGCCGGCCATGCCGATGGCGCCAAGCTGGTAGCTGGCGGCAAGCGCACCCTGGAAGAGACCGGCGGCACTTACGTCGAACCGACGATTTTCGACGGCGTGACCAACGCGATGAAGATCGCCCAGGAAGAGATCTTTGGCCCAGTGCTGTCGGTGATCACCTTCGACACTGCAGAAGAAGCGATCAAGATCGCCAACGACACTGTCTACGGCCTGGCTGCCGCAGTGTGGACGTCAGATATCTCCAAGGCTCACCTGACCGCTAAAGCCTTGCGTGCCGGTAGCGTGTGGGTCAACCAGTACGATGGCGGCGACATGACTGCGCCGTTTGGTGGCTTCAAGCAGTCGGGCAACGGTCGCGACAAGTCGCTGCATGCGTTCGACAAGTACACCGAGCTGAAGTCGACCTGGATCAAGCTCTAAGCCACACCGCAGTCCAAATGTGGGAGTGGGCTTGTGTGGGAGTCGGCTTGCCTGCGATAGCATCACCAAGGTGTGACTGACACACCGAGGCATCTGCATCGCGGGCAAGCCCGACTCCCACACAAGCTCGCTCCTACAGTTCGTTTGCAGCCCTTGAAATAATTATCCACAGGAGCGTGGACATGCGTTGGGCGACCTATTTCGCCGTCCTGGCCTCGGTGCTCAGCGTCGGCCTGGCCCTGGGCGTCAGCATGCCGCTGGTGTCCCTGCACCTGGAAAGCTGGGGTTATGGCAGTTTTGCCATCGGCGTGATGGCGGCGATGCCGGCCTTCGGTGTGCTGCTCGGTGCGAAGGTGTCCAGTCGCATGGCCTCATGGCTCGGCACCGCCAACCTTATGCGCCTGTGTTTGTGGGCAGGCGCGATTTCCATCGGCTTGTTGGCGATCCTGCCCAGCTACCCGGTGTGGCTGGTGCTACGGCTGATGATCGGGGTGATCCTGACCATCGTATTTATCCTGGGCGAAAGCTGGATCAACCAGTTGGTGGTGGAGCAGTGGCGTGGCCGTCTGGTGGCACTGTATGGCTGCACTTATGCCCTGAGCCAACTGTCCGGCCCACTGTTGCTGGGCTTGATCGGCACCGACCATGACTACGGTTTCTGGGTCGGCGTCGGTCTGTTAGTGGTGGCGCCGTTGCTGTTGCTGGGGCGTTCCGGCGCACCGAGCGCCGAGTCCTTCAGTGTGACCTTCGCTGACCTGTGGCGTTTCTGCCTGAGCCTGCCGGCGATTGCGTGGGCGGTGGCGTTATTCGCTGCGTTCGAGGCGATGATTCTGACGTTGTTGCCGATTTACTGCCTGCAACAAGGCTTTACCGCCGAAATCGCCTTGGTCATGGTCAGTACGGTGGTGGTCGGCGATGCGCTGCTGCAATTGCCCATTGGCGCACTGGCCGACTACCTGCCTCGGCGCACGCTGTTCCTGAGTTGTGCGGTGCTGTTGCTGGCGTCGAGCCTGGCGATTCCGTTGTTGATGCATACGCCGCTGATCTGGCCGATCTGGGTGTTGTTCGGCGCGAGTGCTGGAGGCTTGTTTACCCTGTCGCTGATCCTGATCGGCGAGCGTTATCGCGACGATGCACTGGTGCGCGCCAATGCCCACGTGGCGCAGCTGTGGGGTATCGGTTGCCTGATCGGCCCTTTGGTGGCAGGGGCGGGCAGCCAGTGGATCAGCGGGCATGCGTTGCCGCTGCTGATGGCAGCCGGTGCGTTGGGGTTGGTGGTGCTGTTGCTGCGCCAAGGCGCGTTCGGCGTGGCGCAACCGGCCTAATAGGTGGGAGCTGGCTTGCCAGCTCCCACAGTTGATCTCCTCTGGCTTTAGAGCATGCGTTCCAAGCCAACTGAGGTAGCGAACCACGCATTGAACCGCCGCCACCAACTGCCCGGCTCGCGGGTCAGGGTGTGCAGTTGGCCGTTATCTTCGGTCGTCCACACTATTTGGCCATCCTGCAATTTCGCCTCATAGCTCAAGTCCGGCGCCATGCCTTGCAGCGCCAGGTTACGCACGTGCTCCGCCAGCTCGGGGCTGTCGACCAACACGCCGACTTCGGTATTCCACAGCACCGAACGTGGGTCGAAGTTGAACGAGCCGATAAACGATTTCTGCCGGTCAAAGATCATCGCCTTGCTGTGCAGGCTGGAGTCCGAGCCGCGGAAGGTGCTGCGCCGGAACAGATGCGGCCCGCTGCCCGCGCTGGGGTCACCGGGCTGACGGCGCAGTTCGTAGAGCTTCACGCCGTGCTCCAGCAGCGCCTTGCGATAGGGCGCATAACCACCGTGCACGGCCGGCACGTCAGTGGCTTCCAGGGCGTTGGTCAGCAGGCTGACCGACACCCCCGCATCGGCGCGCCCGGTCAGGTACACCAGCCCCGGTTGCCCCGGCACGAAATACGCCGAGATCATCATCAGCTCGTGGCTGACCCCTTCCAGTTCCGGCGCCAGTTGAGTGGTGAGCAGCAACCGAGGGTCTGGGTCGGCCTTGGACAGCACCTTGCTCGGTGCGTCCCACAGGGCCTGGTTCCAGGCCCAGATCAGTTCGCGGCGCCAGATGTCCATGCGCGGTTGGGTCTGGTAGGTGCGCAAGCGGTTGTACAGCGCATGGTTCTGCTGGCGCGATTCGGCCAGCGACGCTTCCAGGTAAACGCGCGCGTCGGCCAGGTCGCCTTTGGACGGTGCATTGGAAACGAAGTTGTCGATAGGCTTGCTCAGGGCGCTGTTCCAGTATTGGTCGAAACTGTGGCCAAGCTGCTCGGCTACCGGGCCCACGCTGAGCATGTCGATATCGGTGAAGTTCAGGTTGGGCTCGGCATCGAAATACTCATCCCCCAGGTTGCGCCCGCCGACGATGGCCACGCTGTTGTCCGCCAGCCATAGCTTGTTGTGCATGCGCCGATGCTGCAGCGACAGGTTGAACAAGCGGCCCATGGCGCGCGTCACGCCGGTGCTGCGCCCCAGGTGCAGGGGGTTGAACAGACGGATTTCGATCTTGGGGTGGGCGGCGAGCGTGGCGATGATCTGGTCGAGGCCGTCGCTGGTGGTGTCGTCCAGCAGGATGCGCACGCGCACACCACGGTCGGCGGCCTTGAGCAGTTCGTCCACCAGCATGCGCGTGCTGATGCCGTCGTGCACGATGTAGTACTGCAGGTCGAGGCTGGTCTGGGCGTTGCGGATCAGTTCGGCACGGGCCATGAAGGCCTCGCTGCTGTTGGGCAGCAGGCGAAAACCCGAGCGCCCTTGATACGGTGCGGCCTGGGTCTGGATCGAGCGGCCGAACGACGATTGCGCGGCGGGCAGGGCGTCGCTGGGGATGCGCGGTGCAGGCACCGTGGCGCAGCCGCCCAGGGCCAGGGCTCCCAACAGGAAAAACGGGAATAGCCGTTGAATCATCAAGGGAGTTGCTTCCAGATCAGGGCGGTTGTCGGCATATGACGGCAATTTCCTGCGAAAGGTCAGTCGGCCGCCTCGGCCAGCATTTTGCTCGCGGCAGCCCCCACCTTGCGCACAGCTTCTTCAATCTGCGGCGTAGGTTTGGCAGCGTAGTTCATGCGCAGGCAGTTCCGGTACTTGCCCGATGCAGAAAAAATGCTGCCTACGGCAATCTGGACGCCTTGCTCCATCAGCACGCGGTTGAGCTTCAAGGTATCAAAGCCCTCCGGTAGCTCGACCCATAGCATGAAGCTGCCCTGGGGCCGGCTGGCGCGCGTGCCTGTCGGAAAATAGCGGCTGATCCAGTCGAGTATCAAGTCGCGATTACGTTGGTATTGGGTGCGCATCCGCCGCAAATGCGGCTCGAAGTGCCCGTTTTTCAGGAATTCGGCAATGGCGATCTGCGGTTGTGTCGCCGTGGAGCCCGTGCTGATGTATTTCATGTGCAGCACGCGCTCCAAGTATCGACCGGGAGCCACCCAACCAATGCGCAAACCAGGCGCCAGGGTTTTCGAGAACGAGCTGCACAGCAGTACACGGCCGTCTTCGTCGAAGGACTTGATGGTGCGCGGGCGCGGGTAGCTATAGGCCAATTCGCCGTACACATCGTCTTCAATGATTGCCACGTCAAAGCGCTGGGCCAGGGTGAGTAGTGCACGCTTGCGCGCCTCCGGCATGATGTAACCCAGGGGGTTGTTGCAGTTGGGGGTCAGTTGGATGACCTTGATCGGCCACTGTTCCAGCGCCAGCTCCAGTGCTTCGAGGCTGATGCCGGTGATCGGGTCAGTAGGGATTTCCAAGGCTTTCATGCCCAGGCCCTTGAGGGTCTGCATTGCACCGTGAAAGCTCGGCGAATCCACTGCGACGATATCGCCAGGCTCGCAAATGGCGTGGATACTGGCGGACAGCGCCTCATGGCAACCGGTGGTGATCACGATGTCCTCGGCGTTCAGCTGGCAGCCAGAATCCAATGACAGTCGCGCAATTTGCTCGCGCAGCTCCATACAGCCGAGGATGTTGTCGTAATACAGGCCGGGCAGGTCCTGGCGGCGGCTCACGCGGGCGAGGCTGCGCAGCAAAGGTTTCAAGGTCGGGGACAGCACATCTGGCATGCCTCGGCCCATCTGTATGACATCTTTGCGCGGCACCGCGCGAATCAGCTCCAGTACCTGGTCCCACTGGGATATCTCTACCGGTCGTTGGGCCGGGCGACCAATCTCCGGCAAGGCCGGCAGCTCGCGGCCGACGGGTACAAAATAGCCTGATTTCGGCTTGGGCATAGCGAGGCCGTTGTCTTCCAGTAACCGATACGCCTGCTGCACGGTGCTCAGGCTGACCCCGTGTTCCACACTCAAGGCCCGTACAGAAGGCAAGCGATCACCGGGGCGATAGAAGCCTTGTTCGATGCGCGTGCCCAATAATTCGGCGAGGTTCACATAAAGGGTCATGGCGGTCGCTCCTAGGGGGCCAGTACAGATGAGGCGAAAATACAGGATTCAGCCCCCCATAGGCAGTATCTGTATGGATTTAATAAAGTCGGGTTGAATCTGTATTGGTTTGTGTTGCGCACTCATGCTTGTCACTCAAGGCAACAACGTAAATGAGGGGCAGCAAAATGAACGGTATGAGCGATGTGCGGCTGGCGTTACACAGTCAGGAACTGGAGGCTGGGCATGAGCGGGCAACGGCGCCGCGCAACGTCAGCCACTGGAACCTGTTCTGGCAACGCCGTCAAACGCGCAAGGCGTTGCTGCACTTGACCCGTGAGCAACTGCGCGACGTCGGGCTGACTGCCGAACAGGCGCGCCAGGAAGGGTTGAAACCTTTCTGGCGCAACTGATTCACACCAGCTCTTTGAAGCGGTGCCAGAGCATCCCAAGCGCCAACAGCGGCGAGCGCAGGTGCTTGCCGCCAGGGAAAGTCATGTGCGGCACCTGGGCAAACAGATCGAAGCGGCCCTGTTGCTGGCCGCTGATGGCTTCAGCGAGCAGCTTGCCCGCCAGGTGTGTGGCGTTGAGCCCATGGCCGGCGTAGGCCTGGGCGTAATACACGTTGGGCTGCTCCGCGAGACGGCCGATCTGCGGCAGGCGGTTGGCGCCGATGCCGATCATGCCGCCCCATTGGTAGTCGATTTTCACATCGGCCAACTGCGGGAATACCTGCAACATTTTCGGGCGCATATAGGCGCTGATGTCCTGGGGATCACGGCCGGAATAATGGCAGGCACCGCCGAACAACAGGCGACGGTCGGCGGACAGTCGGAAGTAATCCACCGTTACCCGTTGGTCACACACCGCCATATTCCGAGGCAGCAGTTTGCTGGCCTGCGCTTCGCTTAACGGCTCGGTGGCGATGATGTAGCTGCCGGCGGGCAACACCTTGCCGCTCAGGTGCGGGTTGAGGCTATTGAGGTAGGCGTTGCACGCCAGCACCAAGGTCTTGGCGCGCACGCTGCCCTGGGCGGTGTGCACGTTGAGGTCGGGGCCGTAGTCGATGCGCGTGACCTGGGAGTGCTCGAACAGCTTCACACCCAATTGCTGCGCGGCGGCGGCTTCGCCGAGGGCCAGGTTGAGCGGATGCAAGTGGCCCGAGCCCATGTCGATCATGCCGCCCACGTAGCGCTCGGAGCCGATTACGCTGCTCATCTGGTCTGCTTGCAGCAGGCGCACCTCATGGCGATAACCGAGGCTGCGCAGTTCTTCGGCGTCTTCGGCCAGGCCTTTGAGGTCTCGGGGTTTGTTGGCGAGGTCGCAGTAACCCCATGTGAGGTCGCAGGGGATCTGAAAACGTTCGACGCGCTCACGTACGATCTCCACGGCTTCCAGGCCCATCAGCTTCATTTGGCGCACACCATCGGTGCCGATCACATTGGCGAACTGGTCCAGGCCATGGCCGACGCCACGAATCAACTGGCCACCGTTACGTCCGCTGGCGCCCCAGGCGATCTTGCGCGCCTCCAACAGCACTACGCTGAACCCGCGCTCGGCAAGCTCCAGAGCCGTGTTCAGCCCGGAAAAACCGCCGCCGACCACGCACACATCGGCAGTGACTTCGCCTGCCAACACGGGGTAATCCGGTTGCGGCACGCTGCTGGCGGCGTAGTAAGAGGCGGTGTGCCGGGCGCTGGCGGTCATGGGAGCATCCCTGTTTGGAAAATTTGACGCAGGATACAGCGGTCGGACGAAGCTGTCTGCGCAGAGCGTTTTACGGCAGAATCCACACTTATTCGCCGTTCGGTAAATGTTTAGATGAGTTGCAACAGTCAGAAGATCAGCGCGCTGCGTCGGCAGATACCTTCGTTCGAGTGCGTCCCCGGTTGCCACGATTGCTGTGGGCCGGTGACCACTTCGCCCGAAGAAATGTCGCGCCTGCCGCGCAAGACGGCTGCAGAGCAGGACGCGGCCATGGATGAGCTGAACTGCGTACACCTGGGGCCCGATGGTTGCACGGTGTATGACGAGCGGCCGTTGATCTGTCGGCTGTTCGGCACCACCAAGACGTTGCCGTGCCCTAACGGGCGGCGGCCGGTGGAGCTGATTCACCCGCGGGTGGAAAAGCAGATCCACGAATACATGGCGAGTACCCGGCAGGTGCTGGTTTAACGGCTGGGCTCGGTCCAAATGTGGGCTGAGTCGTGTCAGTGAGTCAGTCCGGGATAGGCAGATTCAGGCTCTCCTTCACTTCTTCCATCACGATATAGCTCTTGGACTCCCGCACATGGGGCAGTTTGAGGAGGATATCGCCGAGCAGTTTGCGGTACGACGCCATCTCGGAGATCCGCGCCTTCACCAGATAGTCGAAGTCTCCAGACACCAAATGGCACTCCAGCACATGCGGCAGTTTCAGCACGGCGCGGCGGAATTCCTCGAAGGTGTCGCCAGATTTGTAATCGAGGCTGATCTCGACAAATACCAGCAGACTGCCCTTCAAGTGCTGAGGATTGAGGCGCGCGTTGTAGCCCATGATGATCCCTTCACGCTCCAGCCGGCGCACTCGCTCGGTACATGGCGTGGTCGACAGCCCGACCTTTTCCCCCAATTCCGTGAACGAAATACGTCCGTCGGTTTGCAGGATGCGCAGGATGTTGCGGTCGATCTTGTCCAGCTCCCGCTTGGTCTGGGTGTTGGTACGCATAGGGGATACGCCTCTGTGAAAAGGGTTTTTGCCGAGAATTGTCGCCAAATATAGGTAGTTATATAGTGAAATGCACTGGCAATTGTTTTTTACACTGAGCTCATCATTGCTCGAATAACACACGTCAGCGGCCATGCCCGCGATGAGGATATAAAAATGCGCGTTCTGGTCTTGGGTAGCGGCGTGATTGGTGTGACCAGTGCCTACTATTTGGCGCGGGCCGGCTTTGACGTCGTGGTGGTTGACCGCCAACCTGCCGCCGCCATGGAGACCAGTTTCGCCAACGCCGGCCAGGTGTCCCCAGGCTATGCATCGCCATGGGCCGCGCCGGGCGTGCCGCTCAAGGCCATCAAGTGGCTGCTGCAACGCCACGCACCGCTGGCGATCAAGGCCACCGCCGATATCGACCAATACCTGTGGATGGCGCAGATGCTGCGCAACTGCACCGCCAGCCGTTATGCGGTGAACAAGGAGCGCATGGTCCGCCTGTCCGAATACAGCCGCGACTGCCTCGACGAACTGCGCGTTGAAACCGGCATTGCCTACGAAGGCCGCAGCCTCGGTACTACCCAACTGTTCCGCACCCAGGCACAACTTGACGGTGCCGCTAAAGACATCGCCGTGTTGAAAGAGTCCGGCGTGCCGTTCGAACTGCTCGACCGCGCCGGTATCGCCCGTGTTGAGCCGGCCTTGGCCAACGTCACGGATATCCTCGCCGGAGCCTTGCGCCTGCCGAATGACCAAACCGGCGACTGCCAAATGTTCGCCACGCGCCTGGCCGATATGTGCACGCAGTTGGGTGTGGAATTCCGCTTTGAACAGAATATCCAGCGTCTCGACTACGCCGGCGACCGCATCAATGGTGTATGGATCGACGGCAAGCTGGAAACCGCCGACCGCTACGTACTGGCCCTCGGCAGCTACTCGCCGAAATTGCTCAAGCCGCTGGGGGTCAAGGCGCCGGTCTACCCGCTCAAGGGTTACTCGCTGACCGTGCCGATCACCAACCCGGCGATGGCGCCGACTTCGACCATTCTCGACGAGACCTACAAGGTCGCGATTACCCGTTTCGACAACCGCATCCGCGTCGGCGGCATGGCTGAAATCGCCGGTTTTGACCTGTCGCTTAACCCGCGTCGGCGTGAAACCCTGGAGATGATCGTCAACGACCTTTATCCTCAGGGCGGCGATTTGATCCAAGCTTCGTTTTGGACCGGCCTGCGCCCGACCACGCCCGACGGCACGCCGATTGTCGGTGCCACCCCGTTCAAGAACCTGTTCCTGAATACCGGCCACGGCACGCTCGGTTGGACCATGGCGTGTGGCTCCGGCCGCTTGCTGGCTGACCTGATGGCCAAGAAAACCCCGCAAATCAGCGCCGAAGGCCTCGATATTTCCCGTTATGGCAACCACCAGGAGTCCGCACGACATGTCAATCCAGCGCCAGCTCACCAATGAGCGCATGAGCCAGATCGTTGTCCACAACGCTACCGTGTATCTGGCCGGGCAAGTCGGCGACGACATGAGCGCCGGGATTGAACAGCAGACCCGTGAAACCCTGGCCAATATCGAGCGTCTGCTGGACCTGGCCGGCACCGACAAGACCAAATTGCTGTCGGTGACGATCTACCTGAAAGACATCGACGCCGATTTCGCCGGCATGAACGCGGTGTGGGACAAGTGGCTGCCCAATGGCGTTGCCCCGGCCCGTGCCACGGTTGAAGCCAAGCTGTGTGAACCGCAAATCCTAGTGGAGCTGTCCGTAGTGGTGGCGCTGCCTTAAGCAAGATCCCTCTCCCGGTGCCGATGCTGTCTGTCGGTGCCGGTTTTTCTTTACTCTGCCGCCTAGAAGCCTGCCGCCATGCGTCCAGCCCGTGCCCTGATCGACCTCCAAGCCCTGCTTCACAATTACCAACTGGCCCGTGAAGTCACGGGGGCCAAGGCCCTTGCCGTGATCAAGGCCGATGCCTACGGTCATGGTGCCGTGCGCGTGGCACAGGCGTTGGGAGCCGAGGCTGATGGATTTGCCGTGGCGTGCATCGAGGAAGCATTGGAACTGCGCGCCGCCGGGATTCGTGCGCCAGTGCTACTGCTGGAAGGCTTTTTCGAAGCCGACGAACTGCCGCTGATCATCGAGCATGATTTCTGGTGCGTGGTGCATTCGCTGTGGCAACTGGATGCCATCGAACAGGCCAGACTGAGCAAGCCGTTGACCATCTGGCTCAAGCTCGACTCCGGCATGCACCGCGTTGGCCTGCATCCCAAGGATTATCAAGAGGCTTACCAGCGCCTGCTGGCCAGCGGTAAGGTGGCCAAAATCGTACTGATGAGCCACTTTGCCCGCGCCGATGAACTTGACTGCGTGCGCAGTGATGAACAAGTTGCAGTGTTTGAAGCGGCGCGCCAGGGCTTGTCGGCCGAGGTCAGCCTACGTAACTCGCCGTCGGTCATGGGCTGGCCAATTGTGTCCAGCGACTGGGTTCGCCCCGGCATCATGCTTTACGGCGCCACGCCGTTTGGTGAAGACCAGGCTGTGGCGGCGCGTTTGCAGCCGGTGATGACGCTGGAATCCAAGGTGATCTGTGTACGGGAATTGCCAGCCGGTGAGCCGGTGGGCTACGGCGCGAAGTTCATCACGCCCAAGCCGATGCGCATTGGTGTGGTTGCCATGGGTTATGCGGATGGCTACCCGCGTCACGCGCCGACCGGTACGCCGGTAATGGTGGCCGGGCAACGCAGCCAGTTGTTAGGGCGTGTTTCCATGGACATGCTGTGCATCGACCTGACTGACGTGCCGCAGGCCGGGCTTGGGTCAACGGTAGAGCTGTGGGGCAAAAATATCCTCGCCAGTGACATTGCGGTCGCCGCCGAGACCATTCCCTATCAGCTGTTCTGCAACCTGCGCCGCGTGCCAAGGCTCTATTCCGGCGCTTGATCGCCAGATACGCATGCAACCGCCTGGGATTTAGGCCCAAGTGTTGTAAATACTGAACGCTGTCGCCATGATAACGCTCAATTACAACAAAGCCTGAACCCTAGGAGGCACCTGCATTGGACGTCGGCGAACGACTGCAATCCATCCGTAAACTGAAGGGTCTTTCCCAGCGTGAGCTCGCCAAGCGCGCGGGTGTCACCAACAGCACCATTTCGATGATCGAAAAAAACAGCGTCAGCCCCTCGATCAGCTCCTTGCGCAAGGTGCTGGGCGGCATCCCCATGTCCATGGTCGAGTTCTTTTCCGAGGAGATCCTCCAGGAAATACCGACGCAGATCGTCTATAAAGCCAATGAGCTGATCGACATCTCTGACGGCGCCGTCACCATGAAACTGGTAGGTCGGGCGCACCCGACACGGGCGATTGCGTTTCTGAACGAAATCTACCCGCCGGGCGCCGACACGGGCGAAGAAATGCTCACCCACGAAGGTGAAGAAACCGGGATCCTGGTGGAGGGTCGCTTGGAGTTGGTGGTCGGTTTTGAAACTTTTGTGCTCGAAGCTGGCGATAGCTACTACTTTGAAAGTACCAAGCCCCATCGTTTTCGCAACCCGTTCGACGTGCCGGCGCGACTAATCAGCGCAGCCACACCCGCGAACTTTTAAGAATAGAGGCGCCCTGCCAGCATTGCAGAGGTTCCCGTAGCAGTATTCCGTGAAGCCGAATCTCCCTTTGTTTAATAGGGTTGTTTCGGCCAGGCGGGCTAACCGTTATACTTTCGCCGCCTGCGAAACCGTGGCCGCAGGCGTGAATAGCCACCATTGAGGGTGAACGCGTGAACCTAATTATGAAAATGCTGGCCGCACCAGCAACCGTACTGGCCCTATGGGCTGTCAGCGCTCAAGCTGCGACCAATGATGACATTGCCAAGCGCCTGGAGCCTGTCGGCCAGGTGTGTGTTCAGGGTCAGGAATGCAAGGGGATGGAGGTCGCCGTGGCAGCGGGTGGCGGTGGGGCGAAAACCCCCGACGAAATCATCGCCAAACACTGCAACGCCTGTCACAGCACCGGCCTGCTGGGTGCGCCAAAAATCGGTGATACCGCCGCCTGGAAAGAGCGAGCCGACCAACAGGGCGGCCTCGACGGCATTCTGGCCAAGGCGATCACCGGTATCAATGCCATGCCACCTAAGGGTACTTGCGCTGATTGCTCGGAGGATGACCTTAAAGGCGCCATCAAGAAGATGTCCGGCCTCTAATCAGCCGATCTTCGCCAAAAAAGCCGCTTTCGGGCGGCTTTTTTGTGCCCGCAATTAGTGTTTCACCACTGTTCTTTGCAGCAAAGACCCGCCACTCTCTGTCCAACCCCTAATCACGGAATGTTCAGGAGGGTCGGATGGTGCAGTTGTGTTCAATCGAGAAAGCAGTTGATGACGTACTGGCGCGCTTGCCGGCGCATATCCACATGGGCATGCCGCTTGGCCTGGGCAAGCCCAACCTGTTTGCTAACGCGCTGTACCGGCGCATCGCTAAATTGCCGGATCGGGCGCTGACGATCTATACCGCCCTAAGTCTTGGCCGTCCGACGATGGGCGATGGCTTGCAGAAGCGCTTTCTCGAACCCTTTATCGAGCGAGTGTTTGGCGATTACCCCGAGCTGGATTTCCTCGCTGACCTGCATAAAGACAGCCTTCCAAAAAATATCCACGTGCAGCAGTTCTTCATGCAGCCCGGCAGCTTGCTCCACAGCGAGTCGGCGCAGCAGGACTACGTCAGCAGCAACTACAGTCACGCTGCCCGCGACATTAATGCCGCCGGCCTGAACCTGGTGGCGCAATTGGTTGCGAGCAGCGCCGAACATCCTGATCGCCTGAGCCTGAGCTGCAATCCGGACATCACCCTCGACCTGCTGCCGATGATCGCCAAGCGACGTGATGCGGGGGAAACCGTGCTGATCGTTGGCCAAGTCCATAGCGATTTGCCCTACATGCCCGGCGATTCCGAGTTGGGCATGGACGCCTTCGACTACCTGATTGATGAAAAAGACAGCACCACGCTGTTCTCCACGCCGAATATGCCGGTGGGTTTGCAGGATCACTTTATCGGTCTGCATGCCAGCACCCTGGTGCGCGATGGCGGCACCTTGCAGATCGGTATCGGCTCGATGGGCGATGCGCTGACCGCCGCGTTGCTGGCGCGCCAAGCCGACAACGAGGCCTACCGGCTGCTGCTGACCGACATCGATGTGTATCAATGGGCGCCTTTGATCAGCCGGGAAGGTGGTGTCGATCCGTTCGCCCGTGGCCTGTATGGTTGCAGCGAGATGTTCGTCAACGGCCTGCTGGTACTGGCGGACGCGGGGATTATCCGCCGTAAGGTTTACCCGGATGTGGCGACCCAGGCGCAGGCCAACGCCGGCACGCTCGACGATGCGGCGCAGCCTGATGGCATCTCGATCCACGGTGGTTTCTTCCTTGGCCCGCGCAGTTTCTATCAGCGCCTGCAGGAAATGACCCACGCCAAGCGCCTTGAATTCAACATGACCCGCATCAGCTACATCAACGAGCTGTACGGCCAGGAAGAGCTCAAGCGCCTGCAACGCCTGGATGCGCGGTTTATCAACAGCGCGATTATCGTCACGTTGCTTGGCGCGGGTGTCGCCGACCAGTTGGAAGACGGTCGCGTGCTCAGCGGTGTGGGCGGGCAGTACAACTTCGTGGGCCAGGGCCATGCACTGGAAGGCGCGCGTTCGATCCTGATCCTGCGCAGCTGGCGCGAGTCGGCGGGGGAGGTCAGTTCCAATATCGTTTGGGGCTATGGGCATTGCACGATTCCCCGGCACCTGCGGGATATTGTCACCACCGAGTATGGGATCGCCGATTTGCGTGGGCAGACGGATGCCCAGGTTATCGAGGCATTGCTTAACATTACTGACTCACGCTTCCAGGACGATTTGATCGAACAGGCGCAAAAAGCCGGCAAGTTGCCCAAGGATTTCCAGCTGGATCCGCGCTTTGCCGATAACACGCCCGAGCGGCTACAGGCGATTCAAACGCGCCATCGTCGGTTGTTTCCGGAATATCCACTGGGCAGTGATTTCACCGATGAGGAACGGGATTTGTTGCGGGCGCTGAACTGGCTCAAGAGCAAATTCAAGCTGACGGAGATGCTGGAGTTAGGCAAGGCGGCGTTGGATGCGCCTGAACCGGAGGCGTATCCACAGCATTTGAAGCGGATGCGGTTGGATAAGCCGGAGGGACTGAAAGAGGACTTATACCAGCGTCTGCTACTCGCTGGCCTGCAGGCCACCGCGCACTAACAGCCAACACAGATCAAAATGTGGGAGCGAGCAACCCCGCACATTTTGATCTGTATTCACCTGGGATTTGCGGTGTCGCAAATTATTCGATGAAGGTGACCACGCCACCGGCCAGCGATTTCACACGCGCCAGCGACTCCACCCGATAACCCTGCGCATCCAGCTCCGCGCGGCCACCCTGGAACGACTTCTCGATCACAATCCCCAAGCCGGCAACGGTCGCGCCCGCCTGCTTGATGATCGAAATCAGCGCCTGGGACGCTTTCCCATTGGCCAAAAAGTCATCGATCACCAGCACGCGGTCGCTGCTGGTCAGGTGACGTGGCGAGATGGCTACGGTGCTTTCGGTTTTCTTGGTGAACGAGTACACCGTCGCCGACAGCAGGTTTTCCGTCAGGGTCAACGATTGCTGCTTGCGCGCGAAGATCACCGGTACACCCAGGTTCAGACCGGTCATGATCGCCGGGGCGATGCCAGAGGCTTCGATGGTGACAATCTTGGTGATGCCCGAATCCTTGAACAGCGCGGCGAATTCATCGCCGATCAGTTTCATCAGTGCCGGGTCGATCTGGTGGTTCAAAAAGGCGTCGACCTTGAGTACCTGATCGGAAAGCACGATGCCTTCTTCGCGAATTTTCTTGTGCAGTGCTTCCACGGAAAGCTTCCTCTAATGGCGCGGTGCGCGCCGAAAGTAGATTAAAAAGTAGTCGATTCTAGCGCTTTAACATCGCGCGTATATCCGCCAGGGCGGTGTTGCCGCGAACGGCCTTCACCTCGGTCGGGGTGTCGTCATTGCCTTCCCAGGCCAAGTCGTCCGGCGGCAGTTCATCCAGGAACCGGCTGGGCGCGCAATCGATGATTTCGCCGTACTGCTTGCGCTTGGCTGCAAAGGTGAAGGCCAGGGTCTGACGCGCGCGGGTAATGCCCACGTAGGCCAAGCGGCGCTCTTCTTCGATGGTGTCGGCTTCGATGCTGGAACGGTGCGGGAGGATTTCCTCTTCCATGCCCATGATGAACACGTAGGGGAATTCGAGGCCCTTGGACGCGTGCAAGGTCATCATCTGCACACCTTCGGCGCCGTCTTCCTCTTCTTGCTGGCGCTCGAGCATGTCGCGCAGCACCAGCTTGCCGATGGCATCCTCGACGGTCATCTCGCCGTCTTCGTCTTTTTCCAGGGTGTTCTTCAACGCTTCAATCAGGAACCAGACGTTGCCCATGCGGTAATCCGCGGCCTTGTCGCTGGAACTGTTGGTGCGCAGCCAGTTTTCATAGTCAATGTCCATGACCATGCTGCGCAGGGCGCTGATCGGATCTTCGCCGGCGCATTGCTCGCGCACCTTGTCCATGAAGCGCTTGAAGCGCGACAGGCGGTCGGTGAAGCGCGTGTCCAAGTGTTCGCCCAAGCCGATTTCGTCGGTAGCAGCGTACATCGAGATCTTGCGTTCCGTGGCGTAGTTGCCGAGTTTTTCCAGGGTCGTGGAGCCGATCTCCCGGCGCGGCACGTTGATCACGCGCAGGAACGCGTTGTCGTCGTCCGGGTTCACGATCAGGCGGAAGTAGGCCATCAGGTCTTTCACTTCCTGACGTCCGAAAAAGCTATTGCCGCCCGACAGTCGGTACGGAATCTGGTGGTGCTGCAGCTTCAGCTCGATCAGCTTGGCCTGGTAGTTGCCGCGATACAGGATCGCGAAGTCGCTGTAGGGGCGGTCGGTGCGCAGGTGTAAGGTCAGTAACTCGACGGCCACGCGCTCGGCTTCGGCGTCTTCGTTGCGGCAGCGGATCACTCGGATTTCGTCGCCGTGGCCCATCTCGCTCCACAGTTGTTTTTCAAACTCGTGGGGGTTGTTCGAGATCAGCACGTTGGCACAGCGCAGGATGCGGCTGGTGGAGCGGTAATTCTGCTCCAGCATCACCACTTTCAGGGACGGGTAGTCGTCCTTGAGCAGCATCAGGTTTTCCGGGCGGGCGCCACGCCAGGCGTAGATCGACTGGTCATCGTCGCCGACCACGGTGAACTGGTTGCGCTTGCCGATCAGCATCTTCACCAGCAGATACTGGCTGGCGTTGGTGTCCTGGTATTCGTCCACCAGCAGGTAGCGCACCTTGTTCTGCCATTTTTCGAGGACGTCGGCGTGTTCCTCGAACAGCTTGACCGGCTGCAGGATCAGATCATCGAAGTCCACCGCGTTGAACGCTTTGAGCGTGCGCTGGTAGTGGGTGTAGACGATCGCGGCAGTCTGTTCCTTGGGGTTGCGTGCGTTTTCCAGGGCCTGGGCGGGCAGGATCAGGTCGTTTTTCCAGGCGCCGATCATGTTCTTGATCTCATCCACGCCGTCGTCGCCTGCGTATTCCTTTTGCATGATGTCGGTCATCAGCGACTTCACGTCGGTCTCGTCGAAAATCGAGAAACCTGGCTTGTAGCCCAGACGTGCATGCTCCTTGCGGATAATGTTCAGCCCCAGGTTGTGGAACGTACACACGGTGAGCCCGCGGCCTTCGCCACCCTTGAGCAGGGTGCCGACACGTTCTTTCATTTCCCGCGCGGCCTTGTTGGTAAACGTCATGGCGACGATGTACTGGGCGCGGATGCCGCAGTGCTGGATCAGGTGCGCGATCTTGCGGGTGATCACGCTCGTCTTGCCGGAGCCTGCGCCGGCGAGCACCAATAGAGGGCCGCCGACGTAGTTCACGGCTTCTTGCTGCCGGGGATTGAGTCGGGACATACGGAATTCAGGGAGTCGTTGTTCAAAAGGGCGGGCATTTTAACAGGCTGGCAGGATTCTGCCCTGTCAGAACGACAGTGTGACGTACCACTCGATCTAAATTTGCCGGTTTTGATACTTTGCCGCAGGATGTGGGGGTTGTTTGAGACTATTGTTTACATTTTGAGTGTTTGATACCCCCTATCATTGGTGATTCTAAGGGCGCACGTCATAATGCCCGCCGCCAACGAAATATTGCAGAGTCTAGGGAGCTAGCTTGTCTACGCCTGTCGAACCCTTGCGTTTGCTGCTGCTGGCCGATGAGCCCGCGTGGGCAGCGTTATTGCGCGAGTGCCTGGCGCCGATGGGCGATGGGGCTGTGCTGATCAGCGCGCCAAACTGGGAGTCCGTGAGTCGTTTGTTCGATGACGACCACAGCGCCGTGCTATTGACCACGCCCAGCCTGCAACCCGGCCCTGGCCGTTGCAGCCTGCCGTGCGTGTTGCTGCTGGAGCAAGAGCCCCTGGTGTCGCCCCTTGGCGTCAGCGATTGGCTGGTCAGTAATGTATTGGACGCCGATACACTGCGCCGCTGCCTGCGCCACGTTCGCGAGCGCGGGCTGCTGGAAAATACCTTGCAGCGCCTGGCCGAACAGGACCCGCTCACCGGCATTGCCAACCGCCAGGGCTTCCAGACCCTGCTGGCGGCGCGGCTGGCCGAGAATGAGGGGCGCGGCCTGGCCCTCGGTCACCTGGACCTCGACAACTTCCGGCACGCCAACGATGCCCTCGGGCACCAGGCTGGCGACCGGCTGATCCTGCAAGTGGTCTCACGGCTCAAGAGCCAGCTTGAGGTCGGAGACCAATTAGCGCGTCTGGGCAGCGACGAATTCGCCCTGCTGATCGACACCCGCCGTGCACCCCAGCGTGCCGAGTGGATGGCCGAGCGCATCACTGAAGTCATGGCCGAACCTTACTGGGTGGATGGCGAAAGCTTACTGATCGGTTGCAGCCTGGGTGTGGCGCATGCTCGGGCTCGCGCCGGTGCCGACCCGCTGATGTGGCACGCCCATATCGCCATGCAGCAAGCCAAAAGCACCCAGGGCTGCACCTTTCATATCTTCAACGAACGCATCAACCGCAACGCGCGCAGCCTGGCCGACCTGGAAAGCGAGCTGCGCCGCGCCTTGCGTCGTGATGAACTGGAGCTGCATTACCAGCCGCGCCTGGACCTGGACGACGGGCACATCGTCGGCCTGGAAGCCCTGGTGCGCTGGCGTCATGGCGAGCGGGGCCTGTTGCCGCCGAGTGAATTCGTACCGTTGGCCGAGCAAAGCGGCTTGATCGTGCCGCTGGGCTACTGGGTGATTTCCCGAGCCCTGCGCGACATGCAGGACCTGCGTGAACGCGGCCTGCCGCCGCTGCACATGGCGGTCAATCTGTCGTTTCGCCAGTTTCAGGACAGCCAGTTGCTTTCGACCCTCAGCCGGCTGATTTCCGAGCGTGGTGTGGACGCGCAATGGTTGGAGTTCGAACTGACCGAAACGGCCGTGATGCGTCGCAGTGACCTGGTCAAGCAGACCATGGATGCGCTGGGTCGCCTTGGCGTGCGGTTTTCCCTGGACGATTTCGGCACCGGTTTCTCGTCGTTCGTGCACCTCAACAGCCTGCCGATTGCCTTGTTGAAGATCGACAAGAGCTTTGTCGGTGGGATGGAAGAGCGTGAAGAAAACCGCAAATTGGTGCACGCCATGATCAACCTGGCCCACAACCTCAACCTGGAAGTGGTTGCCGAGGGGGTGGAAACGCCTGAGCAGCTAGCGTTGTTGCGGCTGTTTGGGTGTGACCAGGCGCAGGGTTACCTGATCAGCAAGCCACTGCCATTACCGGAGTTAGTGGATTACCTGACGTTTGGCAAAGGACAGCAGGCTTTGCTGGGTTGAGCTGTAAACCCAATCCAAATGTGGGATTTCTAGTCCGGCTGCATCGCCTGAAATTCAGCGCGAACCTCCGGCTCCCGCCGAATCATCCGCTTCATCTTCACTTCAAACGCCCATGTCAGGCTGACCGCCGCACACGCCAGGCCCAGCGCCAAACCCCACCACACGCCGGTCGGCCCCCAGCCCAGGGTGAAGGCCATCAGCCAGGCCGAAGGCGCACCGATCAGCCAGTAGCAGCCGAGGCCGACCAGGAAGGTGGTCTTGGCATCTTTCAACCCGCGAATACAGCCCATGGCGATGGTTTGTACGCCATCGAACAACTCGAACCAGGCCGCGACGGCCAACAGGCTGACGGCCAACACGATCACGTCGTGAAACGCCGGGTCGTTATGGTCGAGGAACAGCCCGATCAGCGGGTCGGAGAATAGCCAGAACACCAGCGCAAATCCCAGCATCACGGCAGCACCAAAGCTGATCCCGACGCGACCGGCCATACGCGCCTGCAGCAACTGACCTGCGCCGTAATGTTGGCCGATGCGCATGGTGACCGCGTAGGACATCCCCGCCGGCACCATGAACGCCACCGAGACGATCTGAAGCGCGATCTGATGCGCCGCCAACTGTGTGCTGCCCATGGTGCCCATGCACAGCGCCGCAAAGGCAAACAAACCGACTTCCACCGCGTAGGTGCCCCCAATCGGCAGGCCCAGGCGCCACAGCTCGCGCAGATATTGAGTGTTGAGGCGCAGCAGGCCGTTGCTCAGCGGATAGGCGGCATAGGTGCGGTTTTGGTGGATGTACCACATCAACGCCAGTGCCATCCCGTTGGCGACGATGGCCGTGACCAGCCCGATGCCCATGAGGCCGAGCTTCGGCAGGCCGAACATGCCTTCGATCAGTGCATGGTTGAGCAGGTAGTTGGCCACCGCGCCGCCGAGGCTGATCACCATTACCGGCGTCGCCTTGCCTATCGCGCTGGTGAAGCCGCGCAGGGCCATGAAACTCAGGAAGCCGGGTAGGGCGAACGGCAAAATCGTCAGGAATTGCCCGGCCGAGTGCACATTGGTTTCGGTCTGGCCAAACAACAGCAGCAGCGGTTTGAGGTTCCACAGCAACAGGCCGGCCGCCAAAGCCATCAGCCAAGCCAGCCATAGCCCGGCCTGGGTCAGCCGAGTGGCGCCTTCGATATCGCCCGCGCCGTGACGAATAGCCACCAGCGTACCCACGGCGGCGATCACGCCGATGCAGAAAATCGACACGAACGAATAGCTCGCCGCACCCAGGCCGCCACCGGCCAGCGCTTCGGGGCTGAGACGGGCCATCATCAGGGTGTCGGTCAGCACCATCAGCATGTGCGCCAACTGTGAGGCAATCAACGGCCCCGATAGCCGCAGAATGGCCCAGAGTTCGGTACGCGCCGGATGCTGCATGATCATCACGCTCGAAAAGTCAGAGGGGTGGGGAAGGGTTGATTCTCGGCGCTCTCCGGCCGTTGCACAAAGGGATAAATGCGATCGTTAGCATGACTAATACTCATGGTAGGGTGCGGCATTGCCTTGTAGGAGCTTCCCTATGTCGCGTCGTCTTCCTCCGCTTTATGCCTTGCGCGCATTTGAAGCCGCGTCACGGCACAACTCCTTTACCCGCGCGGCAGAGGAGCTTTCGATTACGCAAAGTGCCGTGAGCAGACATATCCGCACGCTGGAAGAGCATTTCGCCTGCCGCCTGTTCCAGCGCAGTGGGCGCACCTTGCAACTCACCGAAGCCGCGCGCCTGCTATTGCCCGGTGTCCGTGAGGGTTTCGCCGCGCTGGAACGGGCCTGCCATACCCTGAACGCCGAAGATGACATCCTGCGCATGAAGGCACCGTCGACCCTGACCATGCGTTGGCTGTTGGCGCGGCTCAGTCGCTTTCGCGCATTGCAGCCGGGCAATGAAGTGCAATTGACCAGCGCCTGGATGAACATCGACGAAGTGGATTTCAATCAGGAGCCGTTCGATTGCGCGGTACTGCTGAGTAACGGCCACTTCCCGGCAGATTGGGAGGCGTGTTACCTGTTTCCCGAAATGCTGATACCGGTCGGCGCCCCCAACCTGCTGAACGACGGCCCTTGGGATGTGGCACGGCTGGCAACCGCCGAGCTGCTGCATCCGACGCCAGATCGTCGTGACTG
Organism: Pseudomonas sp. EL_65y_Pfl1_R83; assembly: GCF_963970695.1. Classification (NCBI taxonomy): domain Bacteria; kingdom Pseudomonadati; phylum Pseudomonadota; class Gammaproteobacteria; order Pseudomonadales; family Pseudomonadaceae; genus Pseudomonas; species Pseudomonas sp. EL_65y_Pfl1_R83. Next base: position 99,201 of record NZ_CAXAQI010000014.1, on the reverse strand, counting down.
GCGTTACTGGTTGGAGCGCATGAGGTTGTCATCCGAAGTGTCGCTCAAGGGCGGCCAGGTATTCGATACCCTCGAGCTGGGCATGATCGCTGCCGCACGGGGTTATGGTGTGTCGATGGGCGACTTGCTGATGGTGGCCGAAGATGTGGCCCAAGGGCGGCTGAGCTTGCCCTGGCCAACCGCCGTGGCCAGTGGCGAAAATTACTACCTGGTGTGGCCGAAAACCCGTCCCGGTGGCGAGCGTTTGCGGCGCTTGGCGGAGTTTCTGCAGGCGGAAGTCAAGGCGATGGAATTGCCTCGGGTCGAATGCCTCGATTAAGGGATGGCAAACCTTTCGTGCAATCGTTTGCGCGATACCCCTGTAGATCGCTCAAGTATTGTCTCGGCCTGCCGAAGTAGGTGTGTTGGAACAATCGTGCACAACGTTCCCCACCAGATAATTTGCCGAGCAGTGCTATGAGATCAGGATGATCCTGGCCTCGGCCAGGAGCCTTTATGTCTCAACCTCGCGCCCGGATAGCCTCACAGTTAGGTATCGCTTTAGCCTTGATTCTGGCTGTCGCCATTGGTGGCAGCACTGTCTTTGCCCTGCGCTCCCTCGACTCAGCCAACCTCGATACCCGCGAGGAACACTTGGCCAGTGAAGCGCGGCTGCTCGCCGACCAACTCAACACGTTCCACAGCACGCTGCGTGAGAGCACCGAGCGCCTGACCGGGCTGTTCGAGAAGCGCTTCAGTGCCGGTTTGAGCGTACGGGCCGATCAACCCGTCGCGGTCGCTGGTGTACAGACGCCAAGCTTGTACTTGGGCAGCGATCTACTGAACAACAACTTCGATGAAGTGGACAAGTTCAAGCAGATGTCAGGTGGTGTGGCCACGGTATTTGTGCGCAGCGGCGACGACTTCATCCGTGTCAGCACCTCCCTGGCCAAGCAGGATGGCAATCGCGCCATTGGCACTGTGCTTGACCGCAATGCGCCGGCCTATTCGCGTGTGTTCAGTGGGCAAACCTACATCGGCCGAGCGGTGTTGTTCGATCGCTCCTACATGACTCAATACAGCCCGGTGCGCGACGCCAGCGGCAAAGTCATCGCGGTGCTGTTCATCGGCTTTGACTATACCGACGCCCAGAACGTGCAGTTCGAGAACCTCAAACGCTTCCGTATCGGTAAGACCGGTTCCCTGGCCTTGCTGGATGAGCAGAAGCGCTGGCTGGTGCCGCCGGCTGGCGTGCAGGCGCTGGATCAAGCAGTGCCCGTCATGTTGGACCTGGCTAAGACGCCAAGTGTCGGCCGCTTTTGGGCTGACAAAAACGAAGACTTCTACAGCGTGTCGGTGCCCTTCGAAGGCGGGCCGTGGGCCGTGGTTGCGAGCATGCCCAAAGCCGAGATTCGCTCGGTGACGTGGGAAGTCGGCATCCGCCTGGTGATTGGCAGCGTGCTGGCGATGCTGCTGGCAGTGGGCGCAACCGTCTGGCTGCTGCGCAGCAAACTGGCGCCACTGGGCGACCTGGTGCGCCAGGCCGAAGCCTTGGGCGCGGGTGATTTGAGCGCACGCCTGAATGTGTCCAGCCATGATGAAATCGGCCAGCTAGCGCGCAGTTTCAACCAGATGGGTGAAGCGCTGTCGACCATGGTCTCGCATATCCGCAACGCCGCCGGAGAGGTCAACAGCCGCGCCCAGGCGTTGTCCGGTTTGTCCGGTGGTGCCTATGAAGGCATGGAGCAGCAGTCCGGCGAGATCACCAGCATGGCCGGCGCGGTAGAAGAGTTCAGCGCCACCTCGCTGAACATCGCCGACAACATGGGCGCCACCGAGCGCCTGGCCCAGGAAAACGCTCAGCAGACCCGCATCGGCCGTAACTCGATGCAAGAGGCATCGTCGTCCCTGGAGCACATCGCCACCGCCCTCAACAGCACGGCCACGGTGATCAACACCCTGGGCCAGCGCTCCCAGGAAATTGGGGGGATCGTCGGGGTGATTACGTCGATCGCCGATCAGACCAACCTGCTGGCACTCAACGCGGCTATCGAGGCCGCACGGGCCGGTGAGCAAGGGCGTGGTTTTGCCGTTGTCGCCGATGAAGTACGCAACTTGGCGTCGCGCACCCGAGAGGCTACGGACGAGATCTCTGGGATGATCCAGAGTATCCAGCAAGAAACCGGCAATGCCATCAGCACCATGGAAGACGGTAACGTGCTGATGCAGGAAGGTCTGTCGCGTAACGCCGACGTGGCTTCAGCCCTGGCGCGTATCGACGAACAAAGCCGTTCGGCCGGTGAGCAGTTCGCTGCGATCACCACCGCCACCCAGGAACAGAGCAGCACCGCGACCTTGCTTAGCAGCAACTTGCAAAGCATTGCGCTGGCCAACAGTGAGCAGCGTGAAGTGGTGTCGAACCTGGCAGTTACCGCCAAGGAACTGGAGACGCTGGCGGCGGGTTTGCGGCATGAGGTGGATCGGTTCCGCTGAAACTCCGCAGATCAATTGTGGGACCTGGCGTGTGTGGGAGCAGGGCTCGACAGCTGCTACGCACGTTCAACCTTGAAGATCTATAGGTGTCGAAGGCAGGCCAGCTCCCCTGTTTGATTATGTGCACGGCTCAGGTGATCGCTGCCGGCCGGTATTGCAGGGCCTCTTTAAGGTGATCGCGCGAAATGGCGACCGCTTGCTCCAGATCTGCCAAGGTGCGCGCCACCTTCAGCAATCGATGGGCTGCACGCAGCGACAGCGTCAGACGCTCGCAAGCGGTCTCCAGCCAGCCCTCATCGACCTTGGTCAGCTTGCAATGCTTGCGTAGCCCCGGCAGATCAAGAAACGCGTTGGCACACCCCTGGCGTTTTTGCTGATGCTCTCGGGCCTGGGCGACCAGCGCCGATGCATGAGCAGTTGTGTCGCCAGCTTGGCGGATTGGGTTCAGCGCAGTCGTTTCCCGTGCCACCGTCAGGTGCAAGTCAATCCGGTCCAGCAATGGCCCGGAGAGTTTGTTGCGGTAACGCTGGATCTGCTCCGGCGTACAACGACAACGCCCGCTGGGTTCGCCCAAGTAGCCGCAAGGGCAGGGGTTCATGGCGGCCACAAGTTGAAAACGCGCCGGGAAACTCACGCGGTCGCGAGCGCGGGAAATCACGATATGGCCAGACTCCAACGGCTCTCGCAGCACCTCCAGCACCTTACGGTCAAACTCCGGCAACTCATCTAGGAACAACACACCATGATGGGCCAGGGTGATCTCCCCTGGTTGCGGTTTTGATCCGCCGCCCACCAGCGCCGGGCCTGAGGCCGAGTGATGTGGCTGGCGAAACGGCCGATGCGGCCAATGACTCAGCGGGGCCAGGCTGACCACGGACTGAATCGCTGCAACCTCCAAGGCTTCCTGCTCACTCAAGGGTGGCAACAATCCAGGCAGACGACTGGCGAGCAACGTTTTACCGGTACCAGGCGGGCCGCTGAACAACAAGTTATGCGCCCCCGCCGCCGCTATCAGTAACGCCCGCTTGGCCGCCAATTGGCCTTGTACTTCACTCAGGTCGGGATAGGGTTTATTCAAGTACAGCAAGCCATCGGACTTGTACGGCTCAATCGGCTGATGCCCATTCAGGTGCGCGACCACCTGAAGCAAATGGTCCACTGCGATCACTTTCAACCCCGACGCCAGGCACGCCTCTTCGGCATTCGCCCTGGGCACTATCACGGTACGCCCGGCCTTGCGCGCCGCCAGCGCCGCCGGTAACACGCCTTTCACGGCGCGTACTTCCCCGGACAGCGCCAACTCCCCCAGGCATTCCACGTCATCGAGCATCAACGCCGGCACCTGCACACTGGCTGCCAGGATGCCCAGGGCAATCGCCAGATCAAAACGCCCGCCGTCCTTGGGCAGGTCGGCGGGCGCGAGGTTGAGGGTGATGCGCCGGGCCGGGTATTGCAGGGCGGAGTTGAGGATAGCGCTGCGCACGCGGTCCTTGCTTTCCTTGACCGCCGTTTCCGGCAGGCCCACCAGCGTCAGGGACGGCAAACCATTGGCCATATGCACTTCAACGGTGACGGCGGGGGCTTCGACGCCAATCTGGGCGCGGCTGTGGACGATCGCGAGGGACATGCTCGTTCCTTGAATGGGAGGCCGCTTCCTGCGGTTTTTCAAGGGTAGACGAGGGATGGCAGGGGTAAGGGATCAGACTTTTACAGGACGTATCAACGCGCAAAGGCGTCGGGATATTTATCCAGGTAAGCATCGCTGAGTTGTGTGTCGGGGGAGCGCATGACTCTGCGCAAGTCGGGAATCAGGAACACCAGCGGCGACAGCCCCAGCACCATCGCACCCAGTGACGTGATGGTCAGTGCGACACCGAGGTGAGCGATCAGGCCGTTCACGGCAAAACTGCCCAGCGGGCTGGCGGCTGCGGAGAGGAAGGACACGGTGGCAAAGATCCGATTGCGATGCTGCTTGGGTGTCGCCAGCAACCTGACGGCAGAGGTAGGAATGTTTATCAGCATCAGGCCTACCCCGCCGCAGAAAAACGCCAGCGGTACCTCGAATATCGACGAGAGCGTGCCTGCCACCCACAGATTGCCTCCCAACAGTGCCGCTCCCAGCATCGCAAAACAGTCGACGGTAAAAGTCAGCAGGGTTCCAAAACCGAAAATCAGCGCGCTGGCGATGACGGGGCCAAGCAAGTTGGCAATGGACGACAGCATGCTTTTGGTGCGAACGGCGAGCGAGACCTGATCGGCGCCTGCGAACAACGGAATAATCGACGATTGCAGCGGGTCGAGCACGCCGGCGACGGCACTGCCGATCAGCATCAGGGCGCCGACGCTCCACGGGTTGAACAACTGCGTAGCGGACAGCACAACCATCAGCAGCGCGGTCAGCACGCTTGTCAGGGAGGCCAGCTTGAGGATCAGAATCTTGTTGTACTTGTCACCCAGCCATCCCAGCAGTGGCCGGGCGAGCACTTCCGCCGCGATTGAACAGGCGATCATGTTGGCGAAGGCGAGGGCGGAGCCGATTTCCTGCAAGGCCCACCACGCCACAGCAAGCTGGTTGCAGCGTCCACCGAGCACGACCAGCAAAAAGCTGAATTGTATTTTCAGCAGGCGCCGGTCAAGGGCGGGTAAGCCCCACATGGAGGGTTTGATGCCGGTTATTCGCCCGCTGGCGTCAACCGTGCTTCCAACTCCGCGACTTTAGCCTCCAGGCTCTCCAATCGCGCACGCGTGCGGGCAAGCACCACCATCTGGCTATCGAACTCTTCCCGGCTGACCAGATCAAGTTTGCTGAAGCCGCTTTGCAGCAATGCCTTGAATTGGCTTTCGATCTCATTGCGAGGCAGCGGGGTATCGCCGTTGAACAAGCGGGAGGCGTGGCCGCTCAGGGCGTCGAGGAGGTCTTTGGGCGCGAGCATGGGAAATATTCCGGAAAACTGTTGGCCGCCAGTGTATCACGCAGCGTCTATAGTCTTTTTCATGGCGGCGCACGCACGCTTTTCGCGCAGGGGGCTGGGCGCTGGCGCACTGTTTTTGTGCGCATTGCCGCCGCCATTAGGCCCAGCAGGTGGACATAAGTGGTCAAAGGACTGATTTCAGTCATTTTTACGGAGCTGGCAAGGTTTCTGCTTAGACGATCATGACCCATGCACTGATGCAGTCGCTGTGACGAATGCAGTGCGCCGACGGATCAGGGGTACAGGTTTCGTCACCAGTGGTTCGCTGGCGTCGCAAAGGCAAATGCCGAGGCGACGACGCGTTACAAAGCCAGGCACTGCGCTTAGACTTGAGACGGGTTTGTTTTCCTGGGGCAAGTCCACCAATTCGGGAGAGAGTTTTCATGAAGCTAGTCACTGCCATCATCAAGCCGTTCAAGTTGGACGATGTACGCGAGTCGTTGTCCGAGATCGGCGTGCAGGGCATTACCGTTACTGAGGTCAAAGGCTTCGGTCGGCAGAAGGGTCACACCGAGCTGTATCGCGGCGCGGAATACGTGGTCGATTTCCTGCCAAAGGTGAAGATTGATGTCGCCATTGACGACAAGGATCTTGACCGGGTTATCGAGGCGATAACCAAGGCTGCCAACACCGGCAAGATCGGTGACGGCAAGATCTTCGTGGTCAATCTGGAACAGGCTATTCGCATCCGTACCGGCGAAACCGATACCGACGCAATCTAAGCCGCCAAACCCCAACGCCCCAGGAGAAAACAATATGACTCTGCGTAAATTCGCAGGGCTCGGAGCCCTGTTGTCCATCGTAATGCCAAGCCTGGCCATGGCGGCAGACGAAGTGGCGGCTCCAGTCCTCAATTCCGGTGACACCGCGTGGATGCTTACGTCCACCGCGCTGGTGCTGTTCATGACCATTCCAGGCCTGGCGCTGTTCTACGGCGGTATGGTGCGCTCCAAAAACATTCTTTCCGTGATGATGCAGTGCTTTGCCATCACCGGCCTGATCAGCATCCTGTGGGTCGTCTACGGCTACAGCATCGCGTTTGATACGACCGGGATGGAGCAGGGCGTCGTCAACTTCAACTCCTTCTTCGGCGGCATGGGCAAGGCGTTCCTGGCGGGCGTTACCCCGGCCAGCATCACCGGGCCTGCGGCACTGTTTCCGGAAGCCGTGTTCATCACCTTCCAGATGACGTTCGCCATCATCACCCCGGCGCTGATCGTCGGTGCCTTCGCCGAGCGCATGAAGTTCTCCGCGATGCTGATCTTCATGGCTATCTGGTTCACCCTGGTCTATGCGCCAATCGCGCACATGGTCTGGAGCGGTAACGGTGGGCTGTTGTGGGACTGGGGCGTGCTGGACTTCGCTGGCGGCACCGTGGTGCACATCAACGCCGGTGTGGCTGGTCTGGTGGCGTGCATCGTGCTCGGCAAGCGCAAAGGTTTCCCGACCACCCCAATGGCACCGCACAACCTGGGTTACACCCTGATCGGCGCGGCCATGCTGTGGGTGGGCTGGTTCGGCTTCAACGCCGGTTCCGCTGCTGCCGCCAACGGCACCGCCGGCATGGCGATGCTGGTTACCCAGATCGCTACCGCTGCTGCGGCGCTGGGCTGGATGTTCGCTGAGTGGATCACCCACGGTAAGCCAAGCGCACTGGGTATCGCCTCGGGCGTAGTGGCTGGCTTGGTTGCAGTTACCCCAGCTGCCGGCACTGTCGGCCCGATGGGTGCCCTGGTGATCGGTCTGGTCGCCGGTGTGATCTGCTTCTTCTGCGCCACCAGCCTCAAGCGCAAGCTGGGCTACGACGACTCCCTGGACGCGTTCGGCGTGCACGGTATCGGCGGTATCGTCGGCGCAATCCTCACCGGTGTGTTTGCAGCCCCGGCACTGGGCGGCTTCGGCACCGTGACTGACGTGGCTGCACAGGTCTGGATCCAGTGCAAAGGTGTAGGTTTCACCGTGATCTACACAGCTATCGTGACCTACATCATCCTCAAGGTGCTGGACATGGTCATGGGCTTGCGGGTGACCGAAGAGGAAGAGGCTGTCGGCCTCGACCTGGCGCAACACAACGAGCGCGGTTACAACTTGTAATTACGCGAAAAAAGATGCCCGGCTTGCCGGGCATTTTTTTGCCTGGAGTTTGTCAGTCATACCAAGCTGTACCGGTTTTTACGCAGCGTTTGTGATGGGATACACACGGCGCTTTTCAGCGTGCCAATGTCTTACAGGCATGTAGGCGTATTCGGCACTTTGTTTTTTCCCAGAGCGCGCTAGAATGCGCGCCGATGGGCGGAGAACTGTATGTGGCAACAGACCTTGATTACCCTGCGGCCCAAGCCCCGGGGCTTTCACCTGGTGACCGATGAGTTGCTGGCCGGCTTGCCTGAATTGAAGGCCTGTCGCGTGGGCTTGTTGCATTTGTGGCTGCAGCACACCTCGGCCTCGTTGACCATCAACGAGAATGCCGATCCGGCGGTTCGCCGTGACTTCGAACGTTTTTTCAACTCGCTGGTGCCGCAAGGGCGTGCAGGGTTCGAACACAACGACGAAGGTCCGGATGACCTGCCGGCGCATTTCAAGGCCAGTCTCCTGGGCTGCCAGCTGAGTTTGCCGGTGCAGGCCGGCCGCTTGGCGATAGGGACCTGGCAAGGTGTTTATCTGGGCGAGCACCGTGATCATGGCGGTGCTCGTAAAGTCCTCGCCACCTTGCACGGTGATGGGGCGTAAGCCACTGGTTATCCGGTGGATGTTGATTTTTTTCCGGCAGCCGTCGACAGAAGGTGAAGCTGGGCTATAACTAATCTGCTTTTCGCAAGTCATGAGGTAGAACATGAGCGACGATGATCTGGAAAACGACGAACTCGAAGTAGGTGACGACGAGACCGAGGAAGGTCTTGAAGCGGCAGTCGAAGACGTTGCTGACGAAGGTGATGACGGTGGCGATGACGCACCTGTCAAAGCAGCCAAGGGCAAAGCCAAGGCAGCTGTGTCGGTAGATGAATTGCCAAGCGTTGAAGCCAAGAACAAAGAGCGCGATGCCCTGGCCCGTGCGATGGAAGAATTCCTCGCTAAAGGCGGCAAAGTGGTCGAAGTCGAGGCTAACGTGGTGGCAGACCCGCCGAAGAAGCCTGATAACAAGTACGGCAGCCGGCCTATCTAGGGTCAATTGCATGCTTGCGTGAAAAGCCCGCCGTCGCTGCGGGTTTTTTCATGGGTGGAATAAATTCGCGGCCTGCCGTAATACTCTGTGGGAGCGGGCAAGCCAGCTCCCACATTCGGCTCTGTGCTAGTTCCAGCTATCCAGCAATGCTGGCAACTCCGTCAGGCTACGAATCTGCGCATCCGGGCGTTTTTCCCCCTCCCACACCTTGCCTGTCGGATTGAACCACACCGCCCGAAGCCCCGCCTGCTGTGCGCCGGCAATGTCATCCCCTGGATGATCGCCAATATGCACCGCTGCGCTGGCGTCCACGCCACCGCGCTGCAACGCTTCCTGAAACAATCGCGCATCCGGCTTGGCGATACCTATGTCTTCGGCACGCAGCGCAAAGTGGAAATAATCCGCCAAGCCCACCCGCTGCACATCGGCATTGCCGTTGGTGATCACCCCCAGCAGAAAGTGCTGGCGCAGCGCTTGCAGCATCGGCTCGGCTTCGGGGAATGGGGTGATCTGGTGCCGCGCATGGATGAAGGCTTCGAAACACACGTCCGCCATCTCCGTGGCCTCAGGCTGTGGATAACCGGCCTCTTCAAATGCATGCATCAACACCCGCTGGCGCAGGAGGCTGATACGGTGTTTCAGCTCAGGATAACGCTCCAGCACCTGTTGGCGCAGAGTGGCGAAATGCTCCAGAGGCAGGTCGCCGACCTTGGACGCGTGGGTGGCCAGCCATTCGCGCATCGACGCTTCGGCGCTGATGATGACCGGTACGTTGTCCCAGAGCGTGTCGTCCAGGTCGAAGGTGATCAGCTTGATACTCATGAGTCGCCGCCCTTGATGCGTTTGGCCCGTGGATGGGCGCTGTCGTACACCGTTGCCAAGTGTTGGAAATCCAGATGGGTGTAGATCTGCGTGGTCTTGATGTCAGAGTGGCCGAGCAGCTCTTGAACTGCGCGCAAGTCTTGAGACGATTCCAGCATATGGCTGGCAAAGGAGTGTCGCAGCATGTGTGGGTGCAGGTTTTGCCCCAATTCGCGCTCACCCGCCGCCTTGACCCGCACTTGAATCGCCCGTGGCCCCAGGCGGCGGCCTTGCTGGCTGACAAACACCGCGTCGTCCGCCGGGTTGGTCAACAGGCGCAGCGGTAGCCACAACTGCAAGGCTTCCCGCGCTTTGCGGCCTACGGGCAGCACTCGGGTCTTGCTGCCCTTGCCGAGCACTTGCACCAGGCCGTCGGCGAGGTCGAGTTGATCCAGGTTCAGGCCGGTCAGCTCCGAGAGGCGCAAGCCTGAGGAATAGAACAGCTCCAGGATCGCCTGGTCGCGATGGGCCAGGAAGTCATCCTCGACGGCACCATCGAGCAGTTGCAGGGCGCGGTCGGTGTCCAGGGTCTTGGGCAGGCGCCGTTCGCCCTTGGGGGGCGACAGGCCATTGGCCGGGTCGTGGTCGCACAGGCCTTCACGGTTCAGATAATGATAAAGCCCGCGGACGGCCGAGAGCAGGCGCGACAGGCTGCGCGAAGATTGGCCCGCCTGGTGCAGGCGCGCGACCAGGCTGCGCAGGCTCTGGATATCCAGGGCCTTCCAGCTGCTGATCTGTTGTTTTTCGCAGTACGCCAGGACCTTGTTCAAGTCCCGCCGGTAAGCTTCCAGGGTGTGAGGCGACACCTGGCGCTCGTTGCGCAGGTGAGCGCAGTAAGCGTCCAGTTGCCGTTCCATGGCTAGCGCACCGCGCGCAGGGCGGTGGTGAAGCGCGGCAAGACGCGGCCCAATACTTCGGCGATGTAGGTCAAAAACAGCGTGCCTACTGAGCTCTTGTAGTGCTGAGGGTCGCGACTGGCGATCGCCAGCACGCCGTGCAAGCCTTGATGGCTGAGGGCGACCACAGCGGTGGAGCCGATCTGCTGGCGCTGTTCGGCGCCAAACAGGAAGTCCAGCTCATGCTCGCGCAAGGTGCCGCTGATGGTCTTGCCTTCGGAGAGCAGGCCGCCAATCGCCGTTTGTGCTTCGCTGCCGCTGACCCAACGACCTACCGGCATCGGGTTGTCGCTGAACAGGATCAGGCTGACAAAGGGCACCTGGAAGTCCTGGCGCAGGCTGTCTTCCACGGCGATCACCGTTTCTTCCAGGCTGGTGGCGTCCATCAGCGTAAGAATAAGGCGGCGAGTCTTGTCGAACAGGCGGTCGTTGTCGCGGGCGACGTCCATCAGGTGCGAAAGCTTGTGGCGCATTTCGATATTGCGCTCACGCAGGATCTTCATCTGCCGCTCCACCAGCGACACGGTGTCGCCGCGCTGGTGGGGGATGCGCAGGGCCGGCAGCAGTTCTTCGTGTTCGACGAAGAAGTCCGGATTAGCCTCAAGGTACGCCGCGACGGCAGCGGCCTCCAGGCTGTCGCTCGGGGTAGCGTGTGCGGGTACTTGAGGCTTATCGGTCATTGGCTTGGCTCACTCATAGACGGACCTGTCCTTCGTATACGCGCGAAGCCGGCCCGGTCATCATCACCGGGTGGCCAGGGCCTGCCCACTCGATGGACAAACGTCCACCGGGCAGGTCGATCAACAGCGGCGAATCCATCCACCCCTGGCTGATCGCGGCTACGGCAGCGGCGCAGGCGCCAGTGCCGCAGGCCTGGGTTTCGCCGGCGCCGCGTTCCCACACACGCAGTTGCGCGCGGGAACGGTCGATCACCTGTAGGAAGCCCACATTGACCCGTGCCGGAAAGCGCGGGTGGTGTTCGATCTTCGGCCCCAATTCATGCACGTGCGCAGTGTTGATGTCGTTGACCCGCAGGACGGCATGGGGGTTTCCCATGGACACGGCGGCCAGGTCGACGATCTTACCGTCGACCTCAACGGCATAGCTGGAGGCTTGCTCGGTGGCTTGGAACGGAATGTCCGCTGGCACCAGGCGTGGCGCGCCCATGTCGACGCTGATCTGGCCGTCGCTGCGGATGTCCAGCTCGATCACGCCGCTTTTTGTCTCAACGCGGATCTGCCGCTTGGCGGTCAGACGCTTGTCCAGCACAAAGCGCGCGAAGCAGCGCGCACCATTGCCGCACTGTTCCACTTCGGAACCGTCGGAGTTGAAGATCCGGTAACGGAAATCCACCTCCGGGTTGGTCGGTGCTTCCACCAGCAGCAATTGGTCGAAACCAACGCCAGTATGACGGTCGCCCCACTGTTTAGCGTGTTTGGGCAGGATGTGCGCGTGCTGGCTGACCAGGTCGAGGACCATGAAATCATTGCCCAGCCCGTGCATCTTGGTAAAACGCAGCAGCATGGCTTACTCCGGCAGCAGGCTTTCGCCAGCATACAACTCGGCTACCGTCTCGCGGCGACGCACTTCAATCGCTTGTTCACCGTCCACCAGCACCTCGGCGGAACGCCCGCGGGTGTTGTAGTTGGAACTCATGACAAACCCGTAGGCACCGGCCGAATGCACGGCCAGCAGATCGCCTTCCTCCAGCGCAAGCTGACGATCCTTGGCCAGGAAGTCGCCGGTTTCGCAGATCGGACCGACAATGTCATAGGCGCGGGCTTCGCTTGCGCGAGGCGTCACGGCGGTGACATTCATCCAGGCCTGGTACAGCGCCGGGCGGATCAAGTCGTTCATCGCCGCGTCGACGATGGCGAAGTCCTTGTACTCGGTGTGCTTGAGGTACTCGACCTGGGTCAGCAGCACGCCTGCGTTGGCGACGATATAACGGCCCGGCTCAAACATCAGGGTCAGGCCGCGACCTTCAGTGCGCTCGCGCACAGCCTGGATGTAATCGCCGATCAGCGGCGGCTCCTCGTCGCGATACTGCACGCCCACACCACCACCCAGGTCGATGTGTTGCAGGTAGATGCCGCACTCGCCGAGGCGGTCGGTCAGCGCCAGCAGGCGGTCGAGCGCATCGAGGAATGGAGGCAGGCTGGTCAGTTGCGAGCCGATATGGCAGTCGACGCCCAATACTTCCAGGTTCGGCAACTGCGCGGCGCGGATGTATACGTCTTCGGCGTCGGCAATGGCGATGCCGAACTTGTTCTCTTTGAGGCCGGTTGAAATGTACGGGTGGGTACCGGCGTCAACGTCCGGGTTGACGCGCAGGGAGATCGGCGCGCGAACACCCAGCTCGGCGGCCACGACTTGCAGGCGCTCCAGCTCGTCGGTGGACTCGACGTTGAAGCAATGCACGCCGACTTCGAGGGCGCGGCGCATGTCTTCGCGGCTTTTGCCTACGCCGGAGAAGACGATCTTGTCAGCCTTGCCACCGGCAGCCAGTACGCGTTCCAGCTCGCCACGGGACACGATGTCGAAACCAGCGCCCAGGCGCGCCAGGACATTCAGTACGCCCAGGTTGGAGTTGGCCTTGACCGCGTAGCACACCAAGTGCGGCACGCCATTCAGTGCGTCGGTGAAAGAGCGGTACTGGGCTTCGATATGAGCACGGGAGTACACATAGGTCGGGGTACCAAAGCGCTGGGCAATCGCGGACAACGCCACGCCTTCCGCGAACAGCTCGCCGTCCCGGTAGTTAAAAGCGTCCATGAGGTTCCCTTAATAGGTATCGTGCTTATGCGCTTTGGCTGGTTTTTGCGACGATTGCGCCTGTTCATTCGGGTCTTTGCTGTCATCGGGCAGGTACAGCGGGCCTTTTTGACCACAGGCACTAACGAGGCAAGCGACCGCGACGAGCGCAGCAAGGGAAGAGATCAGGCGCTTCATGGCGAAATCCTTGAATATGCATTAATTGCGCCCGAGTATACCGACCACCCGCCAGCTTGCCTATGCGCCGGAATACCCGTCTGGCGGGGGGTTGCCGAGATAGTCGAGAAGCGCACTACGCTGTTTGAGGATATTTCACGCCGTCAATCGTGTTGAAATCGGTATCCTTTGCAATCGGCGGGGCTCGCCCGTATCGTGCGGCGCTTGAGCAAAACCAGACACTTTTGAGGTTGCCACAATGAGTTTGACCGAAGCCCGTTTTCACGACCTGGTGGATTCGACCCAGGAGAAGTTGGAAGATATTTTCGACGACAGCGGCCTGGATGTGGACCTTGAAAACTCGGCCGGCGTGCTGACCGTCAAGTTCGAGAATGGCACCCAGTTGATCTTCAGTCGCCAGGAACCGCTGCGCCAGCTGTGGCTGGCTGCGCGTTCCGGTGGTTTTCACTTCGATTTCAACGAAGAAGACCATAACTGGCAGTGCGATAGCAGCGATGAACTGCTCAGCGAAATGCTCGCGCGCCTGGTCTTGGAACAAGCCGGTGCCGATCTGGATTTCGAAGAGATCTGATAGTGAGCCAGCCAGCCCCAGTACGCCCGCCGAAACCGCTGTTCAGCAATGTCAGCCCGGCGGTGCCGTCACCTTGTATCAGTTTGTGTCGCCTGGACGAGCAGAAAGTCTGCCTCGGTTGCTTCCGACACGTGGAAGATATCCGCGAATGGCGCTCTGCCGACGACGCGCGGCGCCGAGTGATCTGTGCTGAGGCTGAGCAGCGCCGGGCCCACGCCTGAGGCCGTCTTGTTTATTTGTGACGCTGTGGTAGTGTCCGGGTACGCCTCAACTCATCGAGGCCCGTGAGAACCCCGCCTTTTCCTGGCGGGGTTTTGCTTTTTTGTGCAGAAAAAAGGAGTCTGCCTGAATCATGACCACCGCACCGTCCATCATCCTCACCCGTCTTGACGTGCAGCGTCTTGAGCAACTGATCGACCGCTTGGGCGACGAGTTTCCCGGTGTCGAAGCGTTGCAACACGAACTCGACCGCGCCGAAGACGTGGTTGGCCACGATGAAGTGCCTGCCAGTGTCGTGACCATGAACGCCAGCGTGCATTGCCGCGAGCAAGGCAGCGGCAAGGACTATCACCTGACCTTGGTTTATCCCAAGGACGCCAACGCCGACGAAGGCAAGATTTCGATCCTGGCGCCGGTGGGCAGTGCGTTGCTTGGCCTGCAAGTGGGCCAGCATATCGACTGGCCGGCACCCGGCGGCAAGACCCTCAAGCTGGAATTGCTCAGCGTGGAAGGCCAGCCCAAAGACGGCGGCCCTTTCTCTCTTTAAAACAGAGTCGCTCTAGATCTGGCTCAGCGCCTCATTGAGCGACAGCTCCAGTTCGGCCTTGTAACGCAAGTAAAGGTTGCTCGGGCTTTGTACATCACCTAGCAGGCCGGACAGGTCCAGATCGGTGATGTAACAGCGGTAACGCTCGGTTTCCTGGCGTTGCCCGACGATTTGCTGGGCGACCACTGCAAACAGCTGGTCGCCAAACTCCAGTTCGGAAAATTCCCGCTGATTGCAATACAGGGTAATGCCCACCTGGCCCGGCGCGGCCTTGCCGATAATGGCCTGCACGTCATAAAACGGTTTATTTGCCAGATTCACCGGTGCTGGTCGAGGCTCGATGCTCCGTGCGCGCCCGCTGCCGGAGGGCAATAGCTGGTAATACATGATTTGCACGGCCCCCAGCGGATCTTGCTGGTCCAATGGCGACAACGCATTCCGTCGATAAATGATCGACTGCAAAAAGCGCTGCAACGGCGCCAGCAAGCTCTGCTCATCATGAAACGGCAGACGTTGTTGCCAGAGTGCGTTGAACTCATCCAGCACATACAATTCGGCAGAGCCTTCGCTGACCCGATAGAACACCTGCACGCAATCGGGCATGCCCATTGGCAGCAGCAGCGCCAGGTCGTGCTCCTCCAAGGCCATGGCATCCAGGTGCAGCGGGCTGTAGCTGGCCAGTTCTTCGCTGAGGTAGGTGATCAGCGCATCCTGGGTCTCCAGGGAAACGTGGGTGGCTTGGCCTGGCATCAACTCCATCACGTGATAGTGCTGCTGCACTTGCAGCAGGTAGCGATGATTGGACTGACCCAGCAGCAGGTGCTGCGCCGTGTCGAAGATTTCTTCCACGCGCTGGGCAATGAACTGCGCACGGTTGTGACAGAAGCAGCGCACTCTCAGCCGTGGCAGGTGGTCCGGCGGCAACTGGTTAAGGTAGTCGCGCAGGCAGTCGAGCAGGGCGTGGGGGCCGTCGTAGCGGCTGACCATCACTTCGTTCCAGCTATTGAGCGTGACCTGGTCCAGCGTCAGCACCAGGTTGTCGCGTACGCCGGCATAACTCAGGGAATCGGTGCGCTCGGTGGTCATCAGGATATTCAGGTCGCGGTGGTGCTTGAGCGGGTCAACGCCGACGTTGATCAGCAGTAACACTTCCTCGGGCACCGCCGAACGCAGCAGGCGTTCTTCATCAACGCTGGTCAAGGGCAGGGCGACGGTCTGTTGCAAGCTGCCCAGCAGGTTGAACAACTCGAACTCAGTCATGTCGCTGGTGCCGGGGTGCAAGGCCAGACGGGTGCTGCTGTCGATCACGCCGTTGCGGTGGCACCAGGTGAGCATCTCCAACAGGTCACGGCTGCGCTTGATCGGCGCGAAGTGTTCCCATTCCAGTGCAGTGAGGTTGCCGTTGTACAAACCCCAGTGGTGCTGGCCGGGCTCCTTGCGGTTGGGCGATTGCACCAGGGTCAAGGTGTCTTCGGCCAAGTCCGGGGCAATGCCGGGGTTTATGAACTCGACTTTGCCGGCCTTGCGTTCAAAGGCGGCGTACAGGCGCCTGCCCAGCACATTGAGGTCACGCTTGTTGATCAGGCTGACGGTCTGCTCGGTGCGGGCGAACTGGGTCAGGAAGCGGTAGCTGTAATTCAGCTCGTTGACCAAGGCGCGACGCTCGGAGGCGACCTGGCGCACTTTCCACTGGCTGCGGCTGTCCAGCAGTGCCAGTTGGCGCTGGTCCCAGTTCCACTCATGCGCCAGGCGTTCGAGCAACAAGCGCTGCCAACTGGTGTTGCGCTGGCCGGCGGTGAGCTTGCAGTTGACCTTCAGGTACAGCGCACGCCGCACCAGTTCCAGACGCTCGGGCTCGTTTCGGGCCTTGAGGTATTCCTCGATGCGGCGGTACACCACGATGTAGGGGTCCAACTCATCCAGGTCCATCTGGTTGGCGAACACCGCCCGCTTGAAGCGCAGGCTCAGGCACTGCACGTTAGGGTGTTCGCTGGCGTAGACCTCGATCAGCAGTAGTTTGAGCACCGATTTGTAGGGAGACTCGATGCCTTTGAACAACTGCCACAGCCCGGCACCGATGAATTCGCCTGGGGGAATCCGTGCCAGATGGCCAAGATCGAGGGTTTCATCGGCGCGGATAAAGCGCTTGGAAATCAGCGTGTGGGTGAACTCGGCGTAGCGGGGTTCTTCATACACCGGCACCAGCCACCAGATTGGCGTACGCCCGGCCAGCCAGATGGCGGTGCGATAGAACTCGTCCAGCAGTAGGTAATGCTGGGTGGTGCCGCAGTCTTCCGAGCTGAGCTGGGTGTCGCGCTCGCCGAGCACAAAGCGTGTCGGCTCGATCAGGAAAAAGTGGGCCTCGGCGCCCATGGTCAGTGCCCAGGCTTCCAACAGTTGGCATTTTTTGCGCAGTTCAGCCAGTTCATTTTCGCTGAGGTTCGCCGCGTGGCAGACCCACACGTCCATATCGCTCTGGTCGGCCTGGGCCAGGGTGCCGAGGCTGCCCATCAGAAACAGTCCGTGAATCGGACGTGGCGGGTTGCCGTGGCGTGGTTTGTAGGAGAACGAACGGGTGAGGCGCTGGGCTTCTGTCAGGGCTTGGGCGTCGGGCTCAAAGTTGGATAATCCGGCCGGGGTACTGCCCGACACATAGCCCGGCAGCAGCGGATGGTTGACGTGGAAAAACAGCGGCAACCGGGTCAACACGCTTTGCTGGCGTGGCGTCAGCCCCTCGATGGCCCGCGCCATGCGGCCTTCGTTGAGGGTCATGAACCGCGCGCGCAGTTGGGCCAGCACCTTGCGGTCGATGCCTTCGTCCAGGTCGGGGCGGATTTCATGGGTGCGGGTCATGTCGAAGTCGGTGGCTCGCAGAGCCCGACGCGGGCGGCCATGTAGGAGTTTACAGCCAGCAGCGTAGGAGGTTTAGCGAGAAATGATTTTTGACGTCAGAATTTTCGCACTTGCGCAGCAACACCCGCGGAATCCGCAAGTGGCGGACTCCATGGGCGTATCGGGTATCAGGCGGCTTCTTTGGCGTTGACGGTGGTCAGGATGGTCAGCAGGGTTTTAGCTTGTTCTGCGGCATCCCGGCCAAGTGGGGTCAGGTAGCCCCCGTCTTTCTGATCGATCAGTCCTTTCTCGAACAGGCGCTTGGCAGCGGCGATGGCAGTAGGGGCAGCGGTCTGATGGACTTTCAGACCTTCCTGGGTGCTATCCAGGCTGAAGAGTACAAGGATTTCCAGTTCGGCAACCAACTCAGGGGTAAACGACATAAGGACTCCAGACTTTCTAAGAATTTATTAGAGGCTAGCAGGCCATAAGGTGAACGCACTTTGCCGAACTGTCCAGTAAGTTGCTGCGTGTTGGATTTATTGCTTTTCGGGCGGCAATTCCGGCAGTGCACGCAGTGCAGTTTCATACCACTCGGTATTGAAAGCACGGTCCTCTTCCAGTAGTGCATCAATCTCGACAGCGAGCACGTGGGCCATCAGTTGCAGGATCTCTTCACGCTCATAACCCACCAGGGTCAGCTTGTTGAACGTTGCCTTGGCGGCGGGTGGGTTTTCGCTCTCGATCTGGTTTTCGATCGCTTCGATCAGGGTGGTTTCAGTGAATTCTTCTTCGTCGTTGTCGATATCGTTCGGCTCGCTCATGGCAGGCTCCTCTAGGAAAGAGCGCCAGTCTACCCCCATTCAAGCCGGTGATGCTGCTGGCAAGGCCCGGTAAGGGGAGCTATAACGCTTGCAGCCAACCCCATTCCCGGCACGGAGGCAACCGCAATGCTCAAGCTCTACGGATTCTCGGTCAGCAACTACTACAACATGGTCAAACTGGCGCTGCTGGAGAAAGGGCTGCCGTTCGAAGAGGTGCCTTTTTATGCCGGGCAAACGCCCGAAGCCCTGGCAGCCAGCCCGCGTGGCAAAGTGCCGGTGTTGGGCGTTAAACAGGGTTTTATCAATGAGACCAGTGTGATCCTCGAATACATCGAGCACACCCAGGAAGGACCTGCACTGCTGCCGGCCGAGCCGTTCCAGCGTGCACAGGTGCTGGCGCTATGCCGGGAAATCGAGTTGTATATCGAGCTGCCCGCGCGGGCGTGTTTTGCCGAAGCGTTTTTTGGTATGCCGGTGCCGGAGGCGATTAAGGAGAAGTCCAAGGCCGAATTGCTATTGGGCTTGAGTGCGCTGGGCAGGCACGGCAAGTTCGCGCCGTTTGTGGCGGGGGAGAATTTCACGATTGCGGATTTGTATTTCATGTACAGCGTGAACCTCGCCTGTGCGGTGGGCGAGAAGCTGTTTGGAATGGATTTGCTGGCAGAGATGCCGGCGGCCAAGGCGTTGCTGGAAAGGTTGCATGCCATGCCCAACGCTCAGAAAGTGGCGGCGGACAGGGAGGCGGCTATGCCGGCGTTTATGGCGATGATTGCTGCCAAGAAATAGACCTTTGGCGTCTGGCAGGACGCTATCGCGGGCAAGCCCGGCTCCCACCTTGGAATGCGATTTCCTGTGGGAGCTGGCTTGCCTTCGATGCTTTAACGGCTGGCGAGCAGGGCCTGGCCGCGCACGACGGCTGCCTTCACCTGCGCTGGTGCAGTACCGCCGATGTGATTACGGGCATTCACCGAGCCTTCCAGGGTCAGCACGGCAAACACATCCTGCTCGATCTGGTCGCTGAACTTGCGCAGTTCTTCCAGGCTCATTTCCGCCAAGTCCTTGCCGGTGTCTACGCCATATTTCACCGCGTGGCCGACGATTTCGTGGCAGTCGCGGAACGGCAGGCCACGGCGCACCAGGTAGTCCGCCAGGTCGGTCGCGGTGGAGAATCCACGCAGTGCCGCTTCACGCATGATCGCGTGCTTGGGCTTGATCGCCGGGATCATGTCGGCAAACGCGCGCAGCGAGTCACGCAGGGTGTCGGCGGCGTCGAACAGCGGTTCTTTGTCTTCCTGGTTGTCCTTGTTGTAGGCCAGGGGTTGGCCTTTCATCAGGGTCAGCAGGCCCATCAGCGCGCCGAATACACGGCCGCTTTTGCCACGTACCAGTTCTGGTACGTCGGGGTTTTTCTTTTGCGGCATGATCGAGCTGCCGGTGCAGAAGCGGTCCGGCAGGTCGATGAACTGGAACTGCGCGCTGGTCCACAGCACCAGCTCTTCCGAGAAGCGCGACAGGTGCATCATCGCGATACTGGCCGCGGCGCAGAATTCAATGGCGAAGTCACGATCCGACACACCATCCAACGAGTTGCCACCGACGGCATCGAAGCCCAGCAGCTGCGCGGTGTACTCGCGGTCGATCGGGTAGGTGGTGCCAGCCAGCGCTGCGCTGCCCAAGGGCATGCGGTTGGCGCGCTTGCGGCAATCCACGAGGCGTTCGTAGTCGCGGCTGAGCATTTCGAACCAAGCCAGCAGGTGGTGGCCAAAGGTCACGGGCTGGGCGGTCTGCAGGTGAGTGAAGCCCGGCATGATGGTGTCTGATTCACGCTCGGCCTGTTCAAGCAAACCTTTCTGCAGGCGGGTGATTTCGGACAGGATCAGGTCGATTTCATCACGCAGCCACAGGCGGATGTCAGTGGCCACCTGGTCGTTACGGCTGCGGCCGGTGTGCAGCTTCTTACCGGTCACACCGATGCGGTCGGTGAGGCGCGCCTCGATATTCATGTGCACGTCTTCCAAGTCGACGCGCCAGTCGAACGTGCCAGCTTCGATCTCACCACGAATGGTGGTCAGGCCGTCGATGATGCTGTCGCGCTCGGCGTCGGTCAGTACGCCGACCTTGGCCAGCATCGTCGCGTGGGCGATGGAGCCCATGATGTCGTGGCGGTACAGGCGCTGGTCGAAGGTGACGGAGGCGGTGAAGCGGGCGACGAAGGCGTCGACGGGTTCACTGAAGCGGCCGCCCCAGGACTGGTTGGTCTTGTCGGTGCTCATGGATTCGCTCGTGATCTGCTTAATAAAGAGGCATGAAGTTGTGCCGGCGATGATAACAGGGTTGCCCGTGGAGGCGGGGCTGCGGGTCGTCGGCATTTTTATTTACTCCAAGGATGGCTAAGTGCCTTGCCGCCGACCGCGTCCAGGACGAGACTGGGTACAGGGGCTTATTGGAACGATATTTGTCGATTCAGCAATGTCGTCTCAGCGAGCGTCTACAGTTGGACTGATAGTGTGTGAATGCACCAAAGTCGGGTGATGCGGTCATAGCCCAGACTATCCATTAGAAAAAGGGGGGGGGTATTCGATTGTGTATCAGCAAACCCTACTACGACGCCCGAAGTCAGCCGGTCTTGGGCGTTATTGAACAGGTCCGGGTAAATTTGGGTGCCACTCTCAGGGCACTTTTTGCCGCTCGCGCTAGTCTTAGCGTGGATCGCTGTGACGCAAGTCACCGCACCTGTCTACGCTATCCTTGTGCGAGACTCACGCAGGAATCCAGCGCAATATGAATGTCCTGATCGTTGATGACGAACCCCAAGCCCGCGAGCGACTGAGCCGTCTGGTCAGTGAGCTCGAGGGTTATGCAGTATTAGAGCCGAGCGCCACCACGGGCGAAGAGGCGTTGACGCTGATCGACAGCCTCAAGCCTGATGTGGTGTTGCTCGATATCCGTATGCCGGGCCTTGACGGCCTGCAAGTTGCCGCCCGACTGAGCGAGCGAGAGTCCCCACCGGCCGTAGTGTTCTGTGCAACGGGCGAAGAGTTTTCTGCGCACACGTTGGAAGACAGCGGAGTCAGCTTTCTCATCAAACCGGTGGCAGGCGAAGCATTGATCAAGGCCCTGAAAAAGGCCGAGCGCCCAACCCGCATACAGCTCGCCGCGCTCACTCAGCCAGCCGCCCAAAGTGGTAACGGGCCACGCAGCCATATCAGTGCTCGTACACGCAAAGGCATTGAGCTGATCCCCCTAGGCGAGGTGGTCTATTTTATTGCCGATCACAAGTATGTGACCTTGCGCCACCAAGGCGGCGAAGTGTTGCTTGATGAGCCGCTCAAGGCGCTTGAGGATGAGTTCGGCGACCGCTTCGTGCGTATTCACCGCAACGCGCTGGTGGCCCGCGAGCGAATCGAACGCCTGCAACGCACGCCCCTGGGTCATTTTCAGCTATTCCTGAAAGGCCTTAACGGCGATGCGTTGATCGTCAGCCGACGGCATGTTGCCGGCGTGCGCAAGATGATGCAGCAGCTTTAGCCCGGCGTCTGTGGCGAGGCCTGCATTCCTTATCCCGGTGCGTCGTGGCCAGGGAGGCCCCGCACTTGCTGATTCAAATCAAAGCGTATTTCCCTGAGCTGTTATTATCCGTCATATATTTTCAGTACGGATTGATCCATGTCCTCTCGCGAAATCCGCATCGCCACCCGTAAAAGCGCCCTGGCCTTGTGGCAGGCCGAATACGTCAAAGCACGCCTGGAGCTGGCCCACCCTGGCCTCAAGGTGTCCCTGGTGCCTATGGTCAGTCGTGGCGATAAGCTGCTCGACTCGCCTCTGTCGAAGATCGGCGGCAAGGGTTTGTTCGTCAAAGAACTGGAAACAGCGCTGCTGGCGAACGAAGCCGACATCGCCGTGCATTCGATGAAAGACGTGCCCATGGACTTCCCAGAAGGCCTGGGTTTGTTTTGCATCTGCGAACGCGAAGACCCGCGCGATGCTTTCGTTTCCAACACCTACGCGTCCCTGGAAGAATTGCCCCTGGGCAGCATCGTCGGCACGTCGAGCCTGCGCCGCCAGGCACAGCTGCTGACTCGCCGCCCGGACCTGCAGATCCGCTTCCTGCGTGGCAACGTCAACACCCGCCTGGCGAAGCTGGACGCCGGCGAATA
Organism: Pseudomonas sp. EL_65y_Pfl1_R83; assembly: GCF_963970695.1. NCBI lineage: Bacteria > Pseudomonadati > Pseudomonadota > Gammaproteobacteria > Pseudomonadales > Pseudomonadaceae > Pseudomonas > Pseudomonas sp. EL_65y_Pfl1_R83. The sequence goes on along the minus strand of NZ_CAXAQI010000014.1, from coordinate 76,735 downwards.
TGACGCGATCATCCTCGCAGCTGCGGGCCTGATCCGCCTGGGTTTCGAAGACCGTATCACCTCGGCCATCAGCGTCGAGGACAGCCTGCCCGCAGGTGGGCAAGGCGCCGTTGGCATCGAGTGTCGCACCGCTGACAGTGAAATCCACGCCCTGCTCAAACCCCTGGATCACCACGACACCGAAGTGCGCGTCACGGCCGAGCGTGCGCTGAACAAGCACCTAAACGGCGGCTGCCAGGTGCCAATCGCCTGCTACGCCGTGCTCGAAGGTGAAAACCTGTGGTTGCGCGGACTGGTAGGGGACCCGGAAGGTGGCACCTTGCTGACTGCCGAGGTGCGCGGCCCGCAGCGTGACGCGACGGCACTGGGCATCCAGGTAGCCGAAGAGCTGTTGGACAAAGGCGCCGGTTCCATCCTGCAAAAAATCTACGGCGAGGCCGGTCCGCAGTGACCGAATGGCGTGTGCTGCTGACGCGGCCTGCCGAGGAGTCGTTGGCCCTGGCGGCGACGTTGGCCGAAGCCGGCATTTTCAGCAGCAGCCTGCCGTTGCTGGACATCGAGCCGCTTCCCGTTACACCTGAACAGCTGCAAGTCTTGCGTGACCTTGGCCGCTATTGTGCGGTGATTGTCGTCAGCAAACCCGCCGCGCGCCTGGCCGTGCGACAGTTGCATCGAGCATGGCCGCAACTGCCGTGGTTCAGCGTCGGCGCAGCCACCGCGCAGGTACTGGCCGAACACGGCCTCAACGTTCACTATCCCCCTACTGGCGATGACAGCGAGGCCTTGCTTCAATTGCCTGCGTTGCGCGAGGCTATCGCACGCCCGGATGCACGCGTGTTAATCCTGCGCGGCGAGGGCGGTCGCGAGCTGCTGGCAGAGCGTTTGCGCGCGAGTGGTGCTAGTGTCGACTATCTGGAATTGTATCGCCGTTTCCTTCCGGCCTACGACGCCGGGGTACTGATGCAACGCATCCAGTTGGAACGCTTGAACGGCCTGACGGTCAGCAGTGGGCAGGGTTTTTTGCACCTGCACGCCTTGGCTGGAGCCGATTGGCCACAGGTGGCACAGTTGCCGTTGTTCGTGCCGAGCCCGCGAGTCTTCGAGATGGCGCGGTGCGCTGGCGCAGAAAAAGTTGTGGATTGCCGCGGTGCGAGTGCCGCGGCTTTGTTAGTGGCGTTACGCAGCTTTGCCCTATGAGGCATGCCGTAGTCACTCTCTGAAACGCAAAGGACGGATACGTGAGCGAAACAGCCTTGCCTAAAGATGAAGCCCAACCCGCACTTGGTGCGCCGGTTGAGTCACCGGTCACCGCGCCGCGCCGTGGCAATGGCCTGGCAGTCGTCGCCTTACTGCTCGGCGCCGCCGGTGTTGCCGCCGGCGGTTGGGGGATCTGGCAGGTCCGCGCCCTGCAAGCCAGCAGCCAGCAACAGCTGGGCCAGGTGCAGACCCTCGATGACCAATCCCAGTCCCTCAAGCAGAGCCAGCAACAACTGGCCGCGCGGCTGGCGCAGTTGCCGGGTGCTGATGAGCTGGAGGAGCGCCGTCGCCTGGTGGCCCAGTTGCAGGGCGATCAGCAGCGCCTGAGCCAGCGCCTTGAGACCGTGTTGGGGTCCAGCCGCAAGGACTGGCGTTTAGCCGAGGCTGAACACTTGATTCGCCTGGCGAGCCTGCGTCTGTCTGCCTTGCAAGATATCAATAGCGCCCAAGCGCTGGTGCAGGGCGCCGACGAGATTCTTCGCGAGCAAAGCGATCCAGGTTCCTATGCCGCCCGTGAGCAGTTGGCCAAGAGCCTTGCAGCGCTGCGCAGCACCGAGCAGCCGGATCGCACTGGGCTGTACCTGCAATTGGCGGCCTTGCGTGACCAGGTCGTGCAACTGGCGGCCATTGCCCCGGAATATCAACTGACCGAGCCGGCTTCCGAGGGGCGTCCGACCACGGATACGGACAGCCATTGGCGCCAATGGTGGGAGCAGATTTCCCGTTACTTCCGCATCGACTTCAATCCGGATGACAACATTCGCCCACTGCTGGCCGGCCAAGGCCTGAACCAGGTGCGCCTGGCGTTGAGCCTGGCCCTGGAGCAGGCGCAATGGGCGGCGCTCAACGGGGAGTCGGCTGTATACAGCCGCTCCCTCGGCGAGGCGCGTAGCGTGTTGCAGGATAACTTTAACCAAGGCAATCCGCAGAGCAAGGCGATGCTCGCGCGTATTGCCGAGCTTGAGCCCACGGCGGTGTCGGTGGTGACGCCGGACCTGGCCGCGAGCCTGGCTGCCGTGCAGGCGTATCTCGAACGTCGTCATCTGTCTGCTGACGAAGCCAAGGCGGCGGCCACACCGACGGCTACGTCGGCGAAGCAGGAGTAGAGCCGATGAAACGCTTCTATGTGATCCTGGTGCTGGCGATTGCAATCGCGTTGGCGCTGGCTGTGGGCATTTCGAAACACACCGGCTATGTGCTGATTACTTACCCTCATGTGCTGCACTACGAGTCGAGCTTGTGGGCGACGGTGGTGGCGGTGTTTGCCATTGGTTTGGTGATCTACCTGATCCGTGTGCTGTTGAGCCTGGTCACCACCTCCGGTGGCGTGGTCAACCCGTGGTCGCGGCGTAACCGCAGCCGCCGCGTGCAGATCGCCATCGAGCAGGGCCAGATGGACCTCGCCGAGGGCCGCTGGGCCAGTGCCGAGCGCCACCTGCATCGCGCCGCCGAAGCCGAGCGCCAGCCACTTCTGTACTACCTCGGCGCCGCGCGTGCTGCGAATGAGCAGGGTCGTTACGAAGAGTCCGACGGCTTGCTGGAAAGAGCACTGGAGCGTCAGCCCCAGGCCGAGCTGGCAGTTGCCTTGAGCCATGCGCAACTGCAACTGGACCGCGGCGATACCGAGGGTGCACTGACCACCTTGCAGGCGATGCACGAGCGTCATCCGCATAACGGCCAGGTCTTGCGTCAATTGCAGCGCCTGCATCAGCAGCGGGGTGATTGGTCGTCGGTGATCCGTCTGTTGCCGGAGTTGCGCAAAGATAAAGTCCTGCCTGCCAGCGAACTGGCTGAGCTTGAACGCCGTGCCTGGGGTGAGAACCTTAGCCTGGCTGCTCAGCGAGAAGAGCAGGGCGAAGCCGGTTTGCAGTCCCTTGAGCGCGCCTGGCAGCAACTCACTTCCGCCCAGCGCCAAGAGCCGCAACTGGTTCTGGCTTACGCCGAGCAGCTGCGCCAATTGGGCGCCGATGCCAAGGCCGAGGAAGCGCTGCGTGGCGCCATCAAACGCGGCTACGACAGCCACCTGATCCGGCTATACGGCCTGCTGCGTGGCAGTGATCCAGCCCGGCAGTTGAAGTTTGCCGAGGGCTGGCTCAAGGATCACCCGGGCGATGCCAGTCTGCTGTTGACGTTGGGCCGCCTGTGCCTGCAAAACAGCCTGTGGGGCAAGGCGCGGGATTATCTGGAGAGCAGCCTACAAGTGCAGCGTAATCCTGAGGCTTGTGCCGAGCTGGCGCGCTTGTTGGCCCAACTGGGTGACACCGAGCGAAGTAATCAGCTGTTTCAAGAGGGTCTTGGACTGCTGGATAACCGTTTGCTTGCGTCTCCGCTACCTGTCACTGCTCGGGTTTGAGGTAGGAAAGGGGCAAGGGTTGGCTCAGATGTATCTGGCGGCCAACCTTTCGTTAGCTCGAAAAGAGTGAGGGGGGAGCGTTCGGCGGCAAAGTCCGACGCTCGATTGCCCAAGGTCTTCCATCTTCTGACGGGAAGTCCTTACCTTCTCACGGAATCGTCTGCTCTGGCATGTATTGAAAGCGGTCAGGCCTTTCCTCTACCGTAGTGTCCTATCTTTCGCGATGCGGATAAAGCATGTCTTTGGCCCCTTCACGTTCCTTGTTTTTCCTCGCATTCCTGGCGGGTACGCTGACATTGGGCGCGTCCTTTTACCTCGAGTTTGGCGCCTCGTTGCGTCCGTGTTTCCTATGCCAAGTGCAACGGGGGTTCCTGGCCGCGTTCACATTGATCAACCTGGTCGCCGCCCTCCATAACCCCAAGCGATCCGTTATCTGCCTGTATGGGCTGGCAAGCATGGTCTGCGCCTTGCTGGGCGCCCTAACCGCCGTGCGCCAGGTGCTGCTACAAAATGCCGCGCCGGATGAGGCCGCCGATTGCTGGCCCAGCCTGCACTACATGATCGAAAACCTATCGTTTTGGCAGGCCCTGCAGTTGACGTTCAGAGGCACTGTCGACTGCGTGGAAACCAACTGGACACTGTTTGATTTGAGCCTTCCCGAGTGGAGCCTGCTGTTCTTCATCGGGGTGTTGATCCTTGGTCTCATGCAGTTTTCACGACTGTTTTTAAGCCAGTATTCGCGCCCGGCGAGGCGCTGAAAGCCAGTCGCAGTTTGGAGAGCGGGATTAAACACTTGTATGAACTTTCTCTCCTGCGTACCTTGAAGCCATAGTCATGCGGGCATAGTCTGGCCCGCACGTGTTATTGAAACCGTTTGTCAGATGTTGCCTTGCCCAGCGCTGCTTTATCCTTGAAGTGTTGCGCAGGCACCAGGCGGCAGCGCCCCTATAGGGAAGAGAGATCACCATGCTGGAAAGTTGTCAGAATGCTCAGGAACGCTGGGGTGGGGTGCACAAGCTGATCGACAATTGGCTGAAGGCACGCCACGAACTGGTTCGGGCCTTTGATGCTCTCGGTGCCAAGCCTGAGGCGCTGGCTGAGAGCCGCGAGCCGTTGCAGGACTTCTGCGTTGTATTGGTGGACTACGTGTCGGCCGGCCATTTTGGTGTCTATGATCAACTCACCAAGGAGGCGGAGGCCTTTGACGATCAGTGTGGCCTGGATTTGGCTGAGACCATTTACTCGCGCATCGATGTCATTACCGAGAAGCTTCTGGCGTTTACCGACCTGTGTGATGCCGGAAACTGTGTTGCTGAAAAATTCAAAGAGTTGGGCGCGCTGCTGCACGAGCGATTCGAGCTGGAAGATTGCCTGATCGAAGTGCTGCACAACGCTCACAAAGAAGAGTCTGCTACCCAGGCCTGACCCTCGACAGCGGTACGAAAGACGGTGCGCATGGCGCGCCGTTTTTTATGGGTCAAGGACGGGTACCGAGCAACTCAATCTCGAATACCAGCGGTGTATAAGGTGGGATCAACTCGCCGGCACCGTCGGCGCCATAGGCCTGGGCCGATGGAATCACTAATCGCCATTTCGCACCCACGGGCATTTGTTGCAACGCGCTGCTCCAGCCGCTGATCACACTGTCCAGACGAAACCATTGAGGTTGCGTGCTCTGGTCGAACACTGTCCCATCGGGTAATCGCCCCACGTATTTCACTTCAACCTGGTCGTTGGCCTTGGGCTTTCCACCCGTGCCGGGGGTGAGTTCGGTGAGCAGGATTCCATCAGCCAATTCGCGTACGCCTTTTACGGCTTTTTCTTTGCTCAAAAATTGTTGTTCGGCCACAAGTGCTTTTTCACTTTGAGGTCCCTGCGCTTCGGCTGCGTTTTGTGCTTCGTGCTGGGCAAGAATCTGTTCGATACGTGCGTTGTCCAGCGCCAGCGGTTTGCCCTGATAGGCTTGCTTGAGGCCGTCGATCAACGCCTGGATCTGCAGGTCGGGGACCTCCTGCCGCAGGCGCTCACCGAGACTGGCGCCCACGCTGTAGGCGAGGTCGTGCTGGTTCTGATCAGCGTTTTTTGGCGGCGATTGATCGCTCGCATTGGCCACCGAAATGGCCAAGCCAAGCACAAGAAAAAGGTAACGCGACATGGGCATTCTCCCGCCGAAAGTGCGACGGATTATGCCAGTGTGATGAGGTGAGAAGTGCCGCGTATTTACGTTATATCGACAAGAATTTTTACACGGTGCAACGCAAGTCAAACGATACTGTCAACATGCCCTAGCGGCGGTAAGAGCAGAGGGCTAGTATGAGCCGCACCCAAGTCAGCCAGGAGGTAAACCATGTCGGCCAAACAGAAGCCTGTTAATACCCCGTTGCATTTACTCCAACAACTCTCGGGCAGTTTGCTCGAACACCTGGAAAGCGCTTGTTCCCAAGCCTTGGCCGATGCAGAAAAACTGCTCGCCAAGCTGGAAAAACAACGCGGTAAAGCGCAAGAAAAGCTGCACAAATCCCGCACCAAACTGCAAGATGCTGCCACTGCCGGCAAGGCCAAGGCTCAAGCCAAAGCCAAAGACGCTGTCAAAGAACTTGAGGACCTGCTCGACGCCCTCAAGGATCGCCAAGCTGAAACCCGCACCTACATTTCCCAACTCAAAAAAGATGCTCAGGAAAGCCTGAAGCTGGCCCAGGGCGTTGGTCGTGTGAAGGAAGCTGTAGCTAAGGCGCTGGGCGCTCGTACGCCTGCAAAAGCTGTTGCAGTAAGCGCGGCGAAGAAGCCTGCAAGCAAAGCTGCTGCCGCCAAGGCGCCTGCTAAAGCAGCCGCGAAGCCAGCTACCAAAACCGCCGCTGCTAAACCGGCCGCCAAGCCAGCTGCTAAAACTGCTGCTGCAAAGCCAGCCGCCAAGCCAGTTGCCAAACCTGCTGCTGCAAAACCGGCCGCCAAGCCAGTTGCCAAAACCGCTGCTGCAAAACCAGCCGCCAAGCCAGTTGCTAAAACTGCTGCTGCAAAACCAGCCGCCAAGCCAGCCGCCAAACCTGCTGCTGCAAAACCAGCCGCTAAGCCAACTGCCAAACCTGCTGCCAAGCCAGCCGTTGCCAAACCAGCACTGGCCAAGCCAGCAACACCTGCTGCTGCCCCGGCAGCGTCGAACGCTCCAGCTGCACCGGCCAGCAACACGCCTGCCCCGGTAGCGCCAAGCACCACCCCAACCAGCGCTTCCTAAGTGCTGGTGACCACGAGGCGCAGCTGCTGCAGCGCGTCGTGGTCAAGGTTGGCGGCATCCTCAGCCGCCAGTCCTTCCAGCCACTGTTGATGACCCATCGCCTCACCCGTCGGCCACATTCGCGCCAGTGTTTCCAAGCGCGCGAGCAATTGTCGTTCGGCCTCCAGCTCCAGGGCTTTGACCCGTTCGCGTAACCCCGCCAAATCCTCGTCCTGCTGCGCCATCGCACGCCATTGCATGCGCACCCGTCGTAACGGCTCAACCACGTGCGCCTGCCAAGGCTCGGCGATCTGTTTCAGCGCCTGAATGCGCTCGGCCGTCACGGCCACAGCGCGCTGTTCCAGCCACGCGCCACAGAGCAATAGGCACACATCCGCACCTTGCGCCTGTAAACGCAGACAACCGGCTTCGACGCCCGGGCGGGCGTAAGTCGTGAGGGCAAAGCTCCATAGGTCAGCGCACATATTCACACCCAAGCCAGCGGGCAACGAAGCTGGTAGACTCCGCCGCCATTATGATCCGACTTCAAAGCCTAACATTACAGCGTGGCCCGCAACGTCTTCTCGAAGACGCCGAGCTGACCCTGCACGCCGGTCACAAAGCCGGCTTGATCGGTGCCAATGGCGCCGGCAAATCCACGTTGTTCGCCCTGTTGCTGGGCGAGTTGACCCCGGATTCCGGGGACTGCTTGCTGCCGGCCGACTGGCGTATCGCCCACATGCGCCAGGAGATCGACACCCTGGACCGCATCGCAATCGACTACGTGCTCGATGGCGACCTGCGCCTGCGCCAGGTGCAACACGACCTCGCCGAGGCCGAGAAAGCCCAGGACGGCGCCGCCCAGGCGCGCCTGCACTCGGAACTCGACAGTGCCGACGGCTACACCGCCGACGCCCGCGCCCGCAAAATGCTCGCCGGCCTTGGCTTCACCAACGAGCAGATGGACCGCCCGGTCGCCGACTTCTCCGGTGGCTGGCGCATGCGCCTGAACCTGGCCCAAGCGCTGATGTGCCCCTCGGACCTGTTGCTGCTCGATGAACCGACCAACCACTTGGACCTCGATGCGATCCTGTGGCTGGAAGACTTCCTCAAGAATTACCAGGGCACATTGCTGCTGATTTCCCACGACCGCGATTTCCTCGACGCCGTGGTCGACAACATCGCCCACGTCGAACAGAAGAAGATCACCCTGTACCGTGGCGGCTATAGCGCATTCGAGCGCGCGCGCGCCGAACGCCTGGCCCAGCAACAACAGGCGTTCGAGAAGCAGCAGGCGCAGCGTGCGCACATGGAAAGCTACATCGCCCGGTTCAAGGCCCAGGCCACCAAGGCCCGCCAGGCCCAGAGCCGGATCAAGGCCCTGGAGCGCATGGAAGAGCTATCGGCGGCCCATGTCGATTCGCCGTTCGACTTTGTGTTTCGCGAGTCGGTGAAGATATCCAGCCCGTTGCTGGATCTTTCGGATGCTCGCCTGGGTTATGGCGACAAAACCATCCTGGAAAAAGTGAAGCTGCAGCTCACGCCAGGTGCACGCATCGGCTTGCTCGGTCCTAACGGCGCGGGCAAGTCGACGCTGATCAAAAACCTGTCGGGTGAGCTTGAGCCCTTGGCCGGTCGTTTGATCCGTGGCGAGAACACGGTGGTGGGCTACTTCGCCCAGCATCAGTTGGATTCCCTCGACTCGAAAGCCAGCCCGTTGCTGCACTTGCAGCGCCTGGCGCCGATCGAGCGGGAACAGACCCTGCGCGACTTCCTGGGTGGTTTCGACTTCCGGGGGGCGCGCATCGACGAGCCGGTGCTGAATTTTTCCGGTGGCGAAAAAGCCCGACTGGCCCTGGCGTTGATCGCCTGGGATCGTCCGAACCTGCTGCTGCTCGACGAACCGACCAACCACCTGGACCTGGAAATGCGCCTGGCGCTGACCATGGCCTTGCAGGAGTTCAGCGGTGCGGTACTGGTGGTGTCTCACGATCGCCACTTGCTCAAGAGCACCACCGACAACTTCCTGCTGGTGGCCGATGGCAAAGTCGAAGAGTTTGACGGCGACCTGGATGATTACGCGCGCTGGCTGACGGATTACCGCCTGCGCAACGCGCCGGTCAGCAATACGCCAGTCAACCCGGACAAGACCGACAAAAAAGCCCAGCGTCAGGCCGCCGCTGCACTGCGTCAGCAGTTGGCGCCGCACAAGCGTGAAGCCGACAAGCTGGAAGCCGAGCTGGGCAAGGTGCACGAGCGCCTGGCCAAGATCGAAACCAGCCTGGGCGACAGCGCCGTTTACGAGGCAGCCCGCAAGGACGAGCTGCGTGACCTGCTGGCTGAACAGGCCAAACTCAAGGTGCGCGAAGGGCAGTTGGAGGAAACCTGGATGGAAGCTCTCGAGCTGCTGGAAACCCTGCAAGCGGAGCTGGAGGCTCTGTCCTGATGGAAGCGTTGCATCTGCCGTTACCGGCGCAATGGGTCGAGCCCGTATGGATCGGCGTGCAAATCCTGCTGATTCTGCTGGCCGGCTACCTGGCCCAGCGTTTTGTAGCCAAAGGCCTGACTCGCCTGGGTGAGCGCTACCCATTCCCCCCGCAATTGCTGATGCCGCTGCGCGGTGGCTTGCGCTGGTTGATCATGGGCAGTGCGCTGATCTTTGTGCTGGGCCGCCTGGGTGTCTCCGCCACCGTGTTGTGGACGGCGCTTTCCGGGTTTGTCGCGGTTGCCGCCGTGGCGTTCTTTGCCATGTGGTCGGTGCTGTCCAACCTGCTGTGTGCCATTCTGATCTTCACCGTCGGGCCGTTTCGCCTGGGTGATATTGTCGAGCTAGTGGATACCGTCGACAAACCGGGCGTTAAGGGCCGGGTCGTGGCGATCAATTTGCTCTACACCACACTGGTTGAAGCGGCGGAAGCCGGCACCGACAGCGCGATGGTGCAGGTGCCCAACAGCCTGTTCTTCCAACGCTCGGTGCGACGTTGGCCAGGTACCCACGTGTTTCCGGGCGATCGCTAGCATTCACATCTTGTAAAAATCTATAGCTATCCGTTGGTCGGCGGAGTTAGCTTAAGGGAAAACCGATAACTCCCTCCTGAGGTGTGTAATGGCACTCGACACGTGGCTGGCCTTTTTCCTGGCCAGTTGGATCATCTCCCTTTCCCCTGGCGCCGGCGCCATTGCCTCGATGTCCAGCGGCCTGCGATACGGTTTCCTGCGCGGATATTGGAATGCCATTGGCCTGCAGCTAGGCCTGGCGATGCAGATTGCCGTCGTCGCTTGCGGCCTGGGAGCCATCCTGGCGACGTCGTCCACGGCGTTTTATGCGATCAAATGGTTTGGTGTGGCGTACCTGGTGTACCTGGCCATCAAGCAATGGCGCGCGTTGCCTATGGACATGACCGACGACGCGGCTGTGCGCCCGATCGGCAAGCCGATGGCGATGATGTTCCGAGGCTTTCTGGTCAATGCCAGCAACCCTAAGGCCCTGGTGTTCATGCTGGCGGTGCTGCCGCAGTTTGTGAACCCGCAAGCGCCGTTGCTGATCCAGTACCTGATCCTGGGTGCGACGATGATTTGCGTCGATATGGTGGTGATGGCGGGGTATACGGGGCTGGCGTCGAAAGTGTTGCGTTTGTTGCGCACGCCTAAGCAGCAGAAGCGTATGAACCGTACGTTTGCTGGGTTGTTTGTGGGGGCGGCGGGCTTTCTCGCCAGCCTGCATCGCGCAACGGCATAAACCGCACGCCAACTGAAGAAACCGAATCAAAAAATGTGGGAGCGGGCCTGCTCCCACATTGGTTTTGTGTTGACAGTGAGTTTTAGGCTCAGCGCAGGATCTTCGGCGCTTCATCCCTTGGCAGGTTGTTGCGCAACGGCGGTTGGCTCGGGTCTTGATACCCGCCACCCAATTGCTCCGCCAACTGCCGCGCTACATCCTCACCCAGCGCTTTCGAGACTTCTTTCACCACCCGCGGCCGATTCAGGCTCACACGCACATCGCGGCTGCTCACCAGCTTGGTGTCCTGGCGTTCACCCATGGCGGTGAACGCCGAGGTGATCTCGTAGGTGCGGGTGTTGATCAGGCTGAAGTCCGCCACCAGCGTCAGGCCCAATACCGCCGAGTAGCTGTTGGTGTGGTCCAGGGCGTTGATGTCCTGGGTGAAGTCGATGTCTGAGAGCGTACCGAACAGCACATAGTCAGCCCCCTTGAAGTGGCCGGCCTTGATGCGCTTGATCACGTCGTAGACGTCACCCTTGGCATCGGCGGTGTAGGGCGTACCCTGCACCAGCTGGAACTGGCGGGACTTGAGGATCTCGCCCTTGATGTCACCGCTGAATTTACGCAGCTCGGTCGGTTCGATGTAGCTGGTACGGCTTTCGTACTCGCTGTAATTCGATGCGCCGCTGGCGTGGTAAGCGCTGGCCTGGAAGTTATTGCTCGCCGACACCTGGTGAATGTATTCCTCGACCCGCGCCTCGTAGGCCAGGTCAGTCACCGCGATCTTCGGGGCGGCCGAGGCGCCGAAGGCGCACAGCAGGCCGATCATGCCGATCCATGCACGCATTGCTTAGCGCTCCGTGGTCTTGCGGATTTCTTTTTCGTCCATCCATTCGGCCAGGCCGCTCTCGACGTCGATCAGTTGCAGGCTGAACTTGTAGAACACGTCCTTGTAGTCCGAGCTGCGCTTGACGATTGAGCTGATAGAGCCTTCCAGGCGGTACTTGGCGGCGACCATGTTGCCGGTCTTGCTGACGGTGGACTTCTTGTACAGGCCGCTCTGGTTCTGCAGCTTGAGCTGGTCAACCTGGCTTTGCATGTCGGTGTTGTCGCTGGCGAAGCGGGCGGTGCCGGTCTTCATCAACTGGGTCTTGATTGACGTGGTGATTTCGCGTGTATCGATGTACTCGCTGGTCTTGTTTTTCACGTCATACACCTGCACCACCGGGCGGCCTTGCAGGATGCCGGACTGGGCCAGGGAGCGGGTCATGCTTTCGGCGATCATCTGTAGGTCGGTGGAGCCGAACTCGTTGGTCACCAGTTCTACGGCCTTGGTATCGCCGTAGCTGATGTTTTTACCGCCCAGTACCGGCGAAGTGTTAGAGCAACCGCTGGCCAATACGGCAACTACGGCGAGGATCGAGAAGCGTGCAAACATGGGGGAATCTCTCAGTAGCAAAAAGGGTGAACGGCTCAAGGCGTTTTCACTTCAAGGCGGAAGTCCGCCGCCTGCGGCAAGTTGGCAATCGCTGGCAGGAAGGTCGCCTGGTTGGCGTACAGGTTCAGCACCTTCCAGGTTTCTTCATCGCCCACCGGGAAGCCATCGGCACCCAGCCAGGCAAAGCGGTAATACATCATCTGGTTGCTGCTGGTGATGTTGCTCAACTGCACCTTGGCGGTGAGAAAGCCGTTCTCGCGGGCAACACGAATGGCACCGACCGCGACGCCCTTGAATTTGCCCATTACTACGATTTTGCTCGCGGCGCTGCCGGGCTCCGGCGGTGGTGGGGTGGCACAGCCTGCAAGCAGGACCAGCGCCAGGGCGCCAGGGATGAAATGACGCATAGCGTGCTCCTTAAGGTTGTTTGAGGGCGATGGCTTGGGTGGCCGTGTTCGGCACCACATGGGCGGCCAGGCCGCCCGCGAACACTTGGTTACCAACCACGCGCAGGGTGATCACCTGATAGCGCTGATCAGCCTTGACCGTCACCAGCGTGCCGCCCAGGGCATTGGGCAGGCTGACCTGGTGTTCGCCGTGCTTGAGGCGCAGGCGGGTCACCTGGGTCATGTCCGGCAGGGTGCGCCAGGTGCGGGTGTCGGCGCCTTCGGTGACGGCCGAGGCGATACCCAGCACCAGGCCCGCCATAGGGTTGGTCTTGTTCAGGTTGTTCTGCGCCACGCCACGGGTGACCGCGCGCACGGTGGTGCGCAGGATGATCCCCGGCATGTCATCGCGCAGTGCGCGGCGGGACATGGCCGTGGTGCTGTTGAGTGCAGTGAGGTTCTGCTGCTGGCCGTCGACGCCGATCTGGGCGAAGGTCGCGGTGGACGTATCCGCCTTGATCACCGGGAACGACAGCGGTGTGATCACCAGGTTGCCATTGATGGGAATCGGCAGCGGCAGGCGAATCGAATCGCGGGCCGGTGCCAGGCCGCTCTGCACCACGATCAGCACGTCGGTTTCATTGGCGCCGACCTTGGATTTATCCAGGTTCAGCAGGGCCTGTTCCAGCAACGGGGTATTGGGGCGCAACTCGGCGGCCTTGCGGTAGCCGGGGGCAGCCAGGTCTTTTTCGCCCAAGGCTTCGTAGACGAAACCGGCCAGGTAATGGCTGAACGCACTCTGGTAGCTGTTTTTCAGGCCGACCACTTCCGGCGCATCCAGGGCTTCCACCGGGTAGCCGCGCAGGTCTTTCATCCGGGTGGTCACGCCTTCACGCTCGGCTTCGTTCTCGCGCTTGAGGTATTCCTTGTCCCTCAGGTCGGCAATCACCGCTTCGCGTTCATGGGTCTTCTTGATTTGGGTGCGCGCGCCGTCGAAGTCGTTCAGGGCCAGGAGGTTCAGGGCCATCTGCGTGGTCAGCATGACCTTTTCGTAGTCATAGCCTTCGTAGCGCCGCACTTTGTCGTTGGCAACGAAACTGCCGAACTGGGCGAGGTACCTTGCGCTGTCGAACTTGACCGAGTCCTCCCACTTGGCGACTTGCAGGTCGGCACTGCGCCAGGCTGTCTGGCTGCCAGTCATGTCGCCTTTAGCCCGCAGCAACTCGCCCTTCTCGAAGAAATAGAGCAGGTCCTTGTCGTCGCCGGTGTTGTTCTTTTCCAGCAGCGTCAGCGCGGCGTCGACATTGCCGGTGGCCAATTGCTGATTGGTGGCTTGCAGTTCGGTGTCGTAGTTGCGGAACATCGAACAGCCGGACAGCAAGGTAACCGCCGCAAGCGCGAGCGAAGGTAAGGCGCGAAATGCCATGCAAACTTCTTCCCTGAAAAGTATCAACCGATGTGGTAATTCCTCATAAGAACGAGGAACGAAACTCCCTTTCGCACTAACAGGGCGCGGCATTATAGGCACCATTACTGGCAAAACATTGGCTATTTGCTCAGATGAAATCGACTGGAGTGCCACCCTCCCGCATTTAAAACGCTCCGCCCCCACAAACGACAAATCACTTACGGCTTGAGTCAAACCCGCAAAGCCTTAACAATGTGTTACTTCGTATTTCCATTTGAGATTCGTTCATGACTGCCCCCTTCCGTTTTCTCGCCTGGCTGATATTGCCGGCGTTGATGTCGTGCAGCTTCAACCTGTTGGCCGCGACTGCCGAGGGCGCCCCACAAGCTCTGCATTTGCTGGACTACATTGGTGCTGACTATCCTCCGACGGTGGAGGCGGGCAAGGTTATCGATGAATCCGAATACCGCGAACAGCTGGAGTTTCTCGGGGTGTTGCAGGGGCTGGTGGCAGAGTTGCCACAGCGCCAGGAACGCGCGGCGTTGGCCAACGGTGTTGATGAACTGTTAGCGGCTGTAACCGCTCATCAGGACGGCGCGACAGTCGCACGCCAAGCCCGGCAATTGGGGGCTCAACTGGCCGTGGCCTATGAAGTCAGTCAGGCCCCGGCGATCACGCCTGATCCAACCCGTGGCGCGCCGCTCTACGCCCAACATTGCTCGGTGTGCCACGGCACAGCGGGCTCCGGTGATGGGCCGGCCAGTGTGGGTATGACGCCGCCGCCCGCTAACCTGCGGGACGCTGTGCGTCTGGATCGCCTGAGCCTCTACGCGATCTACAACACGCTGGGCCTGGGTGTCGAAGGTACCGATATGCCGTCCTTTGCCGACCAACTGGACGATCGCCAACGCTGGGACCTGGCCACTTACATCGCCGGTTTCACCGCCGACCCGGCCGGCGCTAAAAATGAGCAACCGTTTAACCTCGCCGACCTGGCTCGCCAGACGCCCAATGAAGTGCTGGCCGCTAACGGCCCAGCTGCCGCCGCGACGTTCCGCGCCCAGCGGGCGCAACCGCCGCAGGTCAAGCGGGGGCCAGGGCAGTTGCTTGAATACACCGCTACGACCCTGGATAAGAGTTTGGCGGCGTTCCGCAGCGGAGATCACGAACAGGCCTACGACCTGTCGGTGGCCGCGTACCTGGAAGGCTTCGAGCTGGTGGAAAGCTCCCTGGATAACGTCGACGCCAACGTGCGCAAAGACACCGAGAAGGCGCTGATGGCCTACCGGCAGTCGTTGCAGGACGGTTTGCCGGTCGAGCAGGTTCAACAGCGTCTGGACGTGGCCAAAGGCAAACTCACCGAGTCCGCCGGCTTGCTGGGCAGCGACGGCCTGAGCTGGTCGTTGAGCTACATCTCCGGTTTGTTGATCCTGCTGCGTGAAGGCCTGGAAGCGATCCTGGTGCTGGCCGCGATCCTCGCGTTCCTGCGCAACACTGGCCAGCAGTCGGCGGTGCGCAGCGTCAACGTCGGCTGGGGCCTGGCGCTGTTGGCGGGTTTGGCGACCTGGGCGTTGGCCGCGTATGTGATTGACGTGAGCGGCGCCCAGCGCGAGCTGCTTGAGGGCTGCACGGCGCTGTTCGCCAGCGTGATGGTGCTGTGGCTCGGCGTGTGGATGCATGACCGTCGCCACGCTGCGGCCTGGCAGGATTACATCAAGAGCAGCCTGGTGGGCGGTGGCGGGCGTTTTGGCTTTGCGATGCTGGCGTTCTTCTCGGTGTACCGCGAGCTGTTCGAGGTGATCCTGTTCTACGAAACCCTGTGGCTGCAAGCCGGTCCGGCCGGGCACAACGCTGTGCTGGCGGGTGGCGCCACGGCGTTGGTGCTGTTGGTGGGCCTGGCGTGGGTGATCCTGCGGGGTTCGGCGAAGCTGCCGTTGGCGTTGTTCTTCGGAATCAACGCGGCGCTGCTGTGTGCACTGTCGGTGGTGTTTGCGGGGCACGGCGTGAAGGCGTTGCAGGAAGCCGGGATCTTCGGCACGCGGCCGGTGGCATTCTTTGACTTTGATTGGCTGGGGATTCACGCCGATGCCTACTCGCTGAGTGCGCAGGCAGTAGCGATCCTGGCGATTATGGTGCTGTATGGCCGCAGTCGGATGGCTGAGAAGCGCCGGGTGGCGGCATAAGATGCGCGTGTGGATTGATGCCGACGCCTGCCCTCGGGCGGCCAAGGACCAAGTGGTGAAGTTCGCCCTCAAGCGCCAGTTCGAAGTGGTGCTGGTGGCCGGTCAGAGCCAGATCAAGCCGAGCTTTGCCTGCGTGAAGCTGATTGTGGTGCCCAGTGGCCCGGATGCGGCGGATGACTACCTGGTAGAGCACGCAGAGCCTGGTGAACTGGTGATCTGCAGCGATGTGCCGCTGGCTGACCGTTTGGTGAAAAAGGGTGTTACGGCCCTCGATCCACGGGGCAAGGAGTTTAGCCCGGCCAACATGAGTGAGCGCCTGGCAGTGCGCAACCTGTTCACCGATCTGCGCGAGCAGGGCCAGATGGGCGGCGGTCCACCGCCCCATGGCGAGAAGGACAAGCAGGCGTTTGCCAATGCCCTGGACCGAATCCTCACCCGGTTGATGCGCCAAGCCTGATCTGTGTAGTGAGCGGGCAAGCCCGCTCACTACACCCAGTGTTTG
This sequence comes from Pseudomonas sp. EL_65y_Pfl1_R83, assembly GCF_963970695.1. Lineage (NCBI taxonomy): Bacteria > Pseudomonadati > Pseudomonadota > Gammaproteobacteria > Pseudomonadales > Pseudomonadaceae > Pseudomonas > Pseudomonas sp. EL_65y_Pfl1_R83. Next base: position 60,276 of record NZ_CAXAQI010000014.1, on the reverse strand, counting down.
GCAAGCTGATCAGTCGTTTTCGTGTGTGAGCTCCAGCAACCGATCCACCAGCTTGTTGATCCCCGAAGCGACCTCGCTGATGTTCTTGCCGAGCATATAGGCCGGGGTACTCACCAGTTTGCGCGCCTGGTCTTCGACGATATCTTCCACCGCGCACTCCTGGTGGGTGGCGCCCATCTTGTCCAGTGCGGCGGCGGTGTCGGCACAGTTGCCAATGGTGCAGGTCACGCCAGGACCGTAGATTTTCGCCGCCAGGGCCGGTGAAATGCAGATCAACCCGACGGGCTTGCCCGCTTCGGCAAAAGCCTCGGCCAGCTCCAGAACCTGCGGGTTGACGCTGCAGCCGGCGCCTTCCACGGCAAAGTTCGACAGGTTCTTCGCCGCACCAAACCCGCCGGGCACGATCAGCGCATCGAAGTCTTCGGCATTGGCTTCGCGGATGTCTTTCACGTCACCCCGGGCGATCCGCGCCGACTCCACCAGCACATTGCGTGACTCGGGCATCGCTTCGCCGGTGAGGTGGTTGATCACGTGCAGTTGCGCGATGTCTGGGGCGAAGCATTGGACCTGAGCGCCGCGCTGGTCCAGGCGCAGCAGCGTGATCACGCTTTCTTGGATCTCTGCGCCGTCGTACACGCCACAGCCGGAAAGGATCACTGCTATCTTTTTGCTCATGGGCATTTCTCCTGGGTTCTTGGCGTTAAATGTCTACTAATTTGTCATCTGTTGCCAATGGGGTCTCGCGCCGCTGCACCTAATCTGATGTAACAAAAATAGACCGGACCAGACCATGGACTTCGTGCCTTACGCGGTACCGTTTTTCATCGCCCTGATTGTGGTGGAGCTGCTCGCCGATCATTGGCGTGGCCAGCGTAACTACCGGGTGGCGGACGCCATCAACAGCCTTAGCACCGGTGTGCTGTCTACCACCACGGGGCTGCTGAGCAAGGGCGTGGGGCTGTTGACCTATGCGTTCGCCCTCAAGCACCTCGCGGTGGTCGAGCTGTCGGCCCAAAGCGTCTGGACCTGGGTGTTCGCCTTTGTGTTCTACGACTTCTGCTACTACTGGCTGCATCGCATGGGGCACGAACGCAACATCTTGTGGACCGCGCACTCGGTGCATCACCAGAGCGAGGACTACAACCTCAGCACTGCCCTGCGCCAGACCAGCACCGGTTTCCTGCTGAGCTGGATCTTCTACCTGCCGCTGGCCGCACTCGGTGTGCCGTTGGTGGTGTTTATCAGCGTGGCGTCCGTCAACTTGCTGTATCAATTCTGGGTGCACACCCGGCATGTGCCCAAACTCGGCTGGTTCGAATGGTTTTTCGTCACGCCATCCAATCATCGGGCCCACCATGCACAGAACGCTCTCTACATGGATCGCAACTACGGCGGGGTGTTCATTATTTGGGACCGCCTGTTCGGCTCCTTCCAGGAAGAAGACGACAACGAGCCGGTCATTTTCGGCGTGACCACGCCGTTGGCCAGCTGGAACCCGCTGTGGGCCAACCTGCAGTTTTATGCACAGCTGTGGAGTGATGCGCGGCGCACAGAAAACCGGTGGGACAAGCTGCGCATCTGGTTCATGCGCACCGGCTGGCGCCCGGCGGACGTGAAGGCCAAGTACCCGCTGGCGAAACATGATTTGAGCCAGTTCCGCAAATTCGAGGTAGCGCTGGATGTGCGCCAACAGGTCTACATCGCCCTGCAGTTCGCGGCGTATGTCGGCTTTGGTAGCTATTTGATGAATGTCGGCGAAGGCTTGCCCACGGCGGCGCTGATCCTGGGCTGGAGTGCCATGGCGTTGGGGCTGTTTACATTGGGTGTGGCTTTGGAGAACCGCCCGTGGGCGTTCAACGCCGAGCTTTCACGGCTGGTGCTGAATGTGCCGCTGGTATGGCTGGCACCGTTGGTCGGTCTGTGGCCGGCCAGCAACCTGGGCTGGCTGGGCCTGCTCAGTTACAGCCTGCTCAGCGTGATTGGCCTCTACTGCTGCAGAAGCCGGTTTACTCGACGGGTGTCTTAGGCGCTTCAACCCGTGCTTGCTCGGCGGCAAGCCGGGCCTTTTCATCGGCACAGGCCTGACGAGCGATACGGGCGTTCTTGAAGCGGCGGCGCAGCCAGAGGCCAACGCCTAGTAGCAGCAACGCGCCCAATACCCATAACTCATATTTCTTCACGCTACCGAGCATGCCTTCCAGCACCGCGCCGAAGTGATAGGCCGCTGCGCCCAACGCGGCCGCCCAGATCGCGGCACCAATACCGTTAAGGATCAGGTAACGCAGCGGCGGGTAGCCGGAAAGACCGATCGCCACTGGCATGACCGTGCGTAGCCCGTAGACGAAGCGAAAGCTCAATACCCAGATATCCGGGTGCTTGCGGATATGCTCCAGCGCTTTGTCGCCCATCAATTGCCAGCGCGGCTTGCGCGCCAACAGCTTGCGGCCGTGCTTGCGGCCCATGTAATACCAAAGCTGATCGCCGGCGTAGCTACCGAAAAAGGCAACCACCACCACCAGGTTGATATCCATGTACCCACGGAACGCCAGGAAGCCTGCGAGAACAAGAATGGTCTCGCCTTCAAAGAAGGTGCCTAGGAAGAGGGCAAAGTAGCCGAAGTCATGCAGAAATTGTTGAAGCATGGTCTGGGTGCTGGCGAAATGAACGCGCAGCCTACGCCTTCACGAAGATTCATGAAAGTATCGAGATGTGTCGCGAAGTGAACATTTCCTATGTAAATGGCGAATGCGACTACAGGTCGCATCCTTAAGCACAACTGTCATACCTTCGTCATAATGGCCGCTTATAACTGCAACGCTCGCCCGTGAACCCGGGCTCAGGAGTCTGTCGTGAGCTTTAACCCCTCCAATCGCCTGTTTCCCGCCACCCGTCTGCGTCGCAATCGTCGTGATGATTTTTCTCGTCGTCTGGTGCGTGAAAACGTACTGACGACCGACGATCTGATCCTGCCGGTGTTTGTGCTGGACGGTGAAAATCGTCGGGAAGCGGTGGCTTCGATGCCCGGTGTCGAACGCCTGAGCATTGATCTGCTGCTTGAAGAAGCCGCGGGCTGGGTCGAGTTGGGGATTCCAGCGCTGGCGCTGTTCCCGGTCACACCGTGTGAACTCAAGTCGCTGGACGCTGCCGAAGCCTGGAACCCGCAAGGAATCGCCCAGCGCGCCACGCGTGCCCTGCGCGAGCGTTTCCCGGAGCTGGGGGTGATCACTGACGTGGCGTTGGACCCGTTCACCACCCACGGTCAGGATGGCATTCTTGACCGGGACGGCTATGTTGAAAACGACATCACCGTGGATGCCCTGGTCAAGCAAGCCCTGTCCCATGCAGCAGCCGGTGCCCAGGTGGTTGCACCGTCGGACATGATGGACGGCCGGATCCAGGCGATCCGCGAATCCCTGGAGCTGGCCGGTCACGTCAACGTGCGGATCATGGCCTATTCGGCCAAGTACGCCAGCGCCTATTACGGCCCGTTCCGCGATGCGGTGGGCTCGGCGCTTAACCTGGGCAAGGCCAACAAGGCTTCGTACCAGATGGACCCGGCCAACAGCCATGAAGCCCTGCATGAAGTGGCGGCCGACTTGGCCGAAGGCGCTGACATGGTGATGGTCAAGCCAGGGATGCCCTACTTGGACATCCTTTATCGGGTCAAAGAAGAATTCAAGGTGCCGACCTTTGTGTATCAGGTCAGTGGCGAATACGCCATGCACATGGCAGCAATACAGAATGGATGGCTGAGTGAAGGGGTGATCCTTGAATCCCTCACAGCCTTTAAACGCGCCGGGGCTGATGGCATTCTGACCTACTTCGCCGCCCGCGCCGCCCAATTGCTTAGAGAGCAACAATAGCCCTCACAGGAACACTCGATGAATACCGAAGGACTCACAGAAGTTGCCGTAAAAGACACTCACCCGGTGGTTGAACAAGTCACCGCAACGCCGCCGGAGCACCAGCCCGCCGTGCCTGTCGTGGTGGCCGAGCCACCTGCGCCGGCCCCAGTGGTCGCTGTGACCAACCTGGATGACAGCAGCCTGTACATCCACCGCGAGCTGTCACAACTGCAATTCAACATCCGCGTACTGGAACAGGCGCTGGATGAGTCCTATCCGCTGCTGGAGCGGCTGAAGTTCCTGCTGATCTTCTCCAGCAACCTGGACGAGTTCTTCGAGATTCGCGTCGCCGGCCTCAAGAAACAAATCACCTTTGCCCGCGAACAAGCCGGCGCCGACGGCCTGCAGCCGCATCAGGCGCTGGCGCGCATCAGCGAACTGGTACACGGCCATGTGGACCGCCAATACGCGATCCTCAACGACATCCTGTTGCCGGAACTGGAAAAACATCAGGTCCGCTTCATCCGTCGTCGTCACTGGACCACCAAGATCAAGACCTGGGTGCGCCGTTACTTCCGTGACGAGATTTCGCCGATCATCACCCCCATTGGCCTCGACCCGACGCACCCGTTCCCGTTGCTGGTGAACAAGAGCCTCAACTTTATTGTCGAGCTGGAAGGTATCGACGCCTTCGGCCGTGACTCAGGCCTTGCGATCATCCCGGCACCGCGTCTGTTGCCACGGATCATTAAGGTACCGGAAGAGGTGGGGGGCGCTGGCGATAACTATGTATTCCTGTCGTCGATGATCCATGCGCACGCCGATGACCTGTTCCAGGGCATGAAGGTGAAGGGCTGCTACCAATTCCGCCTGACCCGTAACGCCGACCTGGCGCTGGACTCCGAAGACGTCGAAGACTTGGCCCGTGCTCTGCGCGGCGAGCTGTTCTCGCGGCGCTACGGCGATGCGGTGCGCCTGGAAGTGGCCGACACCTGCCCTAAACACCTGTCGGACTACCTGCTGAAACAGTTCAACCTGGCCGAATCCGAGTTGTACCAGGTCAACGGCCCGGTGAACTTGACGCGCCTGTTCAGCATTACCGGCCTGGACAGCCATCCGGAACTGCAATACACCCCGTTCACCCCGCAGATCCCGAAATTGCTGCAAAACAGCGAGAATATCTTCAGCGTGGTGAGCAAGCAGGACATCCTGCTGCTGCATCCGTTCGAGTCCTTCACGCCAGTGGTCGACTTGCTGCGACAAGCCGCCAAGGACCCACACGTGTTGGCCGTGCGCCAGACCCTGTACCGTTCCGGCGCCAACTCGGAAATCGTCGACGCCCTGGTCGACGCCGCGCGTAACGGCAAGGAAGTCACGGCGGTGATCGAGTTGCGTGCGCGGTTCGACGAAGAGTCCAACCTGCAGTTGGCCAGCCGCCTGCAAGCGGCCGGCGCGGTGGTGATCTACGGTGTGGTCGGCTTCAAGACCCACGCCAAGATGATGCTGATCCTGCGCCGCGAAGCCGGTGAGATCGTGCGCTACGCGCACTTGGGCACTGGTAACTACCACGCCGGTAACGCCAAGCTCTACACCGACTACAGCCTGCTGACGTCCGACGATGCCTTGTGTGAAGACGTCGGCAAGTTGTTCAGCCAGTTGATCGGCATGGGCAAGACCTTGCGCATGAAGAAGCTGCTGCACGCGCCGTTCACCCTCAAGAAGGGCATGCTCGACATGATTGCCCGCGAAACCCAGTTCGCCCTCGACGGCAAACCGGCGCACATCATTGCCAAGTTCAACTCGTTGACCGATCCGAAGATCATTCGCGCGCTGTACAAGGCCAGCCAGTCCGGCGTGCGCATCGATCTGGTGGTGCGCGGCATGTGCTGCCTGCGTCCGGGCATTGTCGGGGTTTCGCACAACATCCATGTGCGCTCGATCATCGGCCGCTTCCTGGAACACACGCGGGTTTTCTACTTCCTCAACGGTGGCGAAGAGCAGATGTTCCTCTCCAGTGCCGACTGGATGGAGCGCAACCTTGATAAGCGTGTGGAAACATGCTTCCCGGTGGAAGGCAAGAAGTTGATCATGCGGGTCAAGAAGGAGCTGGAAAGCTACCTCACCGACAACACCCACAGCTGGAGCCTGCAGTCGGACGGCCGCTATATTCGCAACACGCCGACCGGCAACCAGAACCCGCGCAGTGCGCAGGCGACGTTGCTGGAGCGCTTGGGTAGCCCGATCCTGACGGTTAACTAACAGCCGACACAAACCTAATGTGGGAGCGGGCTTGCTCGCGAATGCGGTAGATCAGTCAGTACATCTAGTGACTGACACTCCGCATTCGCGAGCAAGTCTGCTCCCACATTTGTTTTTGCAGTGTTCTTTGGACCGGCTCAGCGCATGTTCAGGCTGAACCCTACCCGCGTCAGCCACTCCGCTTCCTGGGCGAAATCCGCCTGGGTCAGCTGATTCTCATCCAGCCAACCTTTCGGGAACACTACGTCCAGGCTGTCGCCGTCGGCGCGCAGGGTCACCTGGGGCATTTCCTGGGTGCCACGGATATGGTGGAACAGGATTGCAAAGCGCAGCAGCACGCACAGGCGAATCAGCTTGATGCCTTCGTCGCCGAACTCTGCGAATTTGTCCTTAGGGATGTTACGGCGGTGGCCACGCACCAACAGCGCCAGCATTTGCTGGTCTTCCCGGGAGAAGCCGGCAAGGTCCGAGTGCTCAATCAGATAGGCACCGTGCTTGTGGTAATGGTAGTGGGCGATATCCAGGCCCACCTCATGCACCTTGGCCGCCCAGCCCAACAACTCGCGCCATACGCCGTCTTCCAGGTCCCAATCCTCGGCGACCTGGTCGAAGGCGTGCAGGGCTTTACGCTCCACCCGGGCTGCTTGTTCCAAGTCGACGTGGTAACGCTCCATCAACGAAGTGAGCGTGCGCTCCCGCACGTCCTCGTGGTGGTGGCGGCCCAGCAGGTCGTAGAGCACACCTTCGCGCAGGGCGCCGTCGCAGTGGTCCATGCGTTGCAACTCGAGGGCGTCGAAGATCGCTTCAAGAATCGCCAGGCCGGCCGGGAAGATGGTACGACGATCCGGCTTGATGCCGTCGAAGTCGATTTTCTCGGCGTCCCCCAGCTTGAACAGTTTGCGTTTTAGCCACGCCAGGCCTTCGGCATTTACTTCACCGGTGCCATGGCCGCCGGCTTTCAGGGCCAGGCCGATGGCGCGGATTGTGCCGGACGAGCCGATGGCTTCATCCCAGGACAGGCGGTGCAGGGCGTGCTCGATGCTCATGATCTCCAGTCGCGCCGCCGTGTAAGCCTGGGCGTAGCGCGCCGGGGTGATCTTGCCATCCTTGAAATAGCGTTGGGTAAAGCTGACGCAGCCCATCTGCAGGCTTTCGCGCAGTAGCGGTTCGAAGCGCTGGCCAATGATGAATTCGGTACTGCCCCCGCCGATGTCGGCGACCAGGCGTTTGCCGGGCGTATCGGCCAGGGTGTGGGACACGCCGAGGTAGATCAGGCGCGCTTCTTCACGGCCAGAGATGACTTCAACGGGATGCCCAAGGATCTCCTCGGCGCGGCGGATGAATTCGCCACGGTTTCGGGCTTCGCGCAGGGCGTTGGTGCCGACGATTCGCACGGCGCCCAGGGGCATGCCGTTGATCAACTGGGCAAATCGCTTGAGGCAATCGAGCCCGCGCTGCATGGATTCTTCGTTGAGTTGGCGCTCATCGTCGATTCCGGCAGCCAGTTGCACTTTTTCGCCGAGCCGCTCAAGGATGCGGATTTCGCCGTTCTGGGCCTTGGCCACGACCATGTGAAAGCTGTTGGAGCCCAGGTCGATGGCGGCGATCAGGGACAGATTCTTGGCTTTGGATTGCGGCATGGTTAGGGGGTCTCGGTCGATAACCCAGCCATCGTGCCACGATCGACCTTTGGTGCCAACGCGTACTGCTTCGGTAATTTTTCTTTGGCTGTGTGTAAGGAATTCTTGTGGGGAATGTAGGACGGTTTTCTAAGCCCGTAGCGAATGATGTTTCATCTTTGTAGGCATAATTAAGCGCTTGTTGTTTTCAGGCTGTTTATGATTTTGCCTACACTAAGTCGGGTAATCACTAATTTGTTTTGTACTTAAGCCTACTCGACGATGAATTCTGGCCCACTTTCTCTATTTACGCCTCCCACGAACAGTGGCGTGTTCTCTCATTCTTTATTCGGGCGGCAAAGCGACAGACTGTCACTCGGCAATTTCGCCGTGGTGTTATTTATTTATGGTCCTATGTTCAGGATGAAGAAAAGATGGGTAAAGGATACCCGGCCATCGTAAACGCACCTGCCCACTATAGATGACAGGTTAAACATGAAAAAAATGCTTGGTTTGACAGTAGGTACTCTGTGTCTGGTCGCGAGTATCGGCGCTCATGCAACAACGGCTGCTGAACTGATTGTACGAGGGACGATCAAGCCGTTGGCTTGCAACCTCAGCCTCGCCGGTGGCGGCATCGTGGATTACGGAATAATTCCCTCCGGCAGTCTGTCCGCCACCAACTTCAATCCTCTAACAGAAAAACCTGTCAGCTTGTCCGTCAGTTGCGGCAAGGCGCCAGCCCAGTTCGGCCTGACGCTGACTGACCTGCAATCGGGCAGCAAGGTGACCGGGATTCTCGGTTCCGGGTTCACCGAGGCGCAGAACTTCGGGCTTGGCCTTGCCAACGGCAAGCGTACGGGTGGCTACTCCGTGAGGCTGACGAATCTGAGCTCGTCCACCGGGCCCCTGAACCCTCTGGTGCGTGTTGGTACCACAGGTTCCTGGCAGCGCAGTGACGGCAAAGTCGCGCAAAGGCCGAGTCAATATTCGTGGGGCAACGGCTCCAGCCTGCAACCCGCATCCATCACCCAACTTACGGGCACTCTGGCTGTGAAAGCCGTTATCAACCGCACGCAAGATCTGGACCTGACCCGCGATACGACGCTGGACGGCCGCGCCACTCTGGAATTGAGTTACATCTAAATACGTTATTAACGGCCGACATTAACGCACAGGCAGTGATGCGTCTCTGTTAAGTGTCGGCTGTTTTTGCGTGGGTGTTCGTTGATTATTGGCTTTATGGCGGTGAGGGAACTCAGTGAAGGCTCTTTCAATAATAGTGATGGCGTTTCTACGGTATGTAAGCGTGTGCCTTTGCTTGTGTGGTTTGGCCGTAGCTGACGGGATGCAACCCGAGACAACAGTTGTGATTTTGAATGAAGAGGACGGTGAGGCGACACTTAATATCAAAAACACTGACCCTGGTGCGGCGTTATTGCATTCGGTCATACAAAACATACCTGAAGATTTGGAATCCTTGTTGATTGTTACGCCGCCCATTACTCGGGTCGAGGCGGGCGACACTCAACTTGTACGCTTCATCATGACCGCGAAGGCACCGCTCAAGACCCAACGCCTGAAGCGAGTCTCCTTTGAAGGTATCCCCCAGGCTCGCGCGCCCGGCGGTGCGACCATCGGTATCACCCTGCGCCAGAACCTGCCGTTGATCCTGCATCCCAAAGGCTTGCCCAAGCACGATGCGCCGTGGCAGTTGCTCACCTGGAAGCGCGAAGGTGACCAGATAAAGGCTTATAACAACAGCGCTTACGTTGTGCGGATGGCACTGGAAGTCCAACTGCATCCGCTGGCGCGTCTGGGAAAGTTACCGCGTACCTACATTCTGCCGGGTGAAGTGCTCACGGTAGCGACAGACAACTCAGTGGCGGGAGTGGTCGCGGTGGAGATTCAACCGGCCACGGTCTACGGGTTTACGGTGGACAGCTACCGCGCACCCGTTACGGCAGATGCGGACTGACAAGCCTATGAAAAAGATCAGGCACTCAGGTCGCTCTGCCAAAAGCGCGTCTGGCAAGGTATTACAGGCGCGTTCCAGGGTCTTGCTGGGGCTCGCGACGCTGTGGGGGTTGCCAGGCTCCAGCGCAGCCGTGGCGCTCGGAGAAGGTTTTGACCTGGCCGCGTTGACAACCCTTGGGATCGACCCGCAGGTGTCCGAATACTTTCGCAGCGCGGCGCGCTTTCGCGAAGGTGTGCATGTGGTCGGGCTGCGGGTCAATGGCGCCCCGCTGGGGTTGGTGGACGCGCGGTTCGATTACCAGGGCCAGTTGTGCTTCACCGAGGCGTTACTGGCGAAGGCGGGTCTGGTCAAACCCTCCCGTGTGATACGCGAAGGCATCAGCCCTGACCAGGCCTGCCATGATTTCGTTGGTGAATACCCGGCGACCATGGTACGGCTGCGCCCGAGCAGCGATGAGGTCACCCTGGTAGTGCCGACCCAGTCCCTGCGCGCGCCAGAGTGGGAGGCCGGGAATTTTTCTCAGGGCGGCGCGGCAGCCATCTTCAACTATGACGTGTTGGGTTTCGATACCCGTTCGCGAAGTGGGCCAAGTCGCTTTGTATCGGCCTATACCGAGGCAGGGTTCAACCTGGGTAACTGGATTGTTCGCAGCCGCCAGTTTTTTATCTCTGACAATGGCCAGACGCGAACCGAGCAGGTGGACGCCTACGCCCAGCGTGATATCGCGGCGTTGCAGTCGACTTTCCAGGCCGGGCAGATTTCCAGCAGAAACCCGATATTTGGCGGGGTGCAACTGGCTGGCTTGCAGTTTTTTCCGGATGGTCAACAACGCGCGGGTGGGGGCAGCAGCGAGGTAGTGGTTGAAGGGCTGGCCCAAAGCCAGTCACGGGTCGAGGTGCGTCAGTCGGGTGCATTGATCCATACCACGCTGGTGCCGGAGGGGCCGTTCAGGCTCACCGGATTACCGTTGCTCAACAGCACCAGCGACCTCGATGTGAGCGTGATTGACGTGCGGGGCGCAAAGCGCAGTTTTGTCGTACCCGCCGCGTCGTTTCGAGGTGGGGCTCCGGTTGCGCCGGGGTATTACTTTTCCGTCGGCAAGGTGCGTGACACGTCCTTCGACAGCCGGGAAGCGCCCGTTGTTGTCATGGGCAGCGGCACCTGGGGGCTGGGCCAGAACTCGTCACTGGGTTTCGGCTTGCTGAGTACCGACGAGTATCAGTCGGCAGGCGGCTCACTGAGCAGTGTGTTTTTCCATCAAATGACGGTGGGCATGCGCCACAACCTGTCCCGTGATGGCCAAGATGGCGTAGGGGGCGCACGCAGCACACTCTCTGTGGGCAGCCCGTTGTTCGCCAACCTCGACATGAACCTGAGCGCCTCTACGCAAAGCCGAGGCTACCGGGAGGTGCTGGACGCAGGCCAGGCGTCGCGTGGGTACGACTTCGATGCGCGTTTCAAGCGCCAGTACACGGCAGGGTTGAGCTGGGCGGACCCGTTTGTGGGTGGTTTTTCCATCAGTTTCACGCGTAGCTCGCAGTTTGACGGGCAGTCCGCCGATCACCTCTTTGCCTCATGGAACAATACGTTTAACGGTGTGGGTGTGGCGCTGATCGCCGACGCTCAGGTCGGTGGGGTCGCGCCTCGACGCCGTGACTCGGTTGCGGGTGGCCGACGCGACGGACGGCTGGACGAAGACGCCTCCCTCCGGCTGCAGGTGACCGTGCCCCTGGGCGGCAATCGCCGAGTCAGTTCTTACGTCAGTCGTCGAGGCGACCGACTGGATGCTGGCACTGCTCTCAGCGAGCGGGTCAACGACTATGTGAACTACGAGGTCGGTGTTGATAGAGACGTGAGCGAGCGTGAACAGAGCGTGCGCGGCCGTGTGGACGTACTGCCGCTTTATACCCGCGTGAGCTTGGGTGCCAGCCGTGATCCGTCGAGCACCAGTTATTCCGGGCAACTGCAAGGCGGCATTGTCGCCCATGAACACGGCGTGACGTTCTCGCCGTATGCAGTGCAGGACACGTTTGGCATCGTCTCGGTGGGCGATATTGCTACGGCCAAGGTCTCCACGGCCCAAGGGCCGGTATGGACGGATTTCAGCGGCCAGGCGGTGATCCCCGGGCTGCAGGCCTACGGCAATAACCATGTGCAAGTACAGACCCAGTCGCTGCCCAGGCGCGTCGATTTGAAGAACGGGACCAAGGTGCTCGCTGCCGGTCGTGGCTCAGTCAACATCCTCAACTTTGATGTGGTGAAAGTCCGTCGTCTGTTGCTTGAAGCCCTGGATGAACAGGGCCGGCCCTTGCCTCAAGGGGCCGCGGTGTTCGGCGAGGACAACAACTTTATGACCAGTGTGGTGGGTGACGGCATGATTTTTCTCAATAACATCAATGGGCCGCAAACGCTGAGGGTTTCATTGCCGGACTCGGCCGCCTGTGTGCTGCAAGTCAACCCTGAGCAAGAGTCTGGCGATGACCAACTTTTCGAAACCGCACCGGCGGTATGCCATGCTCGCTAAGCCGATGAGTGGCTCACATGTTCCCCGCCTCTGCCTGTTGTTGGTCGCCCTGATGGGCAGCCCTGCGCGTGCTGACGACTGCCGGATGACCTTGAGCGAGCCTCGGATCGACTACGGGGTGATGCGTCCTTCGCAAGCGTCGTCTGGCAGGGCGACATTGATGCTGGATACGCAACGTACGCTGCACCTGAGCGTGCTCTGCGCGACTCCCACGGGGATGAGCCTGCGCTTCAGCGGTGCACCCGCTGATGCCCAAAGCTATCAGTTTGGCCGGCAAGGGCGTTTCACTTTGAGCCTGAGGCAGGCGCAGGTCGACGGCAGCCCGGTGTCGTGGCAACCCGATGAAACCGCCAGCGGGCGGCTGCTACCCGGTCGCACGTTGTTTGCCAATGCCGCCGGTGTGGCGGTGACGGGCCGCCGGTTGACGGCCCAGGTGGAGATTGAGGTTCAACTGCCGGCCGATGCCCTCGCGGTACGCCGGGAGATGCAACTGGAGGGCCATGGCCAATTCGAGCTGGTCAGTCCGGCTGCTCCGTAGAGCCGATGAAGTTGGCCAGTTCGGCGGTTTTCGGGTGCGCGAACAAGTGTTTGGGATCGCCGACTTCATGCACCTTGCCCTGGTGCATGAACACCAGCTTGTCGCCGACTTCGCGGGCAAAGCGCATCTCGTGAGTCACCATGATCAGGGTCATGCCGTCCTTGGCCAGTTGGCGCACCACGCTGAGCACTTCATTGACCAGTTCCGGGTCGAGGGCCGAGGTGATTTCATCGCACAGCAGCACCTTGGGCGACATCGCCAGTGCGCGGGCAATCGCCACGCGTTGCTGCTGGCCGCCGGACAAGCGATCGGGGAAGGCGTCGAATTTCTCCCCCAGCCCGACGCGCTCCAGCATTTGCTTGGCCAGCAGCGCAGCCTTGGCCTTGGGCACTTTTTGGACGACTTGCGGCGCGAGCATCACGTTTTCGCCGACGGTCAGGTGCGGGAACAGGTTGAACTGCTGAAACACCATGCCGACTTTCTGCCGCAGGCTGCGCAGGTCAGCGCGGGCGGCGTCGAGGTATTCGCCGTCGACTTCGATCACGCCGTCGTTGATCGATTCCAGGCCGTTGAGGGTGCGCAATAGTGTGGATTTACCCGAGCCGCTGCGCCCTATGATCGCCACCACCTGGCCTTCTTCAACGGTCAGGTCGATGCCCTTGAGTACGTGGTGATCGCCGTAATACTTATGCAGGGCGGAAATTCTAAGCAGAGGCATGCAGTCTCCTTTCCAGGTAGCGCGCACTGAGGGATAGGGGGTAGCAGAGCAGAAAGTAACCAAGCGCCACCAGGCCGTAGACCATGAAGGGCTCGAACGTGGCATTGGCGAGCATGCCGCCGGTCTTGGTCAGTTCGGTAAAGCCGATGATCGAGGTCACGGCGGTGCCTTTGACCACCTGCACCGAGAAGCCCACGGTGGGCGCCACGGCAATGCGCAGGGCCTGGGGCAGGATTACGTAGCGCAGTTGCTCAAGCGGGTTGAGCGCCAGGCTGGCCGACGCTTCCCATTGCCCGTGGGCGATGGAATCGACGCAGCCGCGCCAGATTTCAGCCAGGTAGGCGCTGGTAAACAAGGTCAGGGCGATTGCCGCCGCGAGCCAGGGCGAGATATCCACACCCAGCAGGGCAACGCCGAAAAACACCAGGAACAGCTGCATCAGCAGCGGCGTGCCCTGGAACAGTTCGATATAGGTGCGCGCAACGTTGCGCGGGAGCGCCTTACTGCTGATGCGCATCGTCATCACCAGCAAACCGATCACGCCGCCACCCACAAACGCCACCAGCGACAGCAACAGCGTCCATTGCAGGCCCGTGAGCAGGTTGCGCACGATGTCCCAGAAAGAGAAATCACTCATCGGCTGTTCCTCATCACCCACCTGCGGCCGATCCAGTTGAGCAACTGGCGAATCATCAACGCCATGCACAGGTACACCAAGGTGGTCAGGGCATAGGTTTCAAAAGCGCGGAAATTGCGCGACTGGATAAAGTTGGCGGCGAAGCTCAGCTCTTCAGTTGCGATCTGCGAGCAGACTGCCGAACCGAGCATCACGATGATGATCTGGCTGCTCAGGGCCGGCCACACCTTGCCCAGCGCCGGCAGCAGCACCACGTGGCGGAACGCTTCGAAGCGCGTCATCGCCAGCGCTGCGGCAGCTTCCAGCTGCCCGCGTGGAATCGCCTGGATGCCAGCGCGGATGATTTCCGTGGAGTAGGCGCCCAGGTTGATCACCATCGCCAGCACGGCGGCTTGCCACTCGGTGATCTTCAGTCCCAGGGACGGCAGGCCGAAGAAGATGAAGAACAACTGCACCAGGAACGGTGTGTTGCGGATCAACTCGACGTACACACCGAAGAACCACGCAAACGGCTGGAGCTTCCAGGCCCGCACCACCGCGCCGACTGTGCCCAACGCTACGCCGAGAATCGCGCCGATGGCTGTCAGTTCAAGAGTGAACAGCGCACCACGCAACAGCAGGTCGGTATTGGCCAGCACCGGCACAAAGTCGAATTGATAGGCCATGAATCAGCTCCGCTTTTAGAGATCGGCAGGCAATGGTTCTTTGAGCCACTGCATCGCGTTCTTTTCCAGGCTGCCATCGGCTTTGGCAGCGACCAGGATCTGGTTGACCTTCTCCAGCAGCGCCGGCTCGTTCTTGTTCACGCCCACGTACACTGGCGAGTCCTTGAGCTTCACTTTCAGTGCAGGCACGCGTTTCGGGTTGCGTTCGCTGATCGCCACCATCACCACGTTGCCGCTGGCGATCAGGTCTACCTGGCCGGCCAGGTAGGCGGCGATGGTCGAGTTGTTGTCTTCGAAGCGCTTGATGGTCGCCTCTTTGGGCGCGACGGCAGTCAGCTCGATGTCTTCGATAGCGCCACGGGTCACGCTGATGGTCTTGCCCTTGAGATCGTCCAGGGTACTGATGGCGGCATCAGGCGGGCCGAACACCGCCAGGTAGAACGGTGCGTAGGCCTTGGAAAAGTCGATGACCTTTTCGCGCTCGGCGTTTTTGCCCAGGCTGGAAATCACCAGGTCGACCTTGCCGGTGGTGAGGAACGGGATACGGTTGGTGCTGTTGACCGGGGTCAGTTCCAGCTTGACCTTGAGTTGATCGGCCAGCAGCTTGGCGGTGTCGATGTCCAGGCCGCGCGGCTTCATGTCGGGGCCGACCGAGCCGAACGGCGGGAAGTCCTGGGGCACGGCGACCTTGAGGGTGCCACGGGCAACGATGTCGTCCAGACCGTTGGCATGGGCAGGTGCCTGGCTCAGTATCAGGCTGGCAAACAGTGCAGTAAGCAGGGCGCTGTAGCGCTTGGTCATGGCAACTCTCCGAGAAGGGCGAAGGAATTTTCTGGATTTGCTCAGTGCACAGCCCATGCCATTACCGCTGGAACTGTCTGCGAGGCCGGGATTTGTTGAGCTTCCGTGGTCTTACTGGTCTGAACAGTGAGCTGACGTTTCGCACCCTTTTCGAGCGCCGGTAAAACCCGGCGAGCCCCTTTGGGGCGTGGCTTGCCGCCCGACCCGAATAGCTTTACAACTAGCCGTTCAGTTGACTGGAACCTTGAGTTTTTTATGAATTCCATCGCCCAAGCCGTACCGGAAGCGGCCCTGCAGGCCATCCGCAAACTGATCAAGGAGCAAGGCTTCGGGCCGGGCGATGCTTTGCCGTCCCAGCGCGATCTTGCGCTGCAGTTGGGCGTAAGCCGGGCGTCGTTGCGCGAGGCGTTGTCGTCCCTGAGCGCCTTGGGCGTGGTGAGTGTGCAGCCGGGCAAGGGCGTGTTCGTACAGGCTGCCGACGAGTCGCCGGGGTTTGCCTGGCCGTTTGCGGCGCAGGCTACGCCGCTGGATATCTTCCAGTTGCGCTACGCCCTTGAAGGCTTTGCGGCGGGGTTGGCGGCGGTGACGCTGACCATCGATGAGCTGGATAGCCTGGAAGACAACGTCGAGGCCATGCGCAAGGTGCTCAAGGCCGGCGACTTCGAAGCGGCTGCCCGACTGGACTTCGAATTCCATCAGCGCATCCTGCTGGCCAGTGGTAATCAAGCGATGGTGAGTATTCTCAGCGCCAGTGCCGAAGTGTTCCTCGAGAGCCAGAAACTACCGTTCATCCGGCCGGAGCGGGCCATGGAAACCTGGCAGGAGCACCGCCGGATAGTGCGCGCCCTGGCCCGTCGCGGCAGTGCAGCGGCGCAGAAAACCATGCAGGAACACGTGCGCAATGCGGCGTTGCGCACGGGCATCGCTTTCGTGACTCCCGTAACACCCTGAGTGGGGCGATACCCAAACTCATGCGGCACCATAGCAAGACTCAATCAGAGGCGGCTTCCTGAACGCGGGAAGGGCGGCTATGATGGGCCACGTTTTTTTTGCTTACAATCCGGAGACATCCATGAGCAACGATCTTATCAAGCACGTCACCGACGCGACCTTTGAGGCCGAAGTACTCAAGGCTCAAGGCCCGGTGCTGGTTGACTACTGGGCTGAGTGGTGCGGCCCTTGCAAAATGATCGCTCCAGTCCTGGACGACATTGCAACCACTTACGAAGGCAAGCTGACCATTGCCAAGCTGAACATTGACGACAACCAGGAAACCCCGGCCAAGCACGGCGTGCGTGGTATTCCGACCCTGATGCTGTTCAAGAACGGCAACGTCGAAGCCACTAAAGTAGGCGCGCTGTCGAAGTCTCAGCTGCAAGCTTTCCTCGACGCGAACATCTAAGCGTCTTCAAAAAAGCCCCGCAAATCGCGGGGCTTTTTCGTGAAACAGGGCTAGACGCTCCGAAATTCAGGTGGTACATTCGGTCCCGCACTGGTTTCTCCACTGCCCCCTGCAAGCCGTCGCCGACGCATTCCTTTTCGATTAGTACGCGATCCTGTCGCCTTCTCTGCGGCGCGGCCTCATTAAGCCAAAAGCTTAATTTCCCCCCTCCATAAATGATTACGTCATTCCTATATGAATCTGACTGAACTCAAGCAAAAGCCGATTACCGACCTGCTCCAACTGGCCGAAGAAATGGGCATAGAAAATATGGCCCGTTCGCGCAAGCAGGACGTGATTTTCTCCCTGCTCAAGAAGCACGCGAAAAGCGGCGAGGAAATCTCCGGTGATGGCGTGCTGGAGATTCTCCAGGACGGCTTCGGCTTCCTCCGCTCTGCAGACGCCTCCTATCTTGCCGGCCCAGACGATATCTACGTCTCGCCGAGCCAGATCCGTCGTTTCAACTTGCGCACCGGTGACACCATCGTTGGCAAGATCCGCCCTCCTAAGGAAGGCGAGCGCTATTTCGCCCTGCTCAAGGTCGACACGATCAACTTCGATCGTCCAGAGAACGCGAAAAACAAGATTCTCTTCGAGAACCTGACCCCGCTGTTCCCGACCGTGCGTATGAAGATGGAAGCCGGTAACGGTTCCACCGAAGACTTGACCGGTCGTGTGATCGACCTGTGCGCCCCGATCGGCAAAGGCCAGCGTGGCCTGATCGTCGCGCCGCCGAAAGCCGGTAAGACCATCATGCTGCAGAACATCGCAGCGAACATCGCGCGTAACAATCCTGAAGTTCACCTGATCGTACTGTTGATCGATGAGCGTCCGGAAGAAGTGACCGAAATGCAGCGCACCGTGCGCGGCGAAGTGGTTGCCTCCACGTTCGATGAGCCGCCAACCCGCCACGTGCAGGTTGCCGAAATGGTGATCGAGAAGGCCAAGCGCCTGGTCGAACACAAGAAGGACGTGGTGATCCTGCTCGACTCCATCACCCGTCTGGCCCGTGCCTACAACACCGTGATCCCGAGCTCCGGCAAGGTATTGACCGGTGGTGTCGATGCCCACGCCCTGGAGAAACCGAAGCGTTTCTTCGGCGCTGCGCGCAATATCGAAGAAGGCGGCTCGCTGACCATTATCGCCACCGCGCTGGTTGAAACCGGTTCGAAGATGGACGAAGTGATCTACGAAGAGTTCAAGGGTACCGGCAACATGGAACTGCCCCTGGACCGTCGTATCGCGGAAAAACGCGTGTTCCCGGCGATCAACATCAACCGTTCCGGCACCCGCCGCGAAGAGTTGCTGACTGCCGACGACGAACTGCAGCGCATGTGGATCCTGCGCAAGCTGCTGCACCCGATGGACGAAGTCGCCGCCATCGAGTTCCTGATCGACAAGCTGAAAGCCACCAAGACCAACGACGAGTTCTTCTTGTCGATGAAGCGTAAGTAATACGACGTTTCAGGTCCAAAGAATGGCGCCCTCAGGGGCGCCATTTCTTTTCGTCGGTTTTTTAAGCATTCTCTGTACCCAAATGCACCGCGATAAGCTGCCAGTCGCCGTCATAGCAGGTAGGATGTAGGCCTATTTTACGGGTGGCATGGTTAATGAAATTCAAGGATCTTCGGGATTTCGTGCAGCAACTTGAGCAGCGCGGAGAGTTGAAACGTATCCAGATGCCGATTTCCCCGGTGCTGGAAATGACTGAGATTTGCGACCGTACCCTTCGCAACAAGGGCCCGGCACTGCTGTTCGAGAACCCGACCGGCTTTGATATCCCGGTGCTCGGCAACCTGTTCGGCACCCCCGAGCGCGTGGCTTTTGGCATGGGGGCCGAGGCGGTCAGCGAACTGCGCGAGATCGGCAAGCTGCTGGCCTTCCTCAAGGAGCCCGAGCCGCCCAAGGGGCTGAAGGATGCCTGGTCGAAGCTGCCAATCTTCCGCAAGATCATTGCCATGGCCCCCAAAGTGGTCAAGGACGCGGTGTGCCAGGAAGTGGTCATCGAAGGCGATGACGTCGACCTCGGCATGCTGCCCGTGCAGACCTGTTGGCCAGGCGACGTCGGCCCGCTGATCACCTGGGGCCTGACCGTCACCAAAGGCCCGAACAAGGACCGCCAGAACCTCGGTATCTACCGCCAGCAAGTGATCGGCCGCAACAAGGTGATCATGCGTTGGTTGAGCCACCGTGGCGGCGCCCTGGACTTCCGTGAGTGGTGTGAAAAGCACCCTGGCAAGCCGTTCCCGGTTTCCGTGGCCCTGGGTGCCGACCCGGCTACCATCCTCGGCGCCGTGACCCCGGTGCCGGACAGCCTGTCCGAATACGCGTTTGCCGGCCTGCTGCGCGGCAACCGCACCGAACTGGTGAAGTGCCGTGGTAATGACCTGCAAGTGCCGGCCACGGCCGAAATCATCCTCGAGGGCGTGATTCATCCGGGCGAGATGGCCGATGAAGGGCCGTACGGTGACCACACCGGCTATTACAATGAAGTCGACAGCTTCCCGGTGTTCACCGTCGAGCGCATCACCCATCGGATCAAGCCGATCTACCACAGCACCTACACCGGCCGCCCGCCGGATGAGCCGGCTATTTTGGGCGTGGCGCTGAACGAAGTGTTCGTGCCGATCCTCCAAAAGCAATTCCCGGAGATCACCGACTTCTACCTGCCGCCGGAAGGCTGCTCGTACCGCATGGCCATCGTGACCATGAAGAAGTCGTACCCAGGCCATGCCAAGCGGGTAATGCTCGGTGTGTGGTCGTTTTTGCGACAGTTCATGTACACCAAGTTCGTTATTGTCACCGACGACGACATCAATGCCCGAGATTGGAACGACGTGATCTGGGCCATCACCACGCGCATGGACCCCAAGCGCGATACGGTGATGATCGACAACACGCCGATTGACTACCTCGACTTCGCCTCCCCAGTGTCGGGCTTGGGTTCGAAGATGGGCCTGGACGCCACCCACAAATGGCCGGGTGAAACCACCCGCGAATGGGGTCGGGTGATCGTAAAGGATGAAGCCGTCACTGCCCGTGTCGATGCGATCTGGAAAGAATTGGGAATAGATTGATGCGTGTAACCCTGCAACCTTCCGGCGCCGTGCTGGAGCTGGTCCCTGGCGAGCGAATCCTCGAAGGCGCGCGCCGCTTGGGCTACGAATGCCCCGAGGCCTGTCGCAACGGCGTATGCCATGTGTGCGCCGCGCTGCTCGTGGAAGGCCGAGTGCGGCACGCCGGTGAAGTGCGCGACCATGGTGAGTTCTACACGTGTATCGCTGAGCCGCTGGAAGATTGCATTGTGTTGTGGGATGGCGTGCTGGCGCCGGGAGAGTTGCCATTGCGTAAGTTGTCATGCCAATTGAGTGAATGCGTAGAAGTCGGTGGCGATGTATGGCGCGTGCGCCTGCGCGCGCCGGCCGGCAGGGCGGTGCGTTACCACGCCGGGCAATACTTGATGATCGAGCGCGACAATGGCGAGAAATCGGCATTCTCCCTGGCGTCGGCACCCCATGCTGGACGCGAGCTTGAGTTGCATGTGCTGGTCCGCGAGGACAGTGCGCGCACCCTGTTGGAGCAACTGCAGCGTAACCAGATGGCCCGGATCGAAATGCCCTTTGGTGATACCCACTTGGCCGAGCTGCCGGACGGGCCGCTGGTGTTGATCGCTGCCGGTACCGGCATGGCGCAGATGCACAGCCTGATCGAGCATTGCCGCGCCTCTGGCTTCAAGCACCCGGTGCACCTGTACTGGGGCGTACGTCGCCCGGAAGATTTCTACGACATTGAGCACTGGGACCAGTGGCGGCAACTGCCCAACCTGTTCCTGCACAAAGTTGTCAGCGACTTGTGTGGTTGGGAAGGGCGCTGTGGGTTGTTGCATGAAGCGGTGTGTGAAGACATCACCGACCTCAAGTCGGTGCACGTCTACGCCAGCGGTTCACCGGCGATGATCTACGGTACCCTGGATGCGCTGGTGGATGCCGGTATGGACGCGCACCAGATGCGTGCCGATGTGTTCGCCTACGCCCCACGGGCCTGACGCGATCACATACATCACGGGTGTACGCCGATCAAACTGTGGGAGCGGACTGCGTCGTGTCTGTGTCAGAAGCGCACGCCTGTGGTCACCATCGCCGCATTGAACCCCAGCAACACCATCTCTGCCGCCACCGGCCCGTAATGCGCGCCCACCGACGGAATGATCACCGGTGCCACGCCGTAACGATTCAGTGGGATCTTGTCGCGGTACTTGCCGCGATAACCCTGGATCGCTCCGCCGGTCAGCTTCAAATACACCGGATAGTTCGCCATGTCGTAGCGCTTGCCCGCGTACGCGTAATACGAGCGCTGCCTGAACGAATTGCGAAACGTTGCCCCGCCATACACGAAACCTGACGCTTCGTTGCGCTCCAGGCCGATCAGGTCCTGGTTGTTGTTGTGCTCCGGGTCGGGCGCGAAATGCCGAGTGTAGACGCTGGTCTGCGCGTACCAGAAGCCTTTGTCGTCCTCGCTCGCGAGTGTTTCGCCAGCCAGTGCGGTGGTGGCCTGGGCCAGGAACAACAGGCCAGGCATTCGGAATCTGTTCATGGGTGCGACCTCAAGAGTCGATTGGGTGGGCGGCTAAGTGGGTCGTGATGTGTGCACTATTTTGATGGGTTGGCGGGTTCCCAGGCTGAACCGGGGCTGAAAGCGACGGCATTGGCACGCGTAATGCTGACAAATGGCTGTGGCGCTTATATCCGTACTTATTCGCTTACGGTATTTAGTGTCTCAGGCAAATGTCCTTAAGCTATATCTGAGACGGGCGGCTTATTGCTGCGGGTTTTATTACGGTAAAGTTGCTTACAACTGGTAATACATAGGAGGCGTACCGCTTTTCGCCATGACCGCCATTGAAACTGATCTTTTGCAGTTGGCTTACCCTCCGCGTCTCGATCTTGGGCCGCAACTCACTCACGAACAATTGATGAGCTCGATGCAGGCCACCATGGCCCGGCATAAGGGTGGGCCGGTCTGGCTATTTGCGTATGGTTCGCTGATCTGGCGCCCTGAATGCTCGTCGACCGAGCGCATGCGGGCACGGGTCCATGGTTATCATCGGGGTCTTTACTTGTGGTCCCACGAGCACCGGGGTACGCCGGAATTACCAGGTTTGGTCTTTGGTCTGGATCGCGGCGGCTCTTGCAGCGGGTTTGCTTACCGCTTGCCGGAAGATCAACTGGAGGCCTCGCTCTACGCCTTGTGGCAGCGCGAGATGCCTTACCCCTCTTACCGGCCGCACTGGCTCAGCTGCCGTCTGGAAGATGGCAGTACGGTGCAGGCATTGGGATTTGTTTTGGAGCGGCACCTGCCCAGCTACGCTGGCAACTTGCCTGATATCGTGCTGAACCACGTGTTGCAAAGCGCTTGCGGGCGTTACGGCACTACGCGTGATTATGTCGAGCAGACCGTCAACGCCCTGCGTAGCCACGCCATGCCAGATAAAAACCTGGAGGCGCGGCTCAAGCGTTGTGCGAAGGATTGCTCAGGCGGTTAACGCGCCGAGCTGACGCTGTTGGTGTGCCACAACGTTGGGATCAGGAAGGCGATTGCCAACACGCACGCGCCGATCAGCAGCACGAAACCACCGTCCCAGCCGAAGTGGTCCACGGTGTAGCCCATGGCCGCACTCGCTGCCACCGAGCCCCCCAGGTAACCGAACAAACCGGTGAAGCCCGCCGCTGTGCCGGCGGCTTTTTTCGGTGCCAGCTCCAGCGCCTGCAGGCCGATCAGCATTACCGGGCCGTAGATCAGGAAGCCGATGGACACCAGCGCGATCATGTCGACCATCGGGTTACCCGGCGGGTTGAGCCAGTACACCAGGGTCGCCACGGTCACCAGGGCCATGAACACGATGCCGGTGAGGCCACGGTTGCCACGGAAGATCTTGTCCGACATCCAGCCGCACAGCAGCGTGCCCGGGATACCTGCCCACTCATAGAAGAAGTACGCCCAGGACGATTTGTCGACCGTGAAGTGCTTGGCTTCTTTCAAGTAGGTCGGCGCCCAGTCCAGTACGCCGTAGCGCAGCAGGTAGACGAACACGTTGGCGAAGGCGATGTACCAGAGCATTTTGTTGCGCAGCACGTACTTGACGAAGATTTCCTTGGCGCTGAATTCGTCTTCGTGGCTGGCGTCATAGCCTTCCGGGTAGTCGTTCTTGTACTTCTCGATCGACGGCAGGCCGACTGATTGCGGGGTGTCGCGCATGGTGATGAAGGCAAACGCCGCCACTGCCAATGCCACGGTCGCCGGTACATAGAACGCTGCGTGCCAGTCGTTGAACCAGGCCATGCCCAGCAGGAACAGCGGGCCGATCAGGCCGCCGCCGACGTTGTGCGCCACGTTCCATACCGACACCACGCCGCCGCGTTCTTTCTGCGACCACCAGTGCACCATGGTCCGTCCACTGGGCGGCCAGCCCATGCCTTGAGCCCAGCCGTTGATGAACAGCAAAATGAACATCATGGTCACGCTGGACGTCGCCCAAGGTGCGAAACCGAAAATGAACATGACCCCAGCTGAAACCAACAGGCCGAAGGGCAGGAAATAGCGCGGGTTGGAGCGGTCGGACACCAGGCCCATGAGGAACTTGGACAGACCGTAGGCAATCGCGATAGCCGACATCGCCAGGCCCAGTTCACCACGGGTGTAACCCTCGTCGATCAAGTAGGGCATGGCCAGGGAGAAGTTTTTACGCAGCAGGTAGTACCCGGCGTAACCGAAGAAAATACCCGCGAAGATCTGCCAGCGCAGGCGTCGGTAGGTACTGTCTATTTTTTCTTCAGGCAGGGGCGCCTGATGTGCGGCAGGACGAAAGAAAGCAAACATTCAAGAGCTCCAGATTTCTTGTTTTGACTGCGGATGCGAATGTTACAGTTTCGTTACCGAAAATAGCATCGCCTCTTATCTGCAAACACAGGAAATCAGAGCAATTGCATGTTCTCTTATGAACATGTCGCGAATAGATAAGTGCTGGTCGGGATTGAGTTCGTGAGGCGTTGGAGATCCCAATGTGGGAGCGGGCTTGCTCCCACATTGACCGAATTTCACATCGTTTAGCGAGTTTGGACGACGACCTTGCCCACCGCCTTGCGCTGCCCCAAATCATTGATCGCCTGGGCGGCCTGTTCCAGCGGGTACACCTGCGACACCAGCGGCTTCAACTTATCCTCGGAATACCATGTGAACAACTGCTGGAAATTCGCCGCATTATCCTGCGGCTGACGCTGCGCAAATGAACCCCAGAACACCCCGACCACTGCGGCGCCCTTGAGCAGCGCCAGGTTCACCGGCAGTTCCGGAATACGCCCACTGGCAAACCCCACCACCAGCAGGCGGCCGTTCCAGGCGATCGCGCGGATGGCCTGGTCAAACAGATCGCCACCCACCGGGTCGTAGATCACATCGGCACCGTTGCCGTCGGTGAGGCGCTTGATCTCGTCTTTCAGGTTGGCTTCGCTGTAGTTGATCAGCTCATCAGCGCCAGCCGCCTTGGCCACTGCGAGTTTGTCGGCACTGCTGGCGGCGGCGATCACGCGTGCGCCCATGGCTTTGCCGATCTCCACGGCGGCCAGACCCACGCCACCGGAGGCGCCGAGGACCAACAGCGTTTCGCCAGGTTGCAGGTTGGCCCGCTGTTTCAGCGCGTGCATCGAGGTGCCGTAGGTCATGCTGAAAGCCGCGGCGGTGTTGAAGTCCATGCTCGGCGGGATCGGCAGTACGTTATAGCCCGGCACCGCGACCTGTTCGGCAAAGCTGCCCCAGCCGGTCAGCGCCATGACCCGATCACCGACTTTCAGGTGGCCGACCTTTTCGCCCACTTCACTGACCACGCCCGACGCTTCGCCACCCGGCGAAAACGGGAAGGGCGGCTTGAACTGGTACTTGCCCTCAATGATCAAGGTATCCGGGAAGTTGACCCCGGCGGCATGCACGTCCAGCAGGATTTCGTTTTTCTTGATCGCCGGGCTGGCGATTTCTTCCAGCACCAGGGTTTCGGCGGGGCCGAAGGCTTTGCACAGCACAGCTTTCATCGGACTATTCCTTTTGGCATCGTGGCCGATAAGTGTAGGAGGGTACGCCCGTGGGTCAACGAGCATGCCCGGGCCTGATAAGTCGCCATAAGCTTGTGCTCAGCCTTGCTAGCGTTATGCTACTTGGCAACCGAATGTGAGGAATGAACTGTGAAAGCGTGGATCCTGTTGATGCTGGCCCTGACCTTGCCGATGGCAGCCCAGGCCGAAGAGGCCAAAGAAGGCGAGGCGCCGAAGGTCAGCTATATCAGCCTGAGCCCGCCGTTCGTGGGCAACTACGGCCTGGATGGCACGGCGAAACTCAAGGTGTTCAAGGCCGACATCGCCCTGCGCGTGACCGGCACCGAAGCTGCCGCTGCGGTCAAAGCCAATGACGCGTTGATCCGTAACCAACTGGTGGCACTGTTCACTCAGCAGACCAACGAGAGCATGAGCACCGTTGAAGGCAAGGAAAAACTGCGCCAGGAAGCTCTCAAGCAAACCCAGCAAGTGATGAACGACGAGACCGGCAAGCCGGTAGTGGAAGATTTGTTGTTCAACAACCTGATCATCCAGTAACACCCTCCCCCGAAGCCGCTGTCGAGCCCTGGCGAGGCAGCGGCTACGTAGGCTTCGTCACGAGGCCAGGCTCTTCCTGAACCGCGCCAGCGCCACCGCAAAAAACACCAACCCAATCCCCGCCAACGCCAGCAAGTCCGGCCACACCAAGCCCACCCCCGCATCCCGGAACAGAATCGCCGCACTCAAACTCACAAAATGTGTCGACGGCGACCCTTGCATCACCCACTGCAACCACTCGGGCATGCTGTCCAACGGCGTGCTGCCGCCTGAGAGCAACAGCATGGGGATAATCACTGGAATCGCCAGCAAGCCGAACTGCGGCGTCGAACGCGCAAGCGTCGCCAGGAAAATCCCCAGGGCCGTACTGGCAAAAAGGTACAGCGCCGTCACAAACAGAAACAGCCCGAGCGACCCGGCCAGCGGCACGCCGAGCAGCCCTTTGACCACCACTTCCAGCGACAGCCAAGTGCACAACACCACCACCAGCATGTTGCTCCAGATTTTTGCCAGCATGATCTCCAGCGCGGTCAGCGGCAGCACCAATAGATGGTCGAGGGTGCCGTGCTCACGCTCGCGCAGCAGCGCGGTACCGGTCAGGATAATCGCGAGGATGGTGATGTTGTTGACGATCTGGATCACCGCCAGGAACCAGCCACCTTCCAGGTTGGTATTGAACAATGCGCGGGTGGTCAGCAGGGCGGGCGCGTGGCGGGCGGCATCGGTCTGGCCGCTGTAATTGAGCAGTTCCCTCTGGAAAATCCGCCCGATATAGCCCGCGCCCATGAATGCCTGGCTCATCGCCGTGGCATCGACGTTCACCTGTACGCCGGGCTGGCGACCGGCCAACAGGTCGGCCTGGAAATTCGCCGGCACATTGATCACGAAGGTGTACTCGCCGCTGTCCATGACCTTGTCCAGTTGGTCATAGGGCAATGGCATGGGGGCCTGGAACTCGGGCGGTTGCAGCGCCTCGGCCATCTGACGCGAAAGCGGACTGTGGTCTTCATCGACAAACGCCACGCTGGCGTTGTGCACGCCGATCACCGATCCAGCGGCGGGCATATAGATGGCGACGGTGAAGGCGTAGAACAGGAACAGCAGCAACACGCTGTCGTGGCGCAGGCTGGTCAGTTCCTTGATACCCAGGCGCAGGATGTGCGCAAACTTATGCATCAGGCCTCCTGCTTCTTGAGCATGATCAAGCTCAGCCCGGTAAACCCTATAAAGAACCCGAACAGTGCCAGGCACTGCGGCCACAACTGGCGCACGTCCAGGGCCTTGGTGAAAGTGCCCACGGCGATATCCAGAAAATGCCCCGCCGGAAAAAGCGTGCCCATCAACGCAGCCGCGCCTTCCAGGGACGAGCGCGGCACGATCAGCCCGGAGAACTGGATGGTCGGCAGGCTGGTGATGATCATGGTGCCGAGGATGGCGGCGATCTGCGTGCGGGTGAACGCCGAAATCAGCAGGCCCATGCTGGTGGTGGCCAGCACATACAGCAGGCCGCCGAACGCCAGCGTGAGCGCGCTGCCTTTGAACGGCACGCCGAACAGCCAGCGGTTCATCGCCACCAATATCGCCAGGTTGACCAGGCTCACCGCCAGGTAGGGCGCCTGTTTGCCGAGCAGGAATTCCAGGCGGGTCAGCGGCGTGGCGTAGAAGTTGGTGATCGAGCCCAGCTCCTTCTCGCGCACGATGCCGAGTGCCGTCAGCATCGCCGGGATAAACGCCAGGATCAGCGCCATCACCCCGGGGCCGATGGCATTCACACTGACCACGTCCTGGTTATAGCGGAAGCGGGTTTCCAGCTTGACGGCGGCTGAGTTGTTGCGAGGCAGGCTGCTCAGCTCGGCCAGTTGCCGGAGGTTCTCCTGGTGCACGGCTTCAACGTAGTTGCGGCTGGTTTCCGCGCGAAACGGCATGCCGCCATCAAGCCAGGCAGCCACGGTGGGCTGGCGACCGGCGTAGAGATCACGGCCAAAGCCAGGCGGTATCTCCAGCGCCAGTTTTATTTCCGAGCGTTGCAGGCGTCGGTGCAACTCATTCGAGTCGCTGATCAGCGGTTGCTCGGCGAAGTAGCGCGAGCTGCGAAAAGCCTCCAGGTAGGCGCGGCTTTGTGGCGTCTGGTCCTGGTCATAGACAGCGAAGGCGAGGTTTTCCACATCCAGGGAGATGCCGTAGCCGAAGATCACCATCATGAACATTGCCCCCAGCAGCGCGAAGGCCATGCGCACTTTGTCGCGCAACAGTTCCTTGCCTTCGCGGCTGGCTACGGCAAGCAGGCGAGACAGACTGAAGCCGCGCTTGCTCACGGGTGGCGCACTGGTTTCGCTGACGGTTGCGGCGGGCGCAGTGGGTTCCGGCTCGCCTTGGGCTTGTTCCAGGCAGGTGACGAACGCCGCTTCCAGCGTCTCGCCGTGGAATTGTTGTTGCAGCGCATCAGGCGTATCGCAGGCCAGTACCTTGCCCGCGTGCATCAAGGAGATGCGGTCACAGCGCTGGGCTTCGTTCATAAAGTGGGTGGACAGGAAGATGGTCACGCCTTGTTCGCGGGACAGCTCGATCAGCAACCGCCAGAAGTCGTCGCGCGCGGCTGGGTCGACACCCGAAGTGGGCTCATCAAGGATCAGCACTTCAGGCCGATGCAGCACGGCCACCGCCAATGACAACCGCTGGCGCAAGCCGAGGGGCAGTTCGCCGGATGGTTGCTCGGCCACATCGCCGAGGTCGAAGCGCTGGATCAACTCATCAATACGCGGGCCACTGTCCGCCTTTGGCAAGTCGAACAATTGCGCATGCAGCATCAGGTTCTGGCGCGCGCTGAGTTCGCCGTACAGCGAGAAGCTTTGTGACATGAACCCCACGCGTTTGCGAGTGGCCAGGTCCTTGGCGTTGACAGGATTGCCCAGCAGTGTCGCACTGCCCTCGGTGGCGGGCATCAGCCCGGTGAGGACTTTCATGGTGGTGGTCTTGCCGCAGCCGTTGGAGCCGAGAAAGCCGAATATTTCGCCTCGGCCGATGGCGAAGCTGACGGTGTTCACCGCCGTGAAATCACCAAAACGCAGTGTCAGATCGTGGGCTTCGATGGCGATATCGGTGTTGTCGCTTTCCCTCGGCGGAATCACCAGCGGCTTATTGTCGTGGGCGCTGTCGCCCTGGAAGTGGGTGAAAGCCTCGTCCAATTTGCCGCTGGATGTTGCGGCGGCCAGTTCACTGCTCAAGCCGACCGCGATCAGTTTGCCGCGATCAAGCATCAGGCAATGTTCGAACTGCTCGGCTTCTTCCATGTAGGCCGTGGCTACCAGCAGCGTCAGTTGTGGGCGCTCGCTGCGTACGCTTTCGACCAGTTCCCAAAAGCGCCGGCGTGACAGTGGGTCGACGCCGGTAGTGGGCTCGTCAAGGATCAACAGGTCCGGGTCGTGGATCAGCGCGCAGCACAGGCCGAGTTTCTGCTTCATGCCGCCAGACAGCTTGCCGGCCGGACGCTCGGCGAAGCGCGCAAGGTCGGTGGCCAGCAGCAGGTTGTGCATGCGCTGGTCGCAGTCGGCTCTGGACAGGCCAAACAGCGTGGCAAAGAAACGGATGTTTTCACTGATGGACAATTCGGGATACAAATTGCCGCCCAAACCCTGGGGCATAAACGCGATGCGTGGGTACAGGCTGTTGCGGTGGCGGCGGTCTTCGATGGCGCCGCCGAGCACTTCCAGCTGACCCTCCTGGAGTTTCTTAACCCCGGCGATCAAGCCCAGCAGGCTTGACTTGCCCGCGCCGTCCGGGCCAATCAACCCGCAGCGCGTACCGGCCGGCAGGCTGAAGGCGATGTCGACCAGTGCCTGCTGCTTACCGTAGCGGTGGTTGATCCCGCTGGCCTGCAGCGCCAGCGCGGTCATTGCAGGTTGGCCGGCCAGTCGATGTCAGCTGTGCGTACATAACCCGCGCCGGGCGTGCCCGGTTTGGCTTGGGGCGCAGCGCTGGGTTGAGTCAGGCGCAGTTTGACGCGGAAGACCAGTTTCTGGCGTTCGTCGCGGGTTTCCACTTCCTTGGGTGTGAACTGGGATTTTGCGGCGACAAAACTGATCGTGGCCGGCAGCGGTTGGTCGGGCAGGGCATCGAGCAGGATGCGTGCGTCACTGCCGACGGTGAGGCGCCCGGCGACGGAAGCAGGCAGGTAGAGATTCATGTATTGATCATTGGGATCAATCAGCAGCAACACCCGCCCGCCCGCACCCAGCACTTCGCCGGGTTCTGCCAGGCGCAGTTGGATGATCCCGTCGATAGGTGCGCGCAGGCTGCTGTCGTCGATTTCGCTGGTGAGCTGTGTGACTTGGGCTTGGGCGGCGACGATGGCGGCTTTCACCGAGGCGACTTGGGCTTGTGCGGCAACGACTGCTGCATTGCCGGTGTTCTGCCGCGCTTGCTGCTGGTCGATCAACTGGCTGCTGGCGAAGCCGCGTTTGTACAGCTGTTGGGTACGCCTGAGTTCCTGGTTTGCCAGCAGTTGTTCGCTCTGGCGCAGTTGCACATTGGCTTCGGCAGCGGCGAAGTTTTCCTTGGCGCGCAGCACTTCAGCCTCGGCCTGGGCGCGTTGGGCTTCGAGGGTGCGGGTGTCCATGCGTGCGAGCAGTTGGCCCTTGAGTACCTTGTCGCCTTCGTCCACCCGCACGTCGGCCAGGCGCCCGGGGATCTTGGTGGCGATCTGCACTTCGGTGGATTCCAGGCGGCCGTTGCCCATGCCCAGCCCTTCGGGCAGGCGATCCTGGGTGGAGCGCCAGTAACCGAAGCCGCCGGCACCCAGCAGCAGCGCGATGAGTGCGACGGCGAAAAGGCGGGAGGTGTGGTGGTTCGTCGACATGGCTGCTTCCTGCGGCTTTAGCGTTCCAGTGTGACCGGTTTGCCCTGGGAGGGCCTTGATGTCGGTCAGTTAAAGCAAATTGATCACGGCGGCCCATTGCTCGGGCGTGACGGCCATCACCGAAAGCCGGCTGCCTTTTTGCACCAAGGGCAATTCGGCGAGGGCGACTTGTTGTTTCAGGTAGCCCAGGCCCAGCACGTTGGTAAAGGTCCGAACGTGCGCAACGTTGATCGCGCTCCACGGATTTTTTTCCGGGGTGGCCTTGGCGTCGAAATAGTGGCTTTCTGGTTCTAGCGCTGTGGGGTCCGGATAGGCCGCCTCGACGATTTTTCCGATGCCGGCAATGCCAGGTTCGGGGCAGCTGGAGTGGTAAAAGAAAAACTCGTCACCCACCGCCATCGCGCGCAAAAAGTTGCGAGCCTGGTAGTTGCGCACCCCGTCCCAGCGCGCTTCACCGAGCTTTTCCAAGCCTTTGATAGAGAGTTCATCGGGCTCGGATTTCATCAACCAATAGGCCATCTTTGGGCTCCTGAAAAAGACAGTGGGCAAGTTGTCAGGTAATTTGATGACAAACCGACAGTCGGTTGGCGCCAAGGTTTGCGTGTTGGTTCACGTTACCGCAGAATGCCGGCTTTTAAAGCTTGGCGCAGCTGCAACGGACTCCTTTGGAACGTTGTTGTCATCGTGTACGAGGTGCCTGCAGGGGGGCAATCGATGCAACGTAAACCGGATTTACTATGGATTTTGGTGATTTTGTTTGGTCTGGGCGTCGTGACCACCGGGTATGCCCAAAGCTTGTGGTCGAACAACACCGATGCTCCCGTTGAACTGGCTCAGCAGCAGTCGCAACCGTTCAAGCGTTAACACTTCTTCAAGGCGCCGCTGATTCCAGTGGCGTCTGTGCGATGTACCAATTCTTATCTGTTACGGTGCCCGCCAACGGCACGTCCCAGCTCGCTTGCGCCAACCGATCGACCTTCTGACATTCATGGGCCAGGCCCAGCAACGTCGGCTTGCGCCAGCTCTTGCGGCGCGCCAGATAAGCCAGGCTGCGATCGTAAAACCCGCCGCCCATGCCCAGTCGCCCACCCGCATCATCGAACCCCACCAACGGCAGCAGCACCAGGTCCAGCGCCCAGACCTTGCGCTGACGGCTGATATTCACCCGTGGCTCCAGAATGCGAAACCGATTGGGCATCAGCTTTTCCCCAAGCCTTACGCGCTGGAACACCATCTTGGTTCGCGGCCAGGCGCTGAGTACCGGCAGGTACGTGGCCTTGCCTCGGCGCTGGGCTGCGCGCAGCAGCAAGCGCGGATCGATTTCACCGTCCGTCGGTAGATACAAAGAGATATGTTTGGCCCGGCGAAACAGCGGGTGCTGTGCCAGTTGCCGATACAGGCCGTGGGCGGCCTTGCGCTGCTCGCTCGGCGTGAGGGCGCGGCGGGCCTGGCGCAACATGCGTCGAAGTTGCGGACGGGAAAGCGGCGCAGGTTCGGTCATGGTTTCGGCTCATAAAACAATGCCAGTCCGAGGACTGGCATTGAGTTTGGGAATTCAGGCTCCCCGACAGAGCCGCTGTCGACTTAGCCCTTGAACCCGAAAGTTCAAGGTGGAAGATGCAGTAGGCTTTAAGGCTTTCCGTCTAGCGGACATGCACACCAGCCCAACGTGCAACTTCCAGGGTAGTGCGAATCGGCTCAGGGACATCGCCGACTGGCAAACACGCCAGGGAGTGGGGCGAGTATACCTTAAACAGTCGCGGCAATCAGCCCTTGGGTGCTTCTGTGTCGCTCGAAAGCGCCAGATCAACACGTTCCAGCAGGTTACGCACCTGCTCACGGGTAGAGCCGCTGGCCTGCACGTCAGGGCGTTCCTGCTTATGCAGTAAATCGTGAGTAATATTCAGCGCGGCCATCACGGCGATGCGGTCGGCGCCGATCACTTTGCCGCTGCTGCGGATTTCACGCATCTTGCCGTCCAGGTAGCGGGCGGCGCTCACCAGGTTGCTGCGCTCTTCCTGGGGGCAGATGATCGAATAGTCTTTGTCGAGGATCTGCACGGTGACGCTATTGCTTGAACTCATGAGTCTTGCTCCAGGGCCTTCAGGCGCGAAATCATCGATTCGACCTTACGCCGGGCGATTTCGTTTTTTTCAATGAGGTGAGCGCGTTCCTCGCGCCAGGTCTTTTCCTGAGCTAATAGGAGTCCGTTTTGAGTCTTTAGTTGCTCGACCCGGGTAATTAGCAATTCGAGTCTGGCCATCAGCGCTTGCAGGTCGGTGTCTTCCATTGGGTTCCACTGGATTTGTCTGATGAATGGCAACTGCAGGATAAACGATCTGACGCCCTTGATAGTCTTGGTACGCCTGCCGGTGCTAGGATACAACGCTCCATTCTAGACATTGCGCCGTCTGGCGCCTAGCTCACCATGCCTATTCAGAACTCCCCGTACGATGCTTTTTCCAAACTGCTGAGCACCAGCGGCCACCCCTGCTCGCCTGCCGAACTGCACGGCGTGCTCCTGGGCCGTAGTTGCACCGGCGTTGGCTTTGACGCTGATAACTGGCTGGCCGATGTGGCCGAGCTGCTCGAAACCGAGCCGACCGACAACGTGCGTAACGCGCTGATCGGCTTGCAAGAGATGGTCAAGGGCGAGCTGACCGGTGATGACGTCACCGTGGTCCTGCTGCTGCCGACTGACGACGCGCCGCTCACCGAACGCGCTGCAGCCTTGGGCCAATGGTGCCAAGGTTTCCTCCACGGCTTTGGCGTAAACGCCGGCGGCCTGGAATTGAGCACCGACGCCAAGGAAGTGTTGCAGGACCTGGCAGCCATCTCCCAGGTGCAAGACGCCCTGGAAGAATCCGAGGACGGTGAAGGCGACTACATGGAGGTGATGGAATACCTGCGCGTCGCGCCGCTGCTGCTATTCACAGAGACCAAGAAGTCTGCTGAGCCCGCTGCACCCAAGCCGTCGCTGCATTAAGAAAGGAAGCCCATCTGTCCATGACTCATATCCCCCGAGCGGAATACACGCGGCGCCGCAAGGCGCTCATGGCGCAGATGGAACCCAACAGCATCGCGATCCTGCCGGCCGCCGCCGTAGCGATCCGCAACCGTGATGTCGAACACGTGTACCGCCAGGACAGCGATTTTCAGTACCTGAGCGGTTTCCCCGAGCCGCAAGCGGTGATCGTGCTGATGCCCGGCCGCCAGCATGGCGAGTACGTGCTGTTCTGCCGCGAACGCAATGCCGAACGCGAACTGTGGGACGGCCTGCGCGCCGGCACCGAAGGCGCAATTCGCGACTTTGGCGCCGACGATGCCTTCCCCATCACCGATATCGACGACATCCTGCCCGGCCTGATCGAAGGCCGCGACCGGGTGTATTCGGCCATGGGCAGCAACGCCGAATTCGACCGGCACCTGATGGAGTGGATCAACGTGATCCGCTCTAAAGCGCACCTCGGCGCCCAGCCACCGAACGAATTCGTTGCCCTGGATCATCTGCTTCACGACATGCGTCTGTATAAATCGGCGGCAGAAGTGAAGGTGATGCGCGAGGCCGCACGCATCTCCTGCGCCGCCCATGTGCGGGCGATGCAGGCCAGCAGGGCTGGTTTGCACGAGTTCAGCCTGGAAGCCGAGCTGGACTACGAATTCCGCAAGGGCGGCGCGAAAATGCCGGCTTATGGTTCCATCGTCGCCGCCGGGCGCAACAGCTGCATCCTGCATTACCAGCAGAATGACGCGTTGCTCAAGGACGGCGACCTGGTGCTGATCGACGCCGGTTGCGAGATCGACTGCTACGCCAGCGACATCACCCGCACCTGGCCGGTCAACGGCAAGTTTTCGCCCGAGCAGAAGGCGATCTACGAAATTGTGCTGGCCTCCCAGGAAGCTGCCTTTGCCCAGATCGCCCCCAACAAGCATTGGAACCAGGCCCACGAGGCCACAGTGCACGTCATAACCGCCGGGCTGGTGAAGCTTGGGTTGTTGCAGGGTGACGTCGACGAGCTGATCGCCAGCGAAGCCTATAAAGCGTTCTACATGCACCGCGCCGGCCACTGGCTGGGTATGGATGTGCATGATGTGGGCGAGTACAAAGTGGGCGGTGAGTGGCGTGTGCTGGAAGTCGGTATGGCGTTGACCGTTGAGCCGGGGATCTACATCTCACCGGACAATCAGAATGTGGCAAAGAAATGGCGTGGCATTGGCGTACGCATTGAGGACGACGTGGTGGTAACCAAGCAAGGCTGTGAAATCCTGACCGGCGGCGTGCCCAAGACCGTCGCCGATATCGAAGCGCTGATGGCGGCTGCGCGATGAGCCGGGTCAACCTGGCGATCATCGGCGGTGGCCTGGTCGGTGCCAGCCTGGCGTTGGCGTTGCAGGCGGGGGCCAAGGCGCGCGGCTGGAAGATCGTGCTGATCGAACCGTTCGCGCCGGGCGACAGCTACCAGCCGAGCTACGACGCGCGCTCTTCGGCGCTGTCCTTCGGCGCCCGGCAGATCTATCAGCGTTTGGGCCTGTGGCAGGACATTTCCCGTCGCGCCGAGCCGATCAAGCAGATCCATGTGTCCGACCGTGGGCGCTTCTCCACGGCGCGTCTGTCGGCCATGGAAGAGGGCGTGCCCGCCCTTGGTTATGTGGTGGAAAACGCCTGGCTGGGCCAGTGCCTGTGGCAGGGCCTGGATAAAGACGTGGTCAGTTGGCGCTGTCCGGCGGAAGTCACGCGCATGGAGCCGCTGTCCGATGGCTACCGCCTTACCCTCAACGATGAAACCGTGCTGGAATGCGACCTCGCGGTGCTGGCCGACGGCGGCCGTTCCGGCTTGCGCGAGCAACTGGGCATCGGCGTTAAAACCCGCCCGTATAACCAGAGCGCGCTGATCGCCAACATCACGCCTAGCGAAGCCCACAACGGCGAAGCATTCGAGCGCTTCACCGATGAAGGCCCGATGGCCTTGCTGCCGCTGCCGGACAACCGTTGCGCGCTGGTGTGGACGCGCATCGGTTTGGATGCCCAGCGCCTGGCCAGCCTTGATGAACGTAGCTTCTTGAGTGAATTGCAGGACGTGTTCGGCTACCGCCTGGGCACCCTGAAGCAAGTCGGCGCACGTCATCTGTACCCGCTGACGTTGGTTGAGGCTGAGGAACAAGTGCGTTCGCACTTGGCAATCCTTGGCAATGCCGCCCACAGCCTGCACCCGATTGCCGGGCAGGGCTTCAACTTGTCCCTGCGCGATGCGAATGCCTTGGCTGAGGCCTTGCTGGCCGGGCCGCAAGTACCGGGCGACCTGGCAACCTTGCAGGGCTATCGCGAGCGTCAGCGCCTCGACCAGAAACTTACCGTGGGCTTCTCCGACCAAGTCACGCGCCTGTTTGGCAGCGCCCAACCGCTGGTCGCGCTGGGCCGCAACATGGGCCTGCTGGGTCTGGACCTGTTACCGCCGGCCAAGCGCTGGTTCGCCCGTCAGGCCATGGGCCTGGGCACGCGTCCCGATGCGTAAGTGGTTGATCGAGCGCCTGGGCAAGGCGCGGTTGTTGCGTTGGATCATGACCCTGTATCCGCCTTACTTGGGGGCGGGGGTCCGCGTCCGGTATATGAGCGCCGATTTCCGTCAGGTCAAAGTGAGCATGGGCCTGGGCTGGTACAACCGCAACTATGTCGGCACGCAATTCGGTGGCAGCCTGTATTCGATGGTGGATCCGTTCTACATGCTGATGCTGATGGAGAACCTGGGGCGCGGCTACATAGTGTGGGACAAGGCCGCGAGCATCGATTTCATCTCGCCGGGCAAAGGCCCGGTGTACGCCGAGTTTTCCATCGACGACGCCTTGCTTGATGAGGTGCGTCGACACACCGAAGGTGGCGAGAAGTACTTGCCCCACCTCAAGGTCGAGATACATGACGGCTCCGGCACCCTGGTGGCGCGGGTCGACAAAACCCTTTACGTGCGGCGCAAGCCGCCAGCGAGACAGGCTTAAAGCATGGACATGCGCGCAGATGTGCTGATTGTCGGGGCCGGAATGGTCGGAAGCGCCCTGGCGCTGGCGTTGCAAGGCAGTGGCCTGCAGGTGCTGCTGCTCGACGGCAGCCCGCTGAGCGTCAAGCCTTTCGACCGCGAGGCCGCATTCGAGCCCCGCGTGAGCGCCTTGTCGGCCGCCAGCCAGCGCATCCTCGAGCGCCTGGGGGTGTGGGAAGGCATCGTGTCGCGCCGTGTCAGCCCTTATGGCGAGATGCAAGTGTGGGACGGCAGCGGCACCGGGCAGATCCACTTCTCGGCGGCCAGCGTGCATGCCGAGTTGCTGGGGCATATTGTCGAGAACCGCGTGGTTCAGGATGCCTTGCTCGACCGTCTGCACGACTGCGACCTGGGCCTGTTGGCCAACGCGCGTCTGGAGCAGATGCGCCGCTCCGGCGATGACTGGTTGCTGACCCTGGCCGATGGGCGCAAGTTGCGTGCGCCGTTGGTGGTTGCCGCCGATGGCGCCAACTCCGCCGTGCGCCGCCTGACCGGCACGGCGACCCGTGAATGGGATTACCTGCATAACGCCATCGTCACCAGCGTGCGTAGCCGCGAGCCGCACCAGCGCACGGCGTGGCAACGCTTTACCGATACCGGCCCGCTGGCGTTCCTGCCGCTTGTGCGGGATGGGCAGGAGGATTGGTGCTCGATTGTCTGGTCGACCACGCCCGCTGAGTCTGAACGCCTGATGGCGCTGGATGATCAAAGCTTCTGCCGTGAACTGGAGCGGGCTTTTGAAGGCCGGCTGGGTGTGGTGCTGAGCGCCGACCCGCGCGTTTGTGTGCCGTTGCGCCAGCGTCACGCCAAACGCTACGTGGCCGAAGGTCTGGCGTTGATCGGCGACGCGGCCCACGTCATCCATCCATTGGCGGGGCAGGGCGTGAACCTGGGCTTTCTTGACGCAGCGACACTGGCCGAAGTGCTGCTGTCGGCGACCGAGCGCGGTGAGCGCCTGTCGGATCTGAAGGTGCTGAGCCGCTACGAACGCCGACGCATGCCGCATAACCTAGCGTTGATGGCGGCGATGGAAGGCTTCGAGCGGCTGTTCCAGGCTGACCAACTACCGCTGCGCTGGTTGCGTAATGCCGGGTTGAAACTGGTCGACCAGATGCCCGAAGCCAAGGCCGTGTTTGTGCGCCAGGCGCTGGGCCTGACCGGCGATCTTCCTGACCTGGCAAAACCCTGACATCGAAGCCCGGTCCCCTGTGGGATCGGACTTGCCCGCGAAGAGGCCATCAACTCCACCGCAAAAAGCTGGCTATGCAACATCTGGTAACGCCTGCGGCAAGCACCACCAAATGTGAGTCCTTATCATTTGCCCTCTTTTCGCAAATGAGAGACCGCCCCCATGCTGGCAACCAAGCGCCTCCTGACTGCCCTGGCACTCACCCTGATCGGCAGCACCACCGTGCAGGCCGCCGACGAAGTGGTGGTCTACTCCTCGCGCATCGACGAACTGATCAAGCCAGTGTTCGACGCCTACACCCAGAAGACCGGCGTGCAGGTGAAGTTCATCACCGACAAGGAAGCCCCGCTGATGCAGCGCATCAAGGCCGAGGGCGAGAATGCCACCGCCGACCTGCTGCTCACCGTGGATGCCGGCAACCTCTGGCAGGCCGAGCAGATGGGCATCCTGCAACCGTTCACCTCAACGGTGATCGACAAGAATATTCCGCTGCAGTATCGCTCGTCGGCCCACGCCTGGACTGGCTTGAGCTTGCGCGCGCGGACCGTCGCCTATTCCACCGACCGGGTAAAACCGGGTGACCTCACCACTTACGAAGCCCTGGCCGACAAACAGTGGGAAGGCCGTCTGTGCCTGCGTACGGCGAAAAAGGTCTACAACCAGTCGCTGACTGCCACCCTTATCGAAACCCATGGCGCGGCCAAGACCGAAGAAATCGTCAAGGGGTGGGTCAACAACCTGTCCACCGACGTATTCTCCGATGACATCGCGGTGCTCGAAGCCATCAACGCCGGGCAGTGCGACGTAGGGATCGTCAACACCTACTACTACGGCCGCCTGCACAAGCAGAAGCCGGACCTGGCGGTAAAGCTGTTCTGGCCGAACCAGGGCGACCGTGGCGTGCATGTGAACCTGTCGGGTATTGGCCTGACCAAGCACGCGCCGCACCCGGAAGCCGCGAAGGCGCTGGTGGAGTGGATGACCACGCCTGAGGCGCAGAAGATCTTTGCCGACGTGAACCAGGAGTTCCCGGCGAACCCGGCGGTAGCGCCGTCGGCCGAAGTGGCATCCTGGGGTAAATTCGTGGCGGACACCTTGCCGGTGGAAGTGGCGGGCAAGCGTCAGGCTGAGGCGATTCGGTTGATGGATAGGGCTGGCTGGAACTAAATTTGTAAAACGCCGTAGATCGAAATGTGGGAGCGGGCTTGCTCGCGAAAGCGTCGTGTCAGTCGATGCATGTGTGACTGATACACTGCATTCGCGAGCAAGCCCGCTCCCACATTGGTTAGCGGCGCCTTGAAAGTCTTTAATATTCTGAGAGTTTCTCATTGGCCCACCCCGCCCAACGCCGTTGGTACCTGCCAGTCTTCACCGTCGCTGCCCTGGTGCTGCTGCCGCTGAGCGTGATGTTGCTGTCCTGGCAGAACATCGATGCGCAGATCTGGTCCCACCTCTGGGAAACCCAGATGCCGCGCCTGCTGGGCAACACCCTCACCCTGGTGTTGGGCGTCGGTGTCGGTGTGACCTTGTTGGGCGTCAGTCTGGCCTGGTTGACCAGCCTCTGCGAATTCCCCGGACGGCGCTGGCTCGATTGGGCGCTGATGTTGCCCTTCGCCATTCCCGCGTACGTGCTGGCTTTCGTGTTTGTGGGCCTGCTGGATTTTGCCGGCCCGGTGCAAACCCTGCTGCGCGAATGGTTCGGCAGCGGCCTGCGCCTGCCGCGCGTGCGCTCGACCAGTGGTGTGATCATCGTGCTGGTGCTGGTCTTTTACCCGTATGTGTATTTGCTGGCGCGCACGGCGTTCCTGGCCCAGGGCAAAGGCCTCATGGAAGCGGCGCGGGTGCTGGGGCAATCGCCATGGCGAGCGTTCTGGCACGTGGCCCTGCCCATGGCGCGGCCGGCGATTGGTGCCGGGGTGGCGTTGGCATTGATGGAGACGCTTGCGGATTTCGGTGCGGTCTCGGTGTTCAACTTCGATACATTCACCACCGCCATCTACAAGACCTGGTATGGCTTCTTCAGCCTTTCCAGCGCGGCACAGTTGGCCAGCCTGTTGCTGCTGGTGGTGATGTTGGTGCTGTACGGTGAACGTCGCGCACGCGGTGCCAGCCGGCCGAGTAATGAGCGGCCGCGGGGCAAGGCGCTGTATCACTTGCGTGGGCTCAAGGCAGCAGCGGCCAGCGGCTGGTGCGGGCTGGTGTTCGCCTGTGCGTTTGTCATCCCGATGCTGCAACTGGTCGTCTGGTTCTGGCAGCGCGGCCGCTTCGACTTGGATGAGCGCTATTCGGGCCTGATCGTCCACACGCTCTACTTGGGCGGCATCGCAGCGTTGATCACCGTAAGCGTGGCGTTGGTGCTGGCATTTGCCAACCGCCTGGCGCCGACCCGGGCGATCCGCTCCGGCATCAGCCTGGCCAATGTTGGCTATGCTTTGCCGGGCTCGGTGCTGGCGGTATCGCTCATGTTGGCGTTCAGTTATCTGGATCGTGAGCTGGTGGTGCCGCTGTCTGGTTGGCTCGGTGGTGCGGGCAAGCCGTTGCTGCTGGGCAGCCTGTCGGCATTGGTGCTGGCTTACTTGGTGCGTTTCCTGGCGGTGGCCTATGGGCCGCTGGAAAACAGCCTGGCGCGCATCCGCCCGTCTTTGCCGGAAGCAGCACGCAGTCTGGGCGTCAGTGGCCCGCGACTGTTTTGCAAAGTGTATCTGCCGTTGTTGCTGCCGGGTACCTTGAGTGCAGCGCTGCTGGTGTTTGTCGACGTGCTCAAGGAAATGCCCGCCACCTTGCTGATGCGCCCGTTCGGCTGGGACACCCTGGCGGTTCGGATTTTCGAAATGACCAGCGAAGGCGAGTGGGCACGGGCCTCTTTGCCGGCGTTGACCCTGGTGCTGGTGGGCCTGTTACCGGTAATCGGGCTGATCCGACGCTCTGCCCGGCAAATCGGTTAGGTGCCAGTCCTACAGCTTGCAGCTACAATGCGCGGCATTCGGTGCGGCCCGTCTTTCGGGTCGAGTCGCTGGGCGTGGCTGCGGGCCTTGTAATTCAAGGTGTTTGGCACGAACGGCAACGCTGCGCACCTTCGCCACGCCCGGAAGGAGAAACCCATGGGACAGCGTACGCCTCTGTACGACCTGCATCTCGCCCTCGGCGCGAAAATGGTCGATTTTGGCGGTTGGGATATGCCTCTGCACTACGGCTCTCAAGTTGAAGAACACCACCAGGTGCGACGCGACTGCGGGGTGTTCGATGTATCTCATATGACCGTGATCGATGTCAGCGGCCCCCAGGCCAAGGAATGGCTGCAGTATTTGCTGGCCAATGATGTCGAACGTCTGCATGGCTGCGGCCGTGCGTTGTACAGCGCCATGCTCAACGAAAAGGGCGGCGTGGTGGACGATATGATTGTCTACCGCACCGAGGACGCTTATCGGCTGGTGGTCAACGCAGCCACCCGCGATCAGGACATGGCGTGGATGCACGCGCAACTGGGCAATTACCAGGTGCAGCTGCATGAGCGCCCTGAGTTGGCCATGCTCGCCATCCAAGGCCCCCATGCCCGGCAGAAGATTGCCGAGCTGGTCACCCAGTCTCGCAGCATGCTGATTCACCAGCTCAAGCCCTTCGAAGGCCACGCCGATGGCGATTGGTTTATCGCGCGCACGGGCTACACCGGCGAAGATGGCCTGGAGATTGTCCTGCCTGCTGATCAGGCGCCAGGCTTTTTCAACGACCTGGTGGGCGCGGGGATTTCACCCATCGGTCTCGGCGCCCGGGATACCCTTCGCCTGGAGGCTGGCATGAACCTGTATGGTCAGGACATCCACCAGGACGTTTCGCCCCTGGCATCGAACATGGCCTGGAGTATTGCCTGGAAACCTGCCGAGCGAAATTTCATTGGTCGCACCGCGCTGGAAGCGGAAAAAGCGGCGGGTGTGCAGTTCAAACTGGTCGGGCTGGTACTGGAGGAACGCGGGGTTCTGCGTGCTCACCAGGTGGTTCGTATCGCCAATATTGGCGAAGGGGAGATCACCAGTGGTAGTTTCTCTCCTACGCTGAGCAAATCCATTGCCCTGGCGCGTGTACCGACGGCCACCGCCGATCGGGCCGAAGTGGAAATCCGCGGCAAGTGGTACCCGGTTCGAGTGGTCAAACCGACCTTCGTGCGCCATGGCAAGACCTTGATCTAACCTATTCCCGGCAGGCCGAAGGCCGCTGACATTACTTCTTGAGGACACAGACTATGAGCGATATCCCTGCCGACCTGCGTTTTGCCGAAAGCCACGAATGGGCACGCCTGGAAGCTGACGGCACCGTGACCGTCGGGATCTCCGACCATGCCCAGGAAGCGTTGGGTGATGTGGTGTTTGTTGAACTGGCTGAAGTTGGCGCTACGTTTGAAGCCGAAGGCCAGGCGGGGGTGGTTGAGTCGGTGAAGGCTGCTTCGGATATCTACGCCCCGGTTGCAGGCGAAGTGATTGCAGTCAATGAGGAGCTGAGCGGTAGCCCTGAACTGCTGAACTCCGACCCGTACGGCGCGTGGATCTTCAAGCTCAAGCCAAGCAACCCGACTGATCTGGAAAAACTGCTGGATGCGGCCGGTTACAAAGCCGCCATCGGCGAGTAAACGCAAAGAGTTACAACAATGCAAATCAGTGTGGGAGCTGGCTTGCCTGCGATTGCATCACCTGGGTATCACTGATACACCGAGGTGCCGGCATCGCAGGCAAGCCAGCTCCCACATTTGGTTGTGGTGAGCCAGATTTTTCAGCTCGCTTTCAAGACGGCCTTCACGGCTGCCACCGACCGCTCCACATCCGCCTCTGTCATCGCCGTAAACATCGGCAATGACACGATCAAACGCCCTACCTTTTCCGCCACCGGAAACATGCCTTCCTTGAACCCCTGCGCCCGATAAAGGCTTAGCAGATGGATCGGCGGGTAGTGATAGCCAATGCCGACGCCGCGGGCCTGCATCTGCTCCATGAATGTGGCGCGTGCCGGCAGACCGTCCTGACGCTCCGGCAGCACCAGTTGGAACAGGTGCCAGTTGCTGTTTTCGAAATCAGCCGGCGGCAGTTGCGCGCCGTATTGCGCTTCAAAGTCATCGCCAAAGCATTTGAAGTAGTGCCGCGCCAGGTTCTGGCGGTGAGCGGTGATCTTTTCGATATGGGCAAATTGCCCCAAGCCGATGGCTGCGGCGATGTCGGTCATGTTGAACTTGCCACCCAGCACATCCACATCCAGGCCGTCGAAGCCAGTGCGGGTAACGCCTTGCAGGCGGTATTTTTCTGCCAGCCGCGCTTCTTCGGCATTGTTCAACACAAGGCAGCCGCCTTCGGAAGAGGTGATGTTCTTGTTGGCCTGGAAGCTGAACGACACAAAATCCCCGGTGGCGCCGATACGCTCGCCATCCCAGCTTGAACCCAGCGCCTGGGCAGCATCCTCGACGATACGCAGGTTGTACTTGTTGGCCAGTGCATACAGCATCGGCATGTCCGGGGGTAGGCCAGCGAGGTACACCGGGATGATAGCCTTGGTGCGCGGGGTAATCGCAGCCTCCACCTGGGCCAGGTCGATATTGCGGGTAATCGGGTCAATATCGGCAAACACTGGCTTAGCGCCGACTTCCAGGATCACGTTGGCTGTGGCAACCCAGGAGATCGGCGTGGTGATGACTTCATCGCCCGGCCCGATACCGGCAATGCGCAAGGCAATCTCCATGGTGCAGGTGCCCGAGTTGAAGGTACGCACCGGGCGGCCGCCAAAGTATTCAGATAACTGAGCCTCAAATGCCTGCACTTTCGGCCCGCTGGTGATCCAGCCCGAGCGCAATACATCGCCAACCGCCGAGATGGTGGCTTCGTCAATGGTAGGTTTGGAAAACGGCAGGAAGGGCTGTTGGCTCATGACGACGAAGGCATCCGTTTCAGATTGGCGATGAGTAGGCGAGGTATCAGTACCGGCATGGTTGCACGGGCTGACTGAATATAGCCTGTCGTCCGTGAATGAATTGTCATACTGCGGGTTAAAACGCGGGCAATAAAATGCCGCTTCAGCAGCGGCATTTTTCAGAGCGATGAAATCACTCGGTAACGGCGTTTTTCGCGAGGATGGCGTTGGCCAGTTCCATATCCGTGGCCTGCAGGCCAGGGTTATCGGCGCGGACTTTCTGCATTGCGGCTTCCAGGTATGGACCACGGATGCCGCCGTCGCTGGCAACAAAGCTGCCGGCGTCGTCTTGCGCGGCAACCACCAGCTTGTGGTCCTTGAACGTCAGGTACGTCGAGCCGGTAGTGGCGCCCGACGAGATGATATTGCGCCAGAAACTGTCGGCCATGGCTGAACCGACAGGGAAGGAAAGCACAGCAAGGGTTGCGACAGCATATTTGAGACGCATGATGGGTGACTCCGGTGGGTTATCTGTGAATTATGATTGTAGATAGCCCAGCCGAGTTCCATCACTGACTAAACAGTTTCAACCTTTAACACCACGCCCTCCTGGCTGACCACCCGGACTTGGGCGCCTATAGGGCTGTCCGGGCCGGTCACCATCCACACGCCATCGCCGACCTTCACTTTGCCCCGGCCGTCCACGATCGCCTGATGCACGATAAACGTGCGGCCGATAAGCGCCGAGCCGCGTTCGTTCAGCCCGGGCTGGTCACTCGCCTTGGCGCTGCTGCGCTGACGCTTCCACCAATACACCGCGGTCAGGATCGACAACACGGCAAACAGTAGCAACTGCCACTCCAGCCCCAGGGGCGGCACCAGGAATTTGATCACGCCCACGGCAGCCGCTGCGATACCCATCCACAACAGATACCCACCGGCGCCAAATACTTCAAGGATCAACAGCACCGTACCCAGTGCCAGCCAATCCCAAAACGACAAATGCTGCAGGAAATCCCACATTGTGCTGGCCTCAGCCTTTCTTGTTGTCGAACGTTGCCTTGACGATCTCGCCGATACCGCCGACCGCACCGATCACCT
This sequence comes from Pseudomonas sp. EL_65y_Pfl1_R83, assembly GCF_963970695.1. Lineage (NCBI taxonomy): Bacteria > Pseudomonadati > Pseudomonadota > Gammaproteobacteria > Pseudomonadales > Pseudomonadaceae > Pseudomonas > Pseudomonas sp. EL_65y_Pfl1_R83. The sequence continues at coordinate 15,552 of NZ_CAXAQI010000014.1, read as the reverse complement.
GGCTGGCTTCCAGCGGCATCAGGATGACCTTGCTGTTGTTGGCCGACGCCAGCTTGCCCAGGGCGTCGATGTATTTTTGCGCGACGAAGTAGTTGATGGCTTGAACGTTACCGGTGGCGATCGCCTCGGAAACGACTTGAGTCGCACGAGCCTCAGCTTCAGCCTGACGCTCACGGGCTTCAGACTCCAGGAACGCAGCTTGGCGCCCACCTTCGGCCTCAAGAATTTGTGCCTGCTTCTTGCCTTCTGCTGTCAGGATCGCCGACGCCCGCAGGCCTTCGGCCTCCAGGATCTGCGCACGCTTGATCCGCTCGGCTTTCATCTGGCCCGACATTGCTGCCATCAGGTCGGCGGGTGGGCTGATGTCCTTGATCTCGATACGGGTGATCTTGATGCCCCATGGCGCGGTAGCTTCATCAACGGTGCGCAACAGTTTTTCGTTGATACCGTCACGCTGGCTGAGCATGGCGTCCAGCTCCATGGAGCCGAGCACAGTACGGATATTGGTTTGCAGCAGGTTGCGGATGGCGTGTTCGAGGTTATTGACCTCATAAGCCGCCTGGGCGGTGTTGACCACCTGGAAGAAGCACACGGCGTCGATCTGCACGGCGGCGTTGTCGGCTGTGATCACTTCCTGGGGCGGGATGTCCAGCACGCTTTCCATCACGTTGATCTTGCGACCAATGCGGTCCATGACCGGGATGATGATGTTCAGGCCAGGTTTGAGGGTGTTGGTGTAGCGGCCAAAACGCTCGACCGTCCACTGGTACCCTTGGGGTACGACCTTGAAGCCCATGAGCAGGATGGCGATGGCCAAGCCCACAAAAAGAAGCAGTACGGTTCCGATCTGCATAGCGATTCCCTATCTGATGGTGTCAGTGAAACGACGTTCGGCCGATTGTAACGGTGTTGTCACCGATAAGAACGGTTTCACCGCGTAACAAACAAAGGATTTGTTACCGAATCCCCAGGGGTCACCCGCAATACTTCCGCCATGGTGGTCAGCCCCGCTTCGACTTTTTGCATACCAGCGCTGCGCAGGCTGCACATGCCTTGTGCAACCGCTGCCTGGCGCAGGCCCTGCACGTCGGCGCCGGGCGTGATCAGCGCCTTGAGTTCTTCGTTCAATACCATGATTTCGTAAACGCCGGCTCGCCCCCGAAAACCACTGTTTCGGCATTCAACGCACCCGACGGCCTCATGAACCTCACCCAGCGCACGTTTGCAGTGAGGGCACAAAACCCGCACCAACCGCTGCGCCATTACGCCGAGCAAGGTGGCCTTGATCAAATAGTGAGCAATGCCTAGCTCCTGCAAGCGGCTGATAGCGCTGGGTGCATCGTTGGTATGCAGTGTGGATAGCACCAAATGCCCGGTCAGCGCGGCCTGGATCGCCATTTCAGCGGTTTCCTGGTCGCGGATTTCACCGATCATGATGATGTCCGGGTCCTGGCGCAGCAGGGCGCGGATGGCGCTGGCAAAGGTCAGGTCGATGTTGTGTTGCACCTGCATCTGGTTGAACGCGGGTTCGACCATCTCGATCGGGTCTTCCACGGTGCACAGGTTAACCTCCCGGGTCGCCAGTTGCCTGAGCGTGGTGTACAGGGTGCTGGTCTTGCCCGAACCCGTAGGGCCGGTGACCAGGATGATGCCGTTGGCCTGGCCAGTCATGGCGAGCCAGCGTTGTTGGTCCTCACTGGACAGGCCTAACTGGTCAAAGCCCTTGAGCAGCACCTGAGGGTCGAAAATCCGCATCACCAGTTTCTCGCCAAATACTGTCGGCAGGGTGGAAAGACGCAGCTCGACTTCCGCCCCCGCCGGGCTTTTGGTTTTGACCCGGCCATCCTGTGGCCTGCGTTTTTCCGCCACGTTCATGCGGCCCAGGCTCTTCAGGCGGCTGACCACGGCCATCGTGACCTGGGACGGAAACTGATAGACGTCATGCAGCAGCCCATCGATGCGAAAGCGCACACGGCCCTGTTCACGGCACGGTTCAATATGGATATCACTGGCGCGCTGGGCAAAGGCGTACTGCAGCAGCCAGTCGACGATATTGACGATATGCGCGTCGTTGGCATCAGGCTCCTGGTCGCTGGCGCCAAGGTTGAGCAGGTCCACATGGCCAGGCGCCGCGACCTTTTGATCGGCGCCGCTGACGGACTTCGCCAGTCGGTAAAACTCGCCGATACAGCGGGCGATGTCCTGGGGGTTGGCGACCACTCGCTTGATCGAGCGCTTGAGCACCTGGGCGAGCCCAGCTTCCCAACTGATGACGTGGGGCTGGGCGCTGGCGACGGTGACGGTCTGTGCGTCCACCGCCACCGCCAGTATGGCGTGGCGTTGAGCGAAGGCGTGGGACATCAGCGGCACGACCGTCCCCACGTCGATCTTCAGCGGGTCGATACGCAAGTAAGGTTGCCCTGCATGCTGGGCAAGCCATTCGGTCAGGGTTTCCAGGTTGGGGCCAAGGGCTGCGATGCTTTCCAAGGGATGCTGGGTGTTACTGGCCGGTAGCGCCGACAAGCGTTGCGCAACCTCGGGTGTGATCAGTTTTCCGTCGACCAAAGCCGGCAACAGCTGATGCAACTCCAAACGTTGGTCAACGGGCATGAAGATTTTCCTGGGGGCAGTGGGCGTAAATCCCAGGCTAGCCAGCCCCTGAATATTTGCCTCCCAGGGTGTATTGCAGCTTTTTACCGAGCGCCCGCCACCATCGTTTGAAGCCCCGTAGAGTCTGCCGACCACACATCCAACTCGCACACGTTGATCAGGTTTCGAATCTTTTCACCGATCACCTGGGCGCGGTGCCAGCTCAGGCCGTCCATCACGATGCCGATGTTCAGCACGTCATCCTCCCTATTCACTGTGACGTATCGCGGTGTCAAAAACTGCATCGCGAAATAGTTGAGCACTCGGCACAGCGCATCCGGCTCCGCCTCGGCGACGATCTGGTAATGCGCCTGGCAATGGGCGTTGTTGGTGGACCACGCATCGGTGCGAGTGACAGGGTGAGTGGTTTCGACGGCGTGCATGGGAAATCTCCGGATTTGACTGGAGAAATTTTTACATTTGCCCTGGGAGATTTTTTATCTAAGATGCGCCTGTTTTGCGAATAATCGAATCAATCAATTCAAGATAAGCACCTTATAAGGTATTTCTATGCACAGCGAGCTGGACGCCTATGACCGCCGTATCCTGGCCCTGCTGCAAGAAGACGCCTCGCTCTCCAGTGCGCAAATTGCCGAGCAGGTGGGCCTGTCCCAGTCGCCGTGCTGGCGGCGCATCCAGCGGCTCAAGGAAGAGGGGGTGATCCGCGGCCAGGTCACCTTGCTCGATCGCAAGAAGATCGGTCTCAACACGCAGATATTCGCCGAGGTCAAACTCAACGCCCACGGCCGTTCCAACTTCACTGAGTTCACCGAAGCGATTCGCGGCTTTCCGCAAGTGCTGGAATGTTATGTGCTGATGGGGGCGGTGGATTTTCTGTTGCGAATTGTCACTTCGGACATTGAAGCGTATGAGCGGTTTTTCTTCGAGAAGCTGTCGATGGTGCCGGGGATTCAGGAGGTCAATTCGATTGTGGCGCTATCCGAGATCAAGTCCACGACCAGCCTGCCAGTATTGCGCTGACCTTGTGGGAACGGGCTTGCTCGCGAAAGCAGCGTGTCAGTCACCGAATGTGTTTCTGATCCACCGCTTTCGCGAGCCAGCCCGCTCCCACACTTTGACCGAGGCGTCCTTTAAATTACAGACGCAGCAAAGTCTTCCAGGCACGGTTCTGATACACCGCAATCGCCTGATGCATCCGCGCATCCAGCGACTCATCGGTGATCGGCTGGTTGGCCAGTTGCGCCAACTTGTTCAGCTCGCCATACAGGCGGTCCAGTTCCAGAATGTCGACCACGTTACGCGCATGGTGCAGCCAGGCCTGGATGCGTTCGATACGCGGCAGTTGCTCAGCCAGGTCTTCCGGTTGCTGCTGGTAGCGCGGCAATTGCAGGGCGACTGCATCGTCGGCCAGCAGGCGTGGCAGCCAGTTGGTGATTTGCGCAGCGCCCTGGCGGTTGCCACGCACATTGCGGTCGGCGGTCCAGGTGCGAGCCAGCAGCCAGCGCGAGGCGCTCAGTGAGAACTGGCCCCAGCGCACGTCTTCCAACTCTTCGACGAACTGCTCAGGCGCTGCTTTGCGGATGTCTTCATCGTCGTCACCGGCTTGTACCAGTGGGCGCCAGTCTTCCAGCAGGGCATCGAGTGCGCTGCGCAGTTCGCTGGTGGATTGACGCGGCGCGGCCTGGCCGAGGCTGCCGATCAGGGCGCGCAGTTCGCCGAGGGTGTCGACCCAGTCTTGCAACAGGCGCCAGTGGCCATTGAAACGGTATTGCTCGGCCAGGCGTTGGCTGCTGCCGAGCAGGTGCCACATGATCGCAGCGAAGGCATCGTCCAGCGGCATTTCGGCGTGGATCTGCGGCGCTGGCAGGCTCAACGAGTAGCTGCTGGCGTCATACAAGCGGTAGCCACGCTCGGCCTTGCTGATGTCGCAAGGCATCAGCGCCAGGGTCGCGGCTAGCTCGGCGGCGAGTTCCAGCAGGGCAGCCGGTTCGCCTTCGCGCAGTTCCAGTTCCAGCTCGCAGATTTCTTCTTTCTGCTTCCCAACCACCACGTGTCCCAGGTCCAAAGCGGCTTCGATCACCACCTTGGCTTTGCCACGGCCCCAGGCGATTTCGGCGCGTTCACGCACGAAGTCGGTGGTGAAGATCGGCTTGAGGGTCTTTTTGTCCAGCTCGGCCAGTTGCTCGGGCCAGCATTCGCCGTCGAGTTTCTTCACGTCGAGCTTGGCTTTGGGCAGGTCCCAGTTGTATTCGTTACGTTCCGACAAGCCGGCGACGCTCTGACCGCGGGTCTTGAGGGTCTGGATGATGTCGTCACCGTCCTTGCGCAGGCGCAGGGCGACTTTGGCCTGAGCCAGGTCGCGTTCGGGGGTGTCGAAATACTGGTTCATCAACTCACGGCGTTCCCAGCCACTTTTGTTGCGTTTTTTCAGTAGCGGGTGCTCACGCAGCGCGGCGAGTGTTTCGCGGCTGACGCGGAGCTTGATTTCGGTTTCTTTCTGCATGGCCGGAAAATCCAGGATCGGGAGCGCAGCCGGGAAAAAGAGTGGCTGCCAAGGTCGTGCAGTGTACAGGACTGAGCCCGGCAACGTGCCGCAACGGTTTATTGTGTCGTGCAGATGCCTTTATAGTGGGACTCATCCGGGAAGTTGGGAGACCGCGAATGCCATTACCGTCCATGAAAGAGCAATTCGCCGCATTGGTTGCCGCGCCGTCGGTCAGTTGCACCCAAGCGTCTCTCGACCAGACCAACCGCCCGGTGATCGACCTGCTTGCCACCTGGCTGGGCGATTTGGGTTTCGCCATTGACATCCAGCAGGTCAGCCCTGGCAAATTCAACCTGCTCGCCAGTTTCGGCAGCGGCCCCGGTGGCCTGGTGTTGGCCGGCCATAGCGATACCGTTCCTTATGACGCCGCGCTGTGGAAGACTGATCCGCTCAAACTGACGGAAGTCGACGGCCGCTGGGTAGGACTGGGCAGTTGTGACATGAAGGGCTTTTTTGCTCTGGCGATTGAGGCGGTGCTGCCGCTACTGGATCAACCGTTCAAGCAACCGCTGCTGATTCTCGCCACCTGCGATGAAGAAAGTTCCATGTCCGGCGCCCGCGCGCTGGCCGAGGCAGGGCGCCCGTTGGGCCGCGCGGCGGTGATCGGTGAACCGACCGGGCTCAAGCCGATCCGCCTGCACAAAGGCGTGATGATGGAGCGCATCGACATTCTCGGCCAGAGTGGCCATTCGTCGGACCCAAGCCTGGGCCACAGCGCCCTCGAAGCCATGCATGACGCCATGGGCGAACTGCGCGGGCTGCGCCTGGCCTGGCAACGTGAGTACCGCAATCCGCAATTCAGCGTGCCACAGCCGACCCTGAATTTTGGCTGCATCCATGGCGGGGACAACCCTAACCGCATCTGCGGCCAGTGTTCCCTGGAGTTCGACCTGCGGCCCTTGCCGGGCATGGACCCGCAGGTGTTGCGCGCGGCTATCCGGCACAAGCTTGAACCCTTGGCCGAGCGGCACAAGGTCAAGATCGACTACGCGCCGTTGTTCCCCGAAGTGCCGCCGTTTGAGCAAGCCGAAGACGCCGAGCTGGTGCGGGTTGCGCAACGATTGACCGGTCATCGTGCTGAAGCAGTGGCGTTCGGCACCGAAGCGCCTTATCTTCAGCGCCTTGGTTGTGAAACCCTGGTACTTGGCCCTGGCGACATCGCTTGCGCCCATCAGCCGGGCGAGTACCTCGAAATGTCACGCTTGACGCCTACAGTGCGTCTATTGCGGGAACTGATCGAACATTACTGCCTGAAGCCTGCATAAATTAACCTCTGCCCATTCGTACATAAGGAGAGTGAGCGTGTCGCCAAGCCTGTTCCGACGATAACCATCAGCCCGCTGTGCGCTTTCACGATTCATCCTTTTTCGGCTGCTTTTTATTACAGGCCCAGGTTCTATGCCCGACTACGTTAATTGGCTTCGTCACGCGTCCCCTTACATCAACGCCCACCGCGACTGCACTTTTGTAGTCATGCTGCCCGGCGATGGTGTGGAGCATCCGAACTTCGGCAATATCGTCCACGACCTGGTGCTGCTTCACAGCCTGGGGGTGCGACTGGTGCTGGTGCACGGTTCGCGCCCGCAGATCGAAGTGCGCCTCGAAGCGCGTGGCCTGACCCCTACTTACCACGAAGGCATGCGCATCACCGATGCGGCGACGCTGGAGTGTGTGATCGACGCGGTCGGCCACCTGCGTATCGCCATTGAAGCGCGCCTGTCGATGGACATGGCCTCGTCGCCGATGCAGGGCTCGCGCCTGCGCGTGACCAGCGGCAACTTCGTGACCGCGCGCCCTATCGGCGTATTGGATGGCGTGGACTATCACCACACCGGCGAAGTGCGCCGGGTCGACCGCAAGGGTATTAATCGCCTGCTGGACGAGCGCTCCATCGTGCTGTTGTCGCCGCTGGGGTATTCGCCCACTGGTGAGATCTTCAACCTGGCCTGCGAAGACGTCGCTACTCGCGCCGCCATCGACTTGGGTGCCGACAAGCTGCTGCTGTTCGGCGCCGACTTGGGCCTGATCGATGAAAATGGTCGCCTGGTGCGCGAACTGCGCCCGCAACAAGTGCCGGCCCACCTGCAGCGCCTGGGCAGCAACTACCAGGCCGAATTACTCGACGCCGCCGCAGAAGCTTGCCGGGGTGGAGTAGGGCGCAGCCATATCGTCAGCTACGCCGAAGACGGCGCTTTGCTCACCGAGCTGTTTACCCGTGACGGCGGCGGTACGCTGGTGGCCCAGGAGCAATTTGAACTGGTGCGCGAAGCGGCGATTGAAGACGTGGGCGGCTTGCTCGACCTGATCAGCCCGTTGGAAGAGCAGGGCATCCTGGTGCGCCGTTCGCGGGAAGTGCTGGAGCGTGAGATCGAGCAGTTCAGCGTGGTGGAGCGCGAGGGCATGATCATCGCTTGTGCAGCGCTGTATCAGATCGCAGATTCGGATGCAGGTGAGCTGGCGTGCCTGGCAGTGAACCCGGAATATCGCCACGGCGCGCGGGGTGATGTGTTGTTGGAACGCATCGAAACCCGAGCGCGGGCGCAAGGGTTGAAGACGTTATTTGTCCTCACCACCCGCACCGCCCACTGGTTCCGTGAGCGCGGTTTTGTGCCGAGCAGCGTGGACCGTCTGCCCTCGGCGCGGGCTTCGCTGTACAACTATCAGCGTAATTCGAAGATTTTTGAGAAGGCCTTGTAGGCCCGATTTCGGCGGTCAAGCAGGTCAAAGTGTGAGAGGGGGGGGCTTGCTCCCGATGGCGGAGTGTCAGTCGATAGTACTTGACTGGCTCACCGCTATCGGGAGCAAGCCCCTTCTCATTTCTATCACTTCAGAAGTATTGATCAGAGCCGATACGATGGCAGGCACACCGTTAAATCAGCGGCTTTGACATCAAAAGAAAGTATTAGAGATACAAAAACTGTAACAAATTGACGGGAGGATGTGCGTTTCGCCATCATGGCGTCGCTTTTTTGATCGTGAGTGACGTATGAAAACGTACAGTCAGACTAAACGGTCTAAAAGTGCGCTGGTAAATACCCTTTAGGAATAGCTTTTGTAACGTTCAGCCATCGTAGGCTGGCTCGTACCACGAAAACTTTTATTCCTTAATCGTATAAAAAAGAATGAAGCAATTCTTTTTGGGTGTATGGAGACTCATTACCCTGCAGGGACCAAATCAACTGCGATTAGACGAAGGTAGTAGACACACAAGGTTACGATTGACTTGTCAGTCACTATGCGGTGCTAATCGCGCATCTGTGGATCGAGGGCGTCAGACCCGAGACCAAAGAACTACAAAAATTAGAAACGAGAGGAGCGGTACATGAAGAAGTCCACCTTGGCTTTGGCTGTAGCTTTGGGCGCCATCGCCCAGCACGCAGGCGCTGCCGGTTTTATCGAAGACAGCAAGGCAAGCGTCAGTTCCCGAACGTTGTATTTTGATAACGATCAGCGTGATGGTGGCGCGGATCAGCGCGAAACAGCCACAGGCTTGAAGTTCAACTACCAGTCTGGTTTCACTCAAGGCGTGGTTGGGTTTGGGATTGATGCACAGGCACTGGTGGGTTTCCACCTGGACGGCGGTCGTGGCCATCACCCAAACAGCAACTCCTTCGTTCCAAGCGACACCGACGGTTCTGCCGTAAGCAGTTGGAGCAGCGCGAGCGCCAACGTTAAGGCCCGCTTCTCCAAGACTGAAGCGCATTTGGGTGGCGCACTGGCTCCAAACCTGCCGATCCTGATTGCAAGCGACGGCCGTCTGCTTCCGCAAACCTTTGAAGGCGGCACCATCACCTCCAAAGAAATCGACAATGTGACCTTCAACGCCGGTCAACTTGAGCACGCCACTGGCCGTGCTTCGAGCAACAGCACCGGTTTGGCTGTCAACGGCGGTACGAAGGAAAGCAACCAGTTCCGTTTTGGTGGCGCTGACTGGAAGGTCACTAAAGACCTGACCCTGCAGTACTACTACTCGAATCTGGAAGACTACTACAAGCAGCAGTTCCTCGGTCTGGTGCACGTTTACCCGATCAGCGAAGGTCAATCGTTCAAGACCGATTTGCGCTACTTCGACAGCAGCTCCGATGGCAAGAATGGTCAAGCTGGGTACCGCTTCAACAACAACGGTGGCTACGCTAAGAACACTGGCGAGGTTGATAACAAAACCTGGAGTGCCATGTTCACCTACGCCTTGGGTGGCAGTGCTTTCATGGTCGGCCATCAGCGCGTCAACGATGACGGCGGTTTTGTTTGGCTGAACCAAGGTAGCGTCGTTGACGGTAACGGCCGTAACGAGGGTGCTGGTGGTTCAAGCTTCTATCTGTTCACCGACAGCATGATCAACTCCTTCGTTCGCGCGGGTGAAAACACTACCTTCGGTCAATACTCGTATGACTTCGCTGCGCTGGGTGTTCCAGGTCTGAAAACCTCGATTGCCTATCTGCATGGTGACAACATCAAAGCCAGCAACGGCAGCGGTGATCAATCCGAGTGGGAACGCGACATGCGTATCGACTACACCGTTCAGCAAGGCGCGCTTAAGGGCTTCGGTACCACGCTGCGCCACGGTGCTTATCGTGGTAGCGGTACAGGCATCCAGGACCAGGATCAGACCCGTCTGATCTTCAACTACACTTATAGCTTCCTGTAAGACTAAGTGAAGTAGTTGAAAAAAAACCTCGCGCTCGCGCGAGGTTTTTTGCTTTTTCACAAGTCGGGCTCACCCCCGTAAGCCCTTCCTGAATTCCCTCTTTAGTACAACGTCTCAAGGCCTTCTCGAACCTTGAAATCGATGTTGCTCCTCGCTCGTCACGACGTCCAATGAACAGATTTTTAATATTCTTTTATGATCTATATAGATCGGTATTTATTCTTTTAAAGTAATCCGTAACCCATGCACAGTGGGCTCCATAGCACTCGCTAGGAGCCACACCATGAGCCTAAGAATGGGCGACATCGCCCCCGACTTCGAACAGGACTCCAGCGCCGGCATGCCCAGCGCGGCGTCAAGGCGATTGCCCTGTCGGTCGACCCGGTGGACTCGCTGCAGCTGACCGACAACCACAAGGTCGCCACCCCGGCCAACTGGCAGGACGGTGATGAGGTGGTGATCGTGCCGTCGCTAAAGGACAAGGAAGAGATCAAGAAGCGCTTTGCGAAGGGGTATCGCGCGGTGAAGCCGTATCTGCGGCTTGCCCCTCAGCCGAATCGTTAACGCAGGCCCAATGTGGGAGCGGGCTGCATTTCAAGTCTCACATAGCAGGGGTTTACAGGCCGTTTTTACGGCCTTTTTTTCGCCCGGAGATTCATAATCTGTATATGCATTTAAAGAATAAACAAATGAAAAAATAAGATTTAAAGATATATAAATCTGCTGATAAGGTCTGTTCCATCTTGGCGCCATCGCCACACAGCGAACCGCTGACACCTGCTCAAGGAAATCCTGCATGTTGGTCGTAACACTTGGAGGCAGTCCCAGCCAGCGTTCCCGCTCCGGGGTGTTGCTGGATAAAACCCGTCAGTGGTTGCAAGACAAAGGCGTGGAAGTGGTGAGTTACCAGATACGGGACTTCCCGGCTGAAGACTTGCTGCACGCTCGCTTCGACAGCCCCAAGGTCATCGACCTGCTGCAACAGGTGGCGAATGCGGATGGCCTTGTGATTGCCACGCCGGTCTACAAGGCTTCGTTTTCCGGCGCGCTGAAAACCGTGCTCGACCTGCTGCCCGAACGCGCCCTGGCCCACAAGATCGTATTGCCGATGGCGACTGGCGGCAGCATCGCCCACATGCTGGCGGTGGACTACGCCTTGAAGCCGGTGTTGTCGGCGCTGAAAGCCCAGGAATTGCTCCACGGCATTTTTGCCGAGGACAGCCAGATCGCTTATGCCGAAGGCAGCGTCCAGGCGCAGTTGGTGCCGGCGGTAGAACACCGTTTACACGAAGCCCTGGAGCAGCTTTACAGCGCCATGGCCCGTCGCCCGAAACCGCTGGACCCGCATGTATTGAATGAACGTTTGCTGAGTGCTCGCTGGAGCATTTAAGCGGTACCCGACATCAAGTCACACTCACCTTACTCAGCCGCCAACGGCCAAGCAGGTGCAGCCAAAACCCTATTCGCACATTTGGAGAGAGCGCCATGCGCACTGTCATCTTGCGTCGTGGTCTGGTCGCACTGTTTGCTGCGGCTGTGTCCTTCGGCGCCATTGTTCAAGCTCAAGCCGCCGAGACCTTGCGTATCGGTTACCAGAAGTACGGCACGTTGGTGCTGCTCAAAGCCAAGGGCACCCTGGAAAAACGCCTGGCCGCCCAAGGCGTGAACGTGCAATGGACCGAGTTTCCCGGTGGACCTCAATTGCTCGAGGGCCTGAACGTCGGCTCCATCGACTTCGGCGTGACCGGCGAAACCCCACCGGTGTTCGCCCAGGCGGCCGGTGCCGACTTGCTCTACGTGGCCTACGAGCCACCCGCGCCGACCAGCGAAGCGATCCTGGTGCCGAAAGACTCGCCGATCAAATCCGTGGCCGAGCTCAAGGGCAAGAAAATCGTGCTCAACAAAGGCTCCAACGTGCACTACCTGCTGGTACGTGCGCTGGAAGACGCCGGCCTGAAATACACCGACGTGCAGACCGTGTTCCTGCCGCCCGCCGATGCACGTGCCGCCTTTGAGCGTGGCAGCCTGGATGCGTGGGTGATCTGGGACCCGTACCAGGCCGCCGCCGAGAAACAACTGCAAGCGCGCACCCTGCGTGACGGTACCGGCATCGCCGACAACCATCAGTTCTATCTGGCGACCAAGCCGTACGCTGAAAAAAATCCGGAAGTGATCAAGGCTTTGATCGAAGAAGTGCGCGCCGTGGGCGAATGGTCCAAGGCCAACCCGCAGGAAGTGACTGAACAAGTCGCTCCGCTGCTCGGCCTGCCGGCTGACATCACCCTGACCTCGATGAAACGCCAAGGCTACGGTGCGCTGTTCCTGACCCCGCAAGTGGTCGCTGCCCAGCAGAAAATCGCCGACACCTTCTACCAACTCAAATTGATTCCCAAGCCCTTGAGCATCAAGGACGTGATCTGGACGCCACCCGCCGCCGTTGCCAAAGCGCCGTAATCCGATTTTTCAGGAGACAACTCCATGAGCCTCACTATTTTCTGGTTCCTGCCTACCCACGGTGACGGCCATTACCTTGGCACCGCCGAAGGCGCTCGCGCCGTCGACCACGGTTACCTGCAGCAAGTGGCCCAGGCTGCTGACCGCCTGGGGTTCGGTGGGGTGCTGATCCCTACCGGTCGCTCCTGCGAAGACTCGTGGCTGGTGGCTGCCTCGCTGATCCCGGTGACCCAGCGTCTGAAATTCCTTGTCGCGTTGCGCCCCGGGATCATTTCCCCGACGGTGGCCGCGCGTCAGGCCGCGACCCTGGACCGCCTCTCTGGCGGCCGTGCGTTGTTCAATCTTGTCACCGGTGGTGACCCGGAGGAATTGGCCGGCGACGGGCTGTTCCTCAGCCATGAAGAGCGCTACCAGGCCTCGGTGGAATTCACCCGCATCTGGCGCCGCGTGCTGGAAGGCGAAACCGTGGATTACGACGGCGAGCACATCAGCGTCAAAGGCGCCAGGCTGCTTTACCCGCCGATCCAGCAACCACGCCCGCCGCTGTACTTCGGCGGTTCCTCCGAAGCCGCCCAGGACCTGGCTGCCGAACAAGTGGAAATGGTGCTGACTTGGGGCGAGCCACCGGCTGCCGTCGCTGAAAAGATCGAACAGGTACGGGCCAAGGCCGCGAAGCTCGGGCGCACTGTGCGCTTTGGTATTCGCTTGCATGTGATTGTGCGTGAAACCAACGATGAGGCGTGGAAAGCCGCCGACAAACTGATCGCTCATCTGGACGACGACACCATTGCTCGTGCCCAGGCCTCCTTGGCGCGTTTCGATTCCGTCGGCCAGCAACGCATGGCTGCCTTGCATGGCGGCAACCGCGACGACCTCGAAGTCAGCCCCAATCTGTGGGCCGGCGTCGGCCTGGTCAGAGGCGGCGCGGGTACGGCACTGGTGGGCGATGGCCCAACGGTTGCGGAACGTGTGAAGGAATACGCAGCACTCGGCATCGACACGTTTATCTTCTCTGGTTACCCACACCTGGAAGAGTCGTATCGCGTCGCCGAGCTGCTGTTCCCACACCTGGATATCGAGCGTCCCGAGCTGCCGAAAAGCGCTGGGTACGTCAGCCCGTTCGGCGAGATGGTCGCCAACGACATCCTTCCCAACGCTGCGTCACAGAGCTGAGACAGCGCCATGAACTGTGAAAAACTAAGCCATCGTCTGGCGCCCTGGGTACTGCCGATTCTCTTGCTGGCGGTGTGGCAGTGGTCGGTGTCGGCGGGCGGGTTGTCGACGCGCATCCTGCCGGCCCCCAGCGCAGTGATTGCCGCCGGCGTCCACCTGGTGGCCAGCGGCGAAATCTGGACACACCTGGCCATCAGCGGCTGGCGTGCAGGCCTGGGTATTGTGATCGGCGGCAGCATCGGTCTGGCCCTGGGCTTTATCACCGGCCTGTCGAAGTGGGGCGAACGCCTGCTGGACAGCTCGGTGCAGATGATCCGCAACGTGCCGCACCTGGCGCTGATCCCGTTGGTAATCCTGTGGTTCGGCATCGACGAGACGGCGAAGATTTTCCTGGTTGCCCTTGGCACGCTGTTCCCGATCTACCTCAACACGTATCACGGCATCCGCAATGTCGACCCGGCGCTGGTGGAAATGTCGCGCAGCTACGGCTTGTCCGGGTTCAGCCTGTTCCGTCAGGTGATCCTGCCCGGCGCGCTGCCGTCGATCCTGGTGGGGGTGCGGTTTGCCCTGGGCTTCATGTGGCTGACGCTGATCGTGGCGGAAACCATCTCGGCCAGTTCCGGTATCGGTTACCTGGCGATGAACGCCCGTGAATTCCTGCAAACCGACGTGGTGGTACTCGCGATTGTGATGTACGCGATCCTCGGCAAGCTCGCCGACCTGGCCGCGCGTGGCCTGGAGCGTGTGTGGCTGCGCTGGCACCCGGCGTATCAAGTGAATAAAGGAGGTGCGGCATGACAGCTCAACAACCCCCGCGCCTGCTGAAGGGGACTCCCCTGGCGGTGCGCAAACTGCGAAAGGCTTTTGGTGCGCGCGAAGTGCTCAAGGAAATCGACCTGCACATTCCTGCCGGCCAGTTCGTAGCGGTAGTCGGTCGCAGCGGTTGCGGCAAAAGTACTCTATTGCGCTTGCTGGCTGGCCTGGACAAAGCCAGCGGCGGCGAACTGCTGGCCGGCTCTGCGCCGCTGAGCGAAGCGATTGAAGACACGCGGTTAATGTTCCAGGAAGCACGCCTGCTGCCATGGAAAAAGATCATCGACAACGTCGGCTTGGGTCTTAAAGGCAACTGGCGCCACAAAGCGTTAGACGCCCTGGAAGCAGTCGGCCTGGCCGAACGTGCCAATGAGTGGCCGGCGGCGCTGTCCGGTGGGCAGAAGCAACGCGTGGCCCTGGCGCGCGCCTTGATCCATCAACCGCGCCTGCTGTTGCTTGACGAGCCCTTGGGTGCGTTGGATGCCCTGACTCGTATCGAGATGCAGCAACTGATCGAAAACCTCTGGCACAAGCACGGCTTTACCGTGTTGCTGGTGACCCACGACGTCAACGAAGCCGTGGCCATTGCCGACCGGGTGATCCTGATCGAAGACGGCGAAATCGGCCTCGATCTGATCGTCGACCTGCCACGCCCACGGGCCCGCGGCTCGCATCGCCTGGCGGCGCTGGAAGCCGAAGTGCTCAACCGTGTGTTGTCGTTACCCGGCACGCCGCCGGAACCTGAACCTGTTTCACCGCTGCCTACGCAATTGCGTTGGGCTCAATAGAAAGAAGCAGCGGCAAGCTGCAAGGGAAAGCACGGTGCTTTTGCTTGCAGCTTGCAGCTTGTAGCTGGCAACTTGCAGCTAAATTCCACCCCAGGAGAAATCGTATGACTATTAAAGCCATCAACGTGCGTAACCAGTTCAAAGGCACGATCAAGGAAATCGTCGAAGGCGACGTGCTGTCGGAAATCGATGTGCAGACGGCGTCCGGCATCGTCACTTCGGTGATTACTACTCGCTCGGTCAAAGAGCTGGAGCTGGTGATTGGCAGCGAAGTGATTGCCTTTGTTAAGTCCACCGAGGTGTCGATTGCCAAGTTGTAATTGGCGTTTTTCTTGAGGCCGCTATCGCAGGCAAGCCCCCACATTTGACCGAGTTCCAGGGTTGGAATGCATTCAAATGTGGGAGGCCCCACTACATCTTCGACGTAGCGCTGTCGCGCATCAAACTGGTTCATCGTAAGGTTATAGAACGCGTGCGGGGCAAAGGCCGTAGCCAGCACTGGTGTGTCAGCACCCGAGTGG
>NZ_CAXAQI010000013.1:0-186220 GCF_963970695.1 Pseudomonas sp. EL_65y_Pfl1_R83 | reverse complement strand
ATGTGATCAACCAGATCAAAATCGAAAACCCGCATTTGTGGGATGCCGAGATGAAGGAAGAAGCGACCCAGATGATCCTGCAAGGGACGCAACTGGAGATCGAATACGCTCGCGACACCATGCCGCGTGGGGTGTTGGGGATGAATGCGGCGATGATGGAGGATTACCTCAAGTTCATCGCGAATCGTCGGTTGTCGCAGATTGGCTTGAAGGAAGAGTATCCAGGCACGACTAACCCGTTCCCGTGGATGAGCGAGATCATGGACTTGAAGAAAGAGAAGAATTTCTTTGAGACTCGTGTGATCGAGTATCAGACTGGCGGCGCGTTGAGCTGGGACTAATCAACGACACAGACCTAACTGTGGGAGCAAGCCCGCTCCCCCATTGGGTCTGCGGTGTTTTACAGACTTTGCAAATTGCCACTTATGCCCAATCAAACCATCAAGACACCTTGCGTCGGCCTGTGCTCTACCGTTTACGGTGATCTGGTGTGCAGGGGCTGCAAACGCTATCACCACGAAGTGATCCAGTGGAACGGCTACAACGCCGACGAGAAGCAGGCCGTGTGGCTGCGCCTTGAGCAATTGTTGGTGCAGGTGATGACCAGCAAACTGGAAGTGTTTGATGCACACCTGCTGCGCCAGCAGCTGGAAAGTCGCACGATCCGCTTTATGCCGCACCAGTCGCCGTATTGCTGGGCGTACCAACTCATAGCCCGGGGTGCGCGGGTAATTTCCAAGTTGGATGCGTATGGCCTGGCCTTGTTGCCGGAGTTTCGTGAGCGCCATTTGGCGGACCTGCGCGACGCGATTGATCGGGAGTTTTTCCTGCTGTCCGAGGCGCATTACGAGCGGTATATCGCGCCAGGGTTTATTCGGGACGTGTTTGGTTCACCCTTGATCGCTGCATTCTAACGACGCAATTGTGTTTAAAATGCCGCCCGCTCAATGACCGACGTTTAACGATGAACCCAGACGCACTCACCACCCTGCACACTCACTTGCTCACCGCCCTGGCCAGCCCACCGGCTGAAACCCGGCGCCTGTTCCACGGCCGTGGCCGCTGCTGGCCGGGCCTTGAGCAATTGACGGTGGACTGGCTACAAGGCGTGCTGCTGGTGTCGTTGTTCAAGGCGCCTGATGCAGAACACCTGCACGCCCTGAAACAGCTGCTGCAGACGCAGTTCAATGCCTACACCGTCGCGCTGCAACACCGCTACTTGCCGCAAAGCACCACCGAATGGCTGGTGGGCGACCCGATCGACGAGCTGACCATTATTGAAGGCGGGCTGCGTTACCTGATCGACCTGGGTAAAAAACAGAACAGCGGGCTGTTCCTCGACATGCGCTACGGCCGCAACTGGGTTCGCGAACACGCCAAGGGCCAGCGGATACTCAACCTGTTTGCCTACACCTGTGGGTTTTCCGTGGCCGCCATCGAAGGCGGCGCCGACCACGTGGTCAACCTGGACATGGCGCGCGGCGCCCTGAGCCGTGGCCGCGACAATCATCGCCTGAATGGTCATGACCTGAGCAGGGTCAGTTTTCTGGGCCACGACCTGTTCAAGTCCTGGGCCAAGGTCACCAACAGCGGCCCCTACGACCTGGTGATCATCGACCCGCCGTCGTTCCAGAAAGGCAGTTTCCTGCTGACCAAGGATTACCAGCGCGTATTGCGGCGCCTGCCGGACTTGCTGACCCCACAGGGCACCGTGTTGGCGTGCATGAACGACCCAGCCCTCGGCGAGGACTTCCTGATCGACGGTGTGACACAAGAGGCACCCGGGTTACGATTCGTCGAACGGCTGCAAAACCCGCCGGAATTTCCTGATATTGATGCGCAAAGCGGCTTAAAGGCCTTGGTGTTCAGCCAGGCCTGATGCCGAAACGGCTTACGCTTGCTACGCTAAGTGATGCACCAGGTTGGTGAACCTTCTGACCCCCTTCCCGGTCGATACCTGCATTCCCCGGCCAGACTCGACAGCGTCACGTTGTCGGCTGCCCCGTTTCACCTTTTGGAGAACCGCCCGTGATATCGACCCTGCATGTAGCCAGACTCAAAGCCTGGGGCGCCCACGGCTTTACCGCCACCGGTGTGGTATTGGCCTTCCTGGCCACCCTGGCGCTGCTGGAAAACTCACCCAAGGCTTGCCTGCTGTGGCTCGGCCTGGCGCTGGTGGTGGACGGCGTCGACGGTTCACTGGCGCGACGGGTCAACGTGAGCACGGTCTTGCCGAGCTTCGACGGATCGGTACTGGACCTGGTGATTGATTACCTGACGTATGTGTTTATTCCGGCGCTGTTTATCTACCGTTATATCGACCTGCCGGAATTTACCCACCTGTTGACGGTGTCGGTGATCCTGGTCTCGTCGCTGTTCTGCTTCTGCAACGTGAACATGAAAAGCAAGGACAACTACTTCGTCGGCTTCCCCGCAGCATGGAACGTGGTTGCACTGTGTGTCTATATCATCCAGCCGCAAGCCTGGGTCACCTTGCTCACAGTGATTGGCCTGGCGCTGCTGACCGTAACGCCAATGAAGTTCTTGCACCCGTTCCGGGTTAAGCGATTCATGCCGATCAATATCGCGGTGACCACGATTTGGTTGCTGTGCAGCTTTTTGATGGTGGTGGATTATCCGAACACCAACCCGTGGACGTTTGGGTTGTGGTCGGTGATGTCGGCGTACTTCCTGGGGATTTGTGTCTGGCGCACCGCCCTGGAGTGGATCGAGGCACGCCGCTAGTAAGTCGGCACGGTTAAAAATGTGGGAGCGAGCAAGCCCGCTCCCACAGTTGGATTTGCATACCTCGGGCGAGTAAGATGGCGGCCTTTCGCTTAGCGCCCTGCCAATAATAAGTCCTGCCCATGCCCTTCGAACTCAGCGTAGACCTCACCACCCTCGCCATCCTGGCCGTCGTCGCGTTCATCGCCGGCTTCATCGACGCCATTGCCGGCGGCGGCGGCTTACTCACCACGCCGGCCCTGCTCACCGCCGGCATGCCACCCCATCTGGTACTGGGCACCAACAAGCTCAGCTCCACGTTCGGCTCGGCGACCGCCAGCTTTACCTTTTACCGCCGCAAGCTGTTCCACCCGCGCCAGTGGGTGCACGCCATCGTCGGTACGCTGGTGGGTGCGCTCGCTGGCGCAGTAGTCGCGCACTATCTGCCTGCAGAAACCCTCAACAAAATGCTGCCGGTGATCGTATTTGCCTGTGGTGTGTACCTGCTGTTTGGCGGTACACCCAAGGCGCCGCTGGACGCAGATGCGCCGATCAAGAAGAAATGGCAAGCCACCCAGGGCTTTGGCCTGGGCTTCTACGATGGCGTAGCGGGCCCCGGCACCGGGGCGTTCTGGACGGTGAGCACGATGCTGCTGTACCCCATCGATCTGGTCAAAGCCAGCGGTGTGGCGCGCAGCATGAATTTCGTCAGCAACGCGGCGGCGCTGTCGGTATTTATCTTCAACGGCTCGGTGGATTGGATCGTCGGCCTGGCGATGGGCATTTCGGTAATGGGTGGCGCGTTCTTCGGCGCACGCAGCGCGATCAGCGGCGGCGCCAAATTCATTCGCCCAGTGTTTATCACCGTGGTACTCGGCCTGACCGTGCGCCTAGCCTGGCAGCACTGGTTCAGCGTGGCCTAGACGACGGGCCAGGTAGAGGTCGATCAGGTAACGCGCAATCGAACGTGACGCCGGCAACGGCGGCAGGTCGTGGATATTGAACCACTGCGCGTCCTCAATCTCGTCAGCCTGAGGCACGATATCGCCACCCGCGTATTCAGCGTGGAAACCCAGCATCATCGAATGCGGGAACGGCCAGCACTGGCTGCCCATGTACTGGATGTTCTTGACCTCCACCTGCACCTCTTCGCGAACCTCGCGGATCAGGCAATCTTCGGCGGACTCGCCCGGTTCGGCAAACCCCGCCAACGTGCTGTACACGCCTGTGACAAAACGCGGCGAACGCGCCAGCAGGATCTCGTCGCCACGGGTCACCAGCACGATCATGCTCGGCGAGATTCGCGGGTAGCTGCGCAGGTCACAGGCCTGGCAATACATCGCCCGCTCGCGTGGCACCTGGACCATGGCCTGGCCGCAACTGCCGCAAAACCGATGCTCCCGTGCCCACGTGCCGATCTGCGCCGCATAGCCCAACACTTTGTACAGGGTGTGATCACCTTGCAGCATGAAGCCGCGCAAGCCCTGCCAGCTGCAGCCCGGCACTTCAGCCGCCGCGTCGAGTTCCAGCAGGTACACCGGCTCGCCGTCGAGGTGGCCGATGCCGTGCTCGGCAAACACCGAAAGGTCCTGGCGCTTGAGCCATTCACGCGGGAACAGCGGGCCATTGGTGTCATGCAAAAAGCCCTCACGGCTGCGGGCAACGGCCCAGCCACCCGGGGTGTCGTTGTCCAGCAGCGTTGTGGTAATCCAGCCTGGGGTCATGTCAGTCAATCCACGAATTCGGGTTTCTGCTTACTCATGTGGGCCGCGATGGCCACGCGAAGGTCGTTGGATTGCAACATAGCCGAGTTCCAGGTGGCAACGTATTCCAAGCCATCATTGACGGTGTGGTCACGCATGTAGCTGATCATGGCCTTGGTGCCAGTGACCGCAATCGGTGACTTGGCGGCGACTTCATGAGCGATTTCCATAACGCCGGCCAACAGGCTGTCCTGATCGGGATACACACGGTTGACCAGTCCGATGCTGCGCGCTTCCTCGGCGCCAAACTGGCGGCCGGTGTAGGCCAGCTCACGCAGCATGCCGTCGCCAATAATGCGTGGCAGGCGTTGCAGGGTGCCAACGTCAGCGGCCATGCCGATATCGATTTCCTTGATCGAGAATTGCGCGCCTTCGGCGGCGTAGCGCATATCACAAGCGCTGATCAGGTCGATGGCGCCGCCAATGCAGTAACCCTGGATTGCCGCCAGCACTGGCTTGCGGCAGTTGTCGACGGCATTGAACGAGGCCTGCAGTTCGAGGATCTTGCGTCGCAGCAGGCGCGCGTTGCGGCCCACGTCCTTGCCGAAGTCGTTGGCGACCGAGGCCAGCATCATCAGGTCTATCCCTGAGGAGAAGTGCTTGCCGGCGCCACTGAGCACCACGGCGCGCACGGCGTCGGTGTCTTCGACCCATTGGAAGATGTCGATGATTTCGGTCCAGAACGCCGCGTTCATCGCGTTGATCTTTTCCGGGCGGTTTATCTGCACATGGGCGACGTTGCCGGTGAGTTCGACGACGAAAGCTTGGTATTCGGGCATAGCAGTGATCCCTGGCTGGCGAGTAATTAGGCCCGAACTATAACAAGGGTGCGCAAGGACGCATCGGCCAAAAGCGGGACTGTACACCGTGAAGGAAAAGACGCTGGATAAAACCCTGCGTACACGCCATCCTTCGGGCTTTAAGCCGCCCCCTCAGCGGCGCTCGACGTTTAAAGGATATGCCCATGCACGCCCACCCCCTCACCTGCGCCGAATTTGAATCGATCGAAGATGCCCTGCTCAAATACGGCGACGACCATTGCGTATTGAACCTGGCCGAACTCGACGGCTACTTCACCGCGCTGGTATCCAGCCCGGTCCAGGTGGATGTGGCTGAGTGGTTCCCGGCCATCTGGGGCGGCCAGAACCCGGAATGGGACAACATCGACGAAGCGCAACGCTTCCTCGACCTGTGCGTGCGCCATCTCAATACCCTGGCCGAACAACTGGCGACTGATGCCAACGGCTTCAAGGCCCGCTTCGATGAAACCGAACACCAGGGCCAAACCGTGACCCTCGCCGAAGAATGGTGCTTTGGCTACATCCGCGGCGCCGCCATCGGCAACTGGCCGGAACTGCCAGCCGTGCAAGCTGCAGCACTGGAGAAAATTTCTTGGTGCGCCGAACAAGACAATTTCGAACTGCCGGCAGACCTGAACGTGCAAGCGCACCAGCAGCGCGTCAGCGAAATCGAACCGGCAGCGCGGGCGCTGCATGATTACTGGCTGACAAAACGATAATTTGGCTTTGGCTTTTGATCTTGATCTCAGGCGCCCCGTCAAACACGCTGGCCGAACGCAGGCGAGGTGCCGAGTGTTGGGGCAAGAGCCCTTTGGTTACTTTGGGGCTCTTTTCCAAAGTGACCCGCCGTAAGGGCGGAACCAATACCCGCCGTTACCAAAAAAACGGATATGTACCCCGATAGACCACCATCGCAGGCAAGCCAGCTCCCACAGTTAGATCGATGTACACCCAAAAAATACCTGCGGTCATGACCCCATGGCTCGACAAGCACCGCATCTATACCCGATTATTCAAATCCGCCCACCGCCCGTGCCTTGAATCAGGAGCCCTGTACCTTGAGTTCGCAGAAAACCGTGACCGTTACACCGCCCAACTTCCCCCTCAATGGCAAGGTCGCGCCCCCCGGCTCCAAATCCATTACCAACCGCGCCCTCCTGCTGGCGGCACTGGCCAAGGGCACCAGCCGCCTCAGCGGCGCGCTCAAAAGCGATGACACCCGCCACATGTCGGTAGCCCTGCGCCAAATGGGCGTGACCATCGACGAGCCGGACGACACCACCTTCGTCGTCACCGGCCAGGGCAAACTGCAACTGCCGGCCCAACCGCTGTTCCTCGGCAACGCTGGCACCGCCATGCGCTTCCTCACCGCCGCCGTTGCCACCGTCGAAGGCACCGTGGTGCTGGACGGCGATGGCTACATGCAAAAACGCCCGATCGGCCCGCTGCTGGCGACCCTCCGCCAGAACGGCATCCAGGTCGACAGCCCCACCGGTTGCCCACCCGTCACCGTACACGGCGTAGGCAAAATCAAAGCCAAACGCTTCGAGATCGACGGCGGCCTGTCCAGCCAATACGTATCGGCCCTGCTGATGCTCGCCGCCTGCGGTGAAGCGCCGATTGAAGTGGCGCTGACCGGCAAGGACATCGGTGCGCGTGGCTATGTGGACCTGACCCTGGACTGCATGCGTGCCTTTGGTGCCCAGGTTGAAGAAGTCAACGACACCACCTGGCGCGTCGCCCCAACCGGCTACAGCGCCCATGATTATCTGATCGAACCCGACGCCTCCGCCGCCACTTACCTGTGGGCCGCTGAAGTGTTGACCGGTGGCCGCATCGACATCGGCGTAGCCGCGCAAGACTTTACTCAGCCGGACGCCAAGGCCCAGGCGGTGATCGCGCAATTCCCAGACATGCAGGCGACCGTGATCGGCTCGCAGATGCAGGACGCCATTCCGACCCTGGCGGTGCTCGCCGCGTTCAATAACACCCCGGTGCGTTTCACTGAGCTGGCCAACCTGCGGGTCAAGGAATGTGACCGCGTACAGGCGCTGCATGACGGCCTGAACGAGATCCGCCCGGGCCTGGCGACCATCGAAGGCGACGACCTGCTGGTGGCTAGCGATCCAGCGCTGGCCGGCACGTCGTGCAGCGCGCTGATCGACACCCACGCCGACCACCGCATTGCCATGTGCTTTGCCCTGGCCGGGCTGAAAGTGTCGGGCATCCGCATTCAGGACCCGGACTGCGTAGCCAAGACCTATCCTGAGTACTGGAAGGCGCTGGGCAGTCTTGGGGTTGCACTGACCTACTGAGCGATCAGCGTCGGAATGGGGAGGCAGTGCACATGACGATTCGCCAACCCTGCCCACCCGGCGCTTGCGTCTGCGACCGCGAACAACTGCTGCACGCGCCAGCTGCCGATCTGCGCATCCTCAACCTGACGCGCCAGGAAGAGAAGAAACTGCTCGACCGCCTTGAAGACCTCAAGAGCCTGCAAGACCTGGAGCGCCTGCAACAACTGATGTACCAGCAATTGGGCATTCGCGTCCATATCGCGCCAGGCCATACCGAAGTCAAGAGCATGCGCGGGATCCAGATTGTGATCGATGAACTGCCGGGCATGTGCCGCAAAACCCGACAATCGATCCCTGCCGCGATCCGCCGAGGCCTGGAGAAACGACCAGAGATCGCCTACCGCCTGCTGGATGCCCACGACCTGTTCCGCGAAGGTTGAGTCAACCGGCGACCGTCTCCCGCTCGAACAAACCCTGGCCCACGGTCTTGGCCTTTTGCAGATGCGCCTGCGCCCCGCCGCTTTCCGATTCCAGCATCAGCGCCGACGTCACCACCTGCGCGCCACAGTAGTCGAAGATCCCGTAGTCGATCTGCGTGCGCATCGCCTTGGCATAGCCGTGTCGGTCGAATGCATCGTCATCGGCGGCGCCCAAGGCCAGTAGGTGCACCTGTAAGTGCCGCAGCTTCTTCACCACCGGCGTATCGGGGCGGTAGTCGATCGCCCACCCATTGATGAAGACGCGGTCGATCCAACCTTTGAGCAGGCCTGGCAACGACCACCAGTAAATCGGAAACGCCAGCACCAAGGCGTCGGCGCGGTCGATGCGGGCCTGTTCGGCCAGTACGTCGGCCGGTGGCGTGGCGCGAGTGCGGTGCACCAAATGGTCGACCGCGGTATAGCGCGGGTCAAAACCCTCGGCGGCGATGTCGGCAATTTCAAAGGTGTGGCCTGATGCAGCCAGGCCAGCAGCCACCTGCGCGGCGACGCTATGGGTGAGGGATTGCGGATCGTGATGAGCAACAACGATGAGTGCGTGCATGACATTGACTCCCTTTGGGGTTACGCTGGGCTTAAGTTACGATTAGTAAGTTACTTTTGGTATATAAGCATGTCAAGCAGCGAATCCCCTACCCCACGTCGTCGCCTGTCTCGTGAAGATCGCCTGCGCCAATTGCTGGATGTGGCCTGGCAACTGGTGCGTGATGAAGGCACCGGAGCCCTGACCCTCGGCCGCCTGGCAGAACTGGCGGGTGTGACCAAGCCGGTGGTCTACGACCATTTCGTCACCCGTGCCGGGTTGCTGACCGCGCTGTATGAGGATTTTGATGCGCGCCAGGATCGGGTATTTGCCAACGCCATAGCAGCCAGCAGCGCCACCCTTGAAGGGCGGGCGTGGGTGATCGCCGAGTCCTATGTGGATTGTGTGTTGTTGCAAGGCCGGGAAATTCCGGGGGTGATTGCGGCACTCAGCAGCTCGCCGGAGCTGGAAGCCCTGAAGCGCCAGTACGAGGCGATCTTCCTCGACAAGTGCCGCGCCGCGCTGTCGCCTTTTGGGCGCTTATCCCAGGCCGGTTTGCGCGCCATGCTGGGGGCGGCGGAAGCGTTGTCTCAGGCGGCGGCCAGTGGCGAGATCAGCCGTGAAGAGGCGCAACAGGAGTTGTTGGCGACCATACTGGCGATGGTTAATCGCGGCCGCCTTTAGATCAGTGTCGGTTGGCGTGTTGTGGGGGTGGGCTTACCTGCGATTGCGGTGGTTCAGTCACCGAAAGGCTGACCACCAAGGCCACATCGCCCCCCTAGTGAGCGGGTCAGTGCCCAGCCACAAACAACTGAACCTTACGCGCCAACTGATCAAGATGCCGATCGCGCTGCTTCTCTGCATCCACCATCGCCCGCTTGCCGTGCTTTTGCAGCAGATACGTATGAATCTGCCGCACTTCCAGCGAGTTGTAGATCGCCGCCACATCCAGCACCCCCATCAAGCCATCGGTGCCGTAGTCCCGCGTGTTCATCAGCACCTGGGTACCGCGCGCGCCGCGCACTCGAAAGCCCATGCCTTCAAACGCCGGCACCTTTTCCACTGAGCACGCCAGCTCCGCATGGGGATAACGACTCAGCACGTCACGCATCATTGCGCGTGCCACGCCCTGGCGCCGGTAACCGACTTGCACCGCCATGAAAGCGACGCCACACGCCTCGGGGTCATCCTTCACTGGCAGACACAGCACAAAGCCAATGACCTTTTCCGGGTCCTGCGCATCGGTCGCCACGACCAACTCGACGGCAATGCCTTTTGAACCGTTCAGTGCTTCGAGGTACAGGTGCACCTCAAAGCCGGTGGCGTACTGGTAGATGTTGTACAGCAGGTTGCTCGGCGGCAGTCCCACGCTGCTGATGTCGGTGAGGTTGTCCACCACCATCTGCAGGATCTGGCCATTCACAGGCTCGGGGCACGGTGTGGTATAGCGGGTAAGGCTGAACATGCAAATTCCTGGGTTTAGCATCAAGGCAGCGGAGATTGTACCCGTTGCAGCCCGCACACCTCACGCAAACATCCGCGCAACCAGCGATGGGCAAGGTCGGCATCCAGCCTGGGGTGCCAGAGCATCGCCACGGTAAACGTGGGTAACGCCAGCGGGAGCACAAAGGTGTGCAAGCCTTCACGTTGATGGACGGTGTAGCGCTCGGGCACGCTGGCGATCAGGTCGGTGTCGCGAGCCAGGGCAATGGCGGTGGCGAAACCGGCGACGAGGGTGCTGATCTGCCGCGTGAGGCCCATGGCCTCAAGTACGTCATCGATCTGCCCCCGCGCCTGGCCACGGCGCGATACGTAGACATGCTGGCCACTCGCATAGCGTTCGACAGTCACCTCGCCCTGGCTGAGCGGATGGCCACTGCGCACTACGCCAACCAGACGGTCACGAAACAATGCCTGGGTCAGCACTTCCGGGCTGGCGGCGGGGTCAACCACGCCAGTTTCCAGGTCGACGCTGCCTTCGCGCAGCAACGCGCTGGCCTTATCGGTCTTGTTGATGAACCGCAGGCGCACGGCGGGTGCATCCTGAGCGATGCGGGCCAGCAATGCCGGGCCAAAATTCTCGACGAACTCTTCGCTGGTACGCAAGGTAAAGGTGCGTTCGACCTGAGCCATATCCACCGATTGCACCGGACGCAACACCGCAGTGGCCTCCTGCACCAGGCGGCTGACCTGTTCGCGCAGCTCCACTGCCCTTGGCGTCGGCACCAGGCCGCGCCCGGCGCGTACCAACAACGGGTCGCCGGTGGTTTCGCGCAAGCGTGCCAATGCACGGCTCATGGCCGAAGGGCTCAGGCACAAGCGCCTGGCCGCAGCGGCAACGCTGCCTTCCGCAAGCAGTACATCCAGAGTGATCAACAAATTGAGATCGGGCATCGGCGCTCCTTATCAGGCGTCATACGCAGGTATTAACTGCAACCCATGCGTCTTCCGCCATGTTAGGCCACGCAGTAGCTTTGTGACAGTTGCCTTCATTCAAGGATTCACCATGCAGAACGCCTCACGCGGCAGTCTCGTCAGCCTGTCGATTTCCATGTTGCTGGCCTCTCTCGGCACCAGCATTGCCAACGTCGGCCTGCCGAGCCTGGCGCGGGCGTTCGATGCGTCTTTTCACGCCGTGCAGTGGGTGGTGCTGGCCTACCTACTGGCAATCACGGCGGTGATTGTGAGTGCCGGACGCCTGGGCGACCGACTAGGTCGTCGACGGTTGCTGCTTGCGGGGTTGCTGCTGTTCGCCGTGGCGTGTGGGCTGTGCGGCATGGCACCTGGGCTTGAATGGCTGATTGTCGCGCGCGTCCTGCAAGGGCTGGGCGCGGCAGTCATGATGGCGATGGCGTTGGGGATGGTGGGTGACACGGTGAGCAAGGAACGTACGGGGCGAGTGATGGGCTTGCTGGGCACGATGTCGGCTGTCGGTACCGCCATGGGGCCCAGCGCCGGTGGCCTGTTACTGAGCGCGTGGGGCTGGCGCTCGATTTTTCTGGTCGGCGTACCGTTGGGGTTAGTCGCGGTCGCCCTCGCCTGTCGTTATTTACCGGTCGATCGGCAGCATGAGTCATCGTCCACAGGTTCAACATTCTGGTCGTCATTGCAGGATGGCTCGTTGTGCGCCGGCCTGGCCATGAGTGCCTTGGTGGCCGCCGTGATCATGGCCACCTTTGTGGTGGGGCCATTTTATTTGTCCCGTGGCCTGGGGCTTGCACCCGAGTGGATGGGGCTGGCCATGGCCGTCGGGCCCTGTATCGCGGCCGTGACCGGCGTACCCGCCGGCCGCCTGACCGACCGCCTCGGCAGCCGACGCATGACACACGCCGGGCTGGGCGTGCTGGCCTGTGGCGCGCTGCTGCTGTCATTCACCGCAGGGCTGTTCATGTACCTCGGTGCGCTGGTCATTCTGACCACCGGCTACAGCCTGTTCCAAGCAGCGAACAACACCGCTGTGATGAACAATGTGCAGCCAGCGAACCGAGGCACTGTCTCCGGCCTGCTCAACCTGTCGCGCAATCTCGGCTTGATTTTCGGCACGTCGGCCCTCGGCGCAGTGTTCGCCTGGGCCACGCCGGAGGTGACGCACGCTACTGCACAATCAGTGGCCAGCGGCCTGCACGCCACTTTCGGCGTGGCGCTGGTTTTGATCCTGCTCGCAGGAGCGATACGACACAGATATTGACAAGATAAAATCGTAACGACTATTGCCTGACAACCTGATCAACAAGGTTCTCCCATGCTTGAGGCCCAGCCCACCTATTCGCTTGTCGTACGGGTTCTCAGCGCCATTCGCGCAGAAAATCACGACTTCGTGGCCTTCCATGACTTCCTCAGAAGCCAATTAGCCAGTGCGTGTG
Source organism: Pseudomonas sp. EL_65y_Pfl1_R83 (assembly GCF_963970695.1). Classification (NCBI taxonomy): domain Bacteria; kingdom Pseudomonadati; phylum Pseudomonadota; class Gammaproteobacteria; order Pseudomonadales; family Pseudomonadaceae; genus Pseudomonas; species Pseudomonas sp. EL_65y_Pfl1_R83. Next base: position 173,753 of record NZ_CAXAQI010000013.1, on the reverse strand, counting down.
CCTGCTGACCATCAACGGCAACGAGTTCCTGTTGGCCGGCGATTGGCGCATTCCACTGATGGCGTTCTGATTATTCTCGCCATTTCTGCAGCGCTGGTGGTGGGGTTCGCGTTGTGCGATCAGGGCCGTAAACACTCGGCATGCAAAAACTTAAGGAAAAAGTTCGGACTAACGGGTGCATGGATGCACCCGGATCGCGCATCATGGGCACTTTCAAGCTCAAGGGTAACGTCCATGCGCGTTCTGTCATTGATGATGGGTCTTACGACGCTGGCCGCCACTACGGTGTTCTGCGCCACCGCGATGGCGAATGAAGAAAGTCAGTTAGTCCAACAGATCAACCAATACCGCAGCCATGTGCAACGCTGCGGTGACCAGGGTTCCCAGGAACTGCCACCGCTGGCCAGCGACACGCGATTGGTGCTGCCCGCCAACAATGTGGGCGACTTGCAGCAAGCGCTGGCGCGGGCCGCGTACCCGATGGTCAACGTGCAGGCCATCAGCCTGTCGGGGCCCAAGGATGCGCAGTCAGCCATGAAGGCAGTGCGCGAAAGCTTCTGCCGTGTGGTGCTGGACCCGCAATTTGTAGACATCGGCGTGAGCAACAGCGGCCAGGACTGGCGCATCGTGCTCGCCCGCCCGCTGCTGACCAGCGGCCTGGGCGATTGGCAGACCGAAGGTAAGCAATTGCTCAACCTGATCAATACCGCCCGCGCCCAACCGCGCCAATGCGGTACCCAGGCGTTTACCGCGACCACGCCATTGTCCTGGAATGAAAACCTGGCCGGCGCCGCCAACAGCCATACGCGCAACATGGCCAACGGTAACTTCTTCGACCACCTCGACCATGACGGCCGTACCCCCGGCGACCGCGCCGAACTGGCCGGGTACACCGCGAAGGCCATCGGCGAAAATATCGCTGCCGGCCTGGACACGCCACGCAAGGTCGTCGACGGCTGGCTTGCCAGCCCCAGCCATTGCGCCAACCTCATGAACCCGCAATTCCGCGAGCTGGGTGCGGCCTATGCGATGGACCCGAAGAGTGACGCAGGCATCTATTGGACGGGGGTTTTCGGCGCACAATAAACGCGGTATTGGCAGATTGAAATGCAGGAAGCATCAAATTGCCATCTCATGGATAATCCCGTTGAACTGGCAGCGGCCATCCCGGTCTGTAGCTTGGCAGCCTGACATAGGGGGCGGATAAACAGACCGAGGCAAACAAGGTGCTCTTGCAATGATGAAATGGCTGCAAAGCAGCAGCGACATGGCTGAGCGGGTTCGCCAGCATGATTGGGCGAAAACGCCCCTGGGGCCGCCGGGGCAGTGGCCGGACGTGCTCAAGACCACCGTCGCGTTATGCCTTGCCTCGAGTTTCCCCCAATCCATCGTGTGGGGGCCTCACCTGACCATGTTGTATAACGACGCCTTCATTCCGATCCTGGGCGATAAACCCGATGCCTTGGGCCGCCCGTTCAGCGAAGTCTGGCGTGAGGCCTGGGCAGACATCAGCCCTATTGCCAACGCGGCATTCGAAGGCCGTGCCACCTATATCGAGAACTACCCACTGCAGATCGAGCGCGGCATGGGTGTCGAACAAGCGTACTTTACCTTTTGCTACAGCCCCATCCGCGATCCCAAGGGCAACGTCGTGGGGATGCTCGATACCGTCACCGAAACCACCGCCACCGTACTCCTGACCCGCCGCCTGGCCGTGTTGGACGCAGTGGGCAGCGCCGTGGCGAATGCTGCCGACGCCGAAAGCATCATGTCGATCACTACGCGACTGCTTGCCGAGCACTTGCAAGTCTCCAATTGCGCCTACGCCGATATGGACGACGATGAAGACGGCTTTACCATTCGTGGCAATTGGGCCGCGCCCGGCTCGCCAAGCACCGTGGGGCGCTACCGCCTGGCCTCGTTCGGCGCAAGGGCGGCGCAACAATTGCGCGGCGGTGAGCCGTTGGTGGTCGAAGACAGTCGCATTGAGTTCGCCCCCGAGGTTGCCGCCAGCTATCAGGCCCTGGGTGCGCTGGCGACGGCGTGCTTCCCACTCATCAAGAATGGCCGCCTGACCGCGTTGATGGCCGTGCACCACAAAACCGCCCGGGTCTGGTCGCCTGATGACCTGGCATTGGTCGGCCAAGTCACCGAGCGCTCCTGGGCGCATATCGAGCGGGTGCGTGCCGACGCCGCCGTACGCGAAGGCCTGGCCGCCTTCGCCGAGCTGAACGCGACCCTGGAACAACGCGTGCAAGAGCGCACCGCTGCCCTCACCCAGGCCGAAGCCGCGCTGCGCCAGTCGCAGAAGCTGGAAGCCATCGGCCAATTGACCGGTGGCGTGGCCCATGACTTCAACAACTTGTTGACCATCATTCGTTCGTCCGTGGATTTCCTGCGTCAGCCCGGGCTCTCCGAGGCGCGACGCCAACGCTATATGGGCGCGGTTTCCGACACCGTCGAGCGCGCCAGCAAGCTCACCAGCCAACTGCTCGCCTTCGCTCGGCGCCAACCCCTGAACCCGGAAGTCTTCGATGTCGGGCAACGGGTCAAGAACATCGGCGAAATGCTCGAAAGCGTCACCGGCGCGCGTATCCATGTGCAGGTACAACTGCCCGAGCGGCCTTGCTATGCACGTGTCGACACCAGCCAGTTCGAGACCGCACTGATCAATATCGCCCTGAATGCCCGGGATGCGATGGAAGGCCAAGGTACCCTGACCTTGCGCGTGGCCGATGTAGACGCAATGCCGCGCATCCGCGGCGATGAGCAAGTACGCCAACCTTTTGTAACCGTCTCCTTGGCTGACACTGGCAGCGGCATTCCGGCTGACACCTTCGAGCGCATTTTCGAGCCGTTCTTTACCACCAAGCCGGTAGGCAAAGGCACGGGACTGGGGTTGTCCCAGGTATTCGGGTTTGCCAAGCAGTCCGGCGGTAACGTTGACGTGGCCAGCCACCCAGACCAGGGCACGGTGTTTACCCTGTACCTGCCCGAAGTGGCGCCGCAGATGACGCACCACACACCGACACCGACAGGCCAGCAACTGCCCCAAGATACGACCCAGCGCCATATCCTGATCGTGGAAGACAACCTGGAAGTGGGCCGCTTTGCCAACCAGATCCTGCAGGACCTGGGTTACCAGACCACCTGGGCCACCGATGCCGAACAGGCACTCGCGCTGGCCGGTACGGATGCCCTGGCATTCGATGGGGTATTTTCGGATGTGGTGATGCCTGGCATGACCGGTGTGGCGATGGTCAAAAAGCTGCGTCAACGGCGCCCGGACTTGCCGGTGGTGCTCACCTCCGGCTACAGCGAAGAGCTGGCCGAAAGTGGCTATGAAGGCGTCGAGTTCCTGCCCAAGCCCTATTCCGCCGACCTGGTTGCACGGGCACTGACCAAGGCAATGTCCAGGACTAAGCCCTACTGCGCCACCGCCACCTGATTGCGACCTTGTGCCTTGGCGCGGTACAGCGCCTTGTCGGCGGTATTCATCAGGCCGTGCAGGTCTTGGTCCTTGCCATGGGTGGACGCCACGCCCAGGCTGGCGGTCAACCCTTGCACGGGTTCAGAGTCCAGGCTGGAAATGGCCTTGATCAGTTGCTCGGCAATACCCCGAGCCGTTTCCAGCGAAGTATTGGGCAGCAATACCGCAAACTCCTCACCGCCCACGCGCCCATACACGTCCGCCTGGCGAAAGGACGCGCTGATCACCCCTCCAATCTGGCGCAACACCTGGTCCCCGGTCTGGTGGCCGTAGGTGTCGTTGATTTCCTTGAAGTGGTCCATGTCCATCATCAGCGCGCACAGCGGCTGCTGGTTGTGAAGGCATTGTTCATGCAGCCGCTGGGCATGTTCGAAAAACGCGCGGCGATTCATCAGACCGGTGAGTTCATCGGTCTGTGCGGCGCGAGTGGAGATATTGTGGGCACGTTCCATTTGCCGGGTCAGACGAAACGCCTTTTCCAATGCATCGGACAACTTGCGCGTGGCGCTGACAACAAAGGTGGAGAACACCAATACGGCGATGGCCACGCCCACTTGCATCGAAGAAGGCTGGAACAGCAGCCACAGCGTACATGGCAGCAGCACCAGGCCCATGGAGGCCAGGGTCATGTAACGATAAGCCGAGTAACAGGATACCGCGCTGACCGACATGCCCACGGTAAACAACATGACCAGCACCTGGGACAGGCGATCATCCGTCGGCATCACCGCCAAGGCGCCGAAGCCCCAGATCCCGGCGGAAAACACCAGCGTCATCCAATAACGGCGCTCCCACAGATCCGGCGTGCGCTCGGCGTTGGGGCAGCGAAACCACTCTACAAACATCTTGACGCGCAACAGGGATGACCCCGCCAACACCACCAGCCAGACAAGGATGACCTGATGGTCAAACCGGTCCCAGCAGAGCCAGCAGAGCATGACCGCTGCCAAGAAACTGCCGAGAATGGCGGCAAATGACTGCCGAAACAGCTGGTGCAAACGGTCAGTTCGCACCAGCTCCTCTATAACGCAATCCTGGTCCTGCCCACGCCCAAGGCCATTCATTAAATCCGCCTGATCTACTGCCCCCGAGAATGGCGCTATTGTGGCACCCTGCCACCAGCATGGACAACAAAATCGAGCACGGTAGCGCCTTTAAAGCGTTTCTGGCCGCAGAATCAGCACCCCAAGTGGCGGCACGTTCAACGACATTGACACCGGTTGACCATGGAGTGGTTCATCCTGTGTAAACACCTCGCCGCCGTTCCCATAATTGGAACCTGCGTACATGTCGGCGTCGCTGTTGATCACCTCACTCCAGCGCCCGCCAAACGGCACACCGACTTGATAGCCCTGACGCGGCACCGGGGTGAAGTTGGCCACCACCAGCACCGGCTTGCCGTCCTTGCTCCAGCGCAGCCAGGCATAGACGCTGTTGATCGCATCGTCGCCAATCAGCCACTGGAAGCCCTGCGGTGCGTCGTCCTGCTCATGCAGGGCCGGCTCCTCCCGATACAAGCGATTCAAATCGCCGACCAGCTTCTGCACGCCCTTGTGTTCCGCGTACTGCAGCAGGTACCAGTCCAGTTGCTGATCATGGTTCCACTCGCGCCACTGGCCGAATTCGCAGCCCATGAACAGCAGTTTCTTACCGGGGTGCATCCACATGAACGCCAGGTAGGCGCGCAAGTTGGCAAACTTCTGCCAGCGGTCGCCGGGCATCTTGTCGATCAACGAGTGCTTGCCGTGCACCACTTCATCGTGGGAGATCGGCAGGATAAACCGCTCGGACCAGGCATACACCAGGCCAAAACTCAGTTCGTTGTGGTGATGGGCTCGGTACACCGGGTCCTGCTGGATGTAATGCAGGGAATCGTGCATCCAGCCCATGTTCCATTTGTAGTTAAAGCCCAGACCGCCCTGTTGGGTCGGCTGGCTCACACCCGGCCAGGCGGTGGATTCCTCGGCAATCACCAAGGCGCCCGGCGCTTCCAGGGCCACCACATCATTGAGGTGACGCAGGAAGTCGATGGCTTCAAGGTTCTCGCGCCCACCATGGCGGTTGGGCACCCATTCGCCGGCCTTGCGCGAATAATCGCGGTAGAGCATTGACGCTACGGCATCAACGCGCAGGCCGTCGATATGGAAGTGCTTGAGCCAATGCAGCGCTGAGGCCAGCATGAAGCCATGCACTTCGGTGCGACCCAGGTTGTAGATCAGCGTGTCCCAATCCTGGTGGAAGCCTTCCAACGGGTTGGCATATTCGTACAGCGCGGTGCCGTCGAATTGCGCAAGGCCGTGGGTATCCGTCGGGAAATGCGCCGGCACCCAGTCGAGAATCACGCCAATATCGGCCTGATGCAGGGCATTGACGAAATACGCGAAATCTTGCGGCGAACCGAACCGTGCCGTCGGCGCGAATTGTGACAACGCTTGGTAGCCCCAGGAGCCACCGAACGGGTGCTCCATGATCGGCATCAGCTCGATGTGGGTGAACCCCAGTTGCTGCACGTAAGGAATCAACCGCTCAGCCAGCTCGCGCCAGTTGTATTGGCGGGCTACTTCGCCCGCCTCGTCCAACTCGCACTGCCATGAGCCCACGTGCAACTCGTAGATCGACAGTGGCGCGGTGGATTTTTGCTTGTCGAGGCGTGACTGCATCCATTCGTGATCCTGCCAGTCGACCGCCAACGGTTCGGCAACCTTGGATGCGGTGTCGGGTGGCAGTTGAGTGGCCAGCGCCATCGGGTCGGCCTTGAGCGGCAGGATTCCATTGGCGCCAAGTATTTCATATTTGTACGCTGCCCCCGGTTGCAGGCGTGGGATAAAGATCTCCCACACGCCGGAAGGATGGCGCAGGCGCATCGGGTGACGGCGACCGTCCCAGACATTGAAGTCGCCCACCACCGATACGCGCCTTGCATTCGGTGCCCATACGGCAAAGCGCACACCTTGCACGCCGTCTACCGTGGTCACTTGGGCACCCAGGCAACTGCTGAGGTCACGGTGATTGCCTTCGGCAAACAGGTAAAGGTCCATTTCACCGAGCAACAGTTGTTGGAAGCTGTAGGGGTCTTCGGTGAGCTGTTCACCACCGGCCCACTGGACTTTCAGCAGGTACGCCTGACGTGTAGTGAAGTGCCCGACAAACAACCCCGGGACCTGGCTCGCGTCCAGGCTGCCGATCTGCTCGCCACTGTCACGCGCCAGTACCTGGACGCTCAAGGCCTCCGGCAGGAATGCGCGGATAAACTGGCCGCCGTGCTCATCATCGTGTGGCCCGAGCACCGAGAACGGGTCATGGTGTTCGGCGCGTACCAGTGCGTCGACGTCCTTGGACGCCGGCAGTGCAGTCAACTTCGGTTGCAGCGGTTCTTTATGTGTAAAGCTCATGACGATTCCCCACCGCGTGCAGTTTTCGATATTGGTGTTAGCCCACTCAATAGGCCGTGTAACCCTTGCAAGGGCACCGGCAACCAGGTCGGACGGTTTTCCGCTTCGTAAGCCACTTCATACGCGGCCTTCTCCAGGCTGAACAAGGTCAGCGCTGCGTCCTGGCCTTTGGCATCCTGCCAGTCATGCGCCAGTGTAGACGTAGCTGACTGATAAGCCTCGATAAAGGCCTGGCGTGCTTCTTTCAGGTAACGATCGGTCACACGCTTGCGTGATATGCCCGCCTCGTGTGAGTGATCCACCCCTTGCACATTCAACGCCATGGCCGCCGCGTAATCGAAGGAGCGCAACACGCCGCTCACATCTTTATACGGGCTGTGCTTGCCGCGTCGTTCGTGCAGCGGTCGTGCCGGTTCGCCTTCGAAGTCGATCAGGTAGGCATCGCCCTTCACCACCAGCACCTGGCCCAGGTGCAAATCACCATGGACGCGGATACGCAGCCCGCCTGCCGTGGCTTTCGCCAGGGCTTGCACATGGCTGGCGATGGCCTTTTTCTGCGCCAGCAAATCACTGACCAGCGCTTGCTCCACAGGGTTCAAATGGTTTTGATGCAGCTGTAGCAACTGCAGCGCGCGGTCGAGCTGCGCGCCGACATCCTTGGCCCAGGCCTGAGTGTCCTTGGCCGTGGTCACTTCGGGCTTGAAGTCTTTGTCTGTGGTTTTTGCACCCAGCACCACGTGCATTTCACCCAGGCGCTGGCCGAGCAATCCGGCAAAGTCGGCCAGTTCGCCCAGGGCGTTGTAGTGCTGTTCCTGCTCCGAGATGGCTTGGGCAAGCTCGTCGCGGATCGCCCTTTCCAGGTTGTTCTGCGTCCAGCTCCATGCGTCGCCCTGGTTGCTCAGGTAACCCTGGGCAATCATCAGCAGGTTGTCATGGCCGTCGGCGTCGCGGCGAATCACCGAACCCAGCAGCGGCGAAATATTCGGGTAGTCGGCTGCGGTGAGGTAGGCGCTCATTTCCAGCTCCGGGTGCACACCGGCGCTGACTTTGCGGATCAGCTTGAGCACCAGGCCCTCGCCCACCACCACTGAGCTGTTGGACTGCTCGGCGGACAAATAGCGCACTTGTGCTTCGTCCGTCAGTTGCAGCGCATCCAGATGTTTTGTGGCTTCAAACCGCAGGTCGCCTTCGCTGGAGTTGAGCACCGTGCCGGCCTGCAGGCCCTGGATCACCGCGCGGATGAAGTGCTCAAGGCTGAACGCGTCGGTCACCAGGCCCACCTCGCGTGCCCGACGCACACGGGCCATCGCGAGTTGCTGCGGCAATGCGCTGGTGAACTGGTCCTCGCCAAGGAAGCCAAACGGCAGTTGATAGCGACTGACCTGACCACCTGCGGTCACCTCCAGCTCGCTGAGCAGTACCGGGTGTTGCGGGTCGCCAAAACGTACCCCATAGGCAATGCGCACGCTGTCGATAGCCGTGTCCTTGCCGGCAAACCAGCGGCGCTTGGGCAGCCAGGCCGGGAGCGCAGTCTGCTCCAGCGAGTTACGGCAGGGTTCTTCCAACAGTTCTTCCATACGCTTTTTCAGTACCAGTGTGGTGAAGTCCGGCATCCCTTGAGCAGGCTCCACATGCCAGCTGGGCATTTGATTCTCGGCCGCCAAGACAAACCAATAGAAACCATAAGGCGCCAGGGTCAGCAGGAAATTCAGCTGGCCAATGGGCGGGAATGCATTGCCGCCGAGCATCTCCACCGGGACCATACCAGCAAACGCCGACAGATCCAGCTCGGCCGCCTGGGCACTGCGTGACACGTTGGCCACGCACAGGATGATCTCGTGGCGTCCGTCTTCGCCGGTGAATTCGCGGGTATACGCCAGGATGCGGCGGTTGCTCGGCGAGAGCATTTTCAAGCTGCCACGGCCAAATGCCTTGGACTGCTTGCGCACCGCCAGCATGCGCCGGGTCCAGTTCAGCAACGAATGCGGGTCCTGGGCCTGGGTCTCAACGTTGACCGACTGGTAGCCATATTGCGGGTCCATGATCGGCGGCAGCACCAGGCTGGCCGGGTCGGCGCGGGAAAAACCGCCGTTGCGGTCGATGGACCATTGCATCGGCGTACGCACGCCATCGCGGTCGCCGAGATAGATGTTGTCGCCCATGCCGATTTCATCGCCGTAATACAGAGTTGGCGTGCCAGGCATCGACAACAACAGGCTGTTGAGCAACTCGACACGGCGACGGTCTCGCTCCATCAACGGCGCCAGGCGGCGGCGAATGCCCAGGTTGATGCGCGCGCGACGGTCGGCGGCGTAGTAGTTCCACAGGTAATCGCGCTCTTTGTCGGTGACCATTTCCAGGGTCAGCTCATCATGGTTGCGTAGGAAGATCGCCCACTGGCAATTGGCGGGAATCTCCGGCGTCTGCCGCAGGATGTCGGTGATCGGGAAGCGATCTTCCTGGGCAAGCGCCATGTACATACGCGGCATCAACGGGAAGTGGAAAGCCATATGGCATTCATCGCCGTCGTCGCCCTTTTTGTCACCGAAATACAACTGCGTATCTTCCGGCCACTGGTTGGCTTCGGCCAGCAGCATGCGGTCCGGGTAATGCGCATCGATCTCCGCACGGATCTGTTTGAGCACATCGTGGGTTTCGGGAAGGTTTTCGTTGTTGGTGCCGTCGCGTTCGATCAGGTACGGGATGGCGTCCAGGCGCAGGCCGTCAATGCCCATGTCCAGCCAGTAGCGCATGACCGACAGCACGGCTTTCATGACTTGCGGGTTGTCGAAGTTGAGGTCCGGCTGGTGGGAATAGAAGCGGTGCCAGAAGTACTGGCCGGCGACCGGGTCCCAGGTCCAGTTGGATTTCTCGGTGTCGAGAAAAATGATGCGCGTACCGTCGTATTTCTGTTCGTCATCCGACCAGACGTAGAAGTCCCGCGCTGCGGAGCCGGGCTTGGCCTTGCGCGCACGCTGGAACCAAGGGTGCTGGTCGGAGGTGTGGTTGATCACCAGCTCAGTGATCACACGCAGCCCGCGCTTATGCGCCTCGGCGATGAAGCGCTTGGCGTCGGCCATGGTCCCGTAATCGCTGTGCACGCCCCGGTATTCGGCGATGTCGTAGCCGTCATCGCGCCGTGGCGAAGGGTAGAACGGCAGCAGCCAGATGGTGTTTACACCCAGGTCGGCGATGTAGTCGAGCTTGGCGATCAGCCCGGGGAAGTCACCGATGCCGTCGTTGTTGGAGTCGAAATAGGATTTGACATGAACTTGGTAAATCACCGCGTCTTTGTACCAGAGCGGGTCTTTGATAAAGGTGGCAGCGTTGGGTTTCTTCGCCATTGGAAACTCCTGGAAATTCTGAAAAAACCGGCTGAATGAACGCGGTTTAATGTGGGAGCTGGCTTGCCTGCGATAAGGGTGTGTCAGCACAGCACGTGTTGACTGATGTACCGCTATCGCCGGCAAGCCAGCTCCCACAGTTGATCTTCACTTGGCTCAGGATGTGGTGATACGCCAGATTCCAAACGGCATCTGCGGTTCAAGGCGCATCCACTGGGTCTTGCCATACCAAGTCCAGCGATGGCCGTTCATCAGGTCTTCGCCTTGGGTCTCGGCGTCATCCGGCAAATCCAATTCCCACAATGGCAACTCGAAACTGGCCTCCTGGGCATTGAACGGGTCAAGGTTGACCGCCACCAGAATGAAGTTGCTGCCATCCTCACTGCGCTTGCCGAAATACAGGATGTTGTCGTTCCAGGCGTTGTAAAGCTTCAAGCCCAGGTGCGTTTGCAGCGCCGGGTTTTGCCGGCGGATGCGGTTGAGCTGAGCGATCTCGGCGATGATGTTGCCGGGGGCGGTGAAGTCTCGCGGGCGGATCTCGTACTTCTCTGAATCCAAGTATTCCTCTTTGCCCGGCACCGGCGCCGCTTCGCACAACTCAAAGCCCGAATACATGCCCCACAGGCCCGAACCCATGGTGGCCAGCGCGGCGCGGATCAAAAAGCCCGGGCGGCCTGACTCATGCAAAAACGGCGGATTGATATCCGGCGTATTGACGAAGAAATTCGGCCGGTAGCATTCGCGCCATGGCGACTCGTTCAACTGCGTCAGGTATTCGCTCAGCTCGGCCTTGGTGTTGCGCCAGGTGAAATAGGTGTAGCTCTGGGAATAACCGACCTTGCCCAGGCGCGCCATCATCGCCGGCGTGGTGAACGCCTCCGCGAGGAAAATCACGTCCGGGTGCTTGGCACGCACGTCGCTGATCAACCATTGCCAGAATGGCAGCGGCTTGGTGTGCGGGTTGTCGACACGGAAGGTTTTCACGCCCTCTCCCACCCAGCCCACCACCACGTCGCGCAGTTCGGTCCACAGGCCTGGAATCGCGTCCGCCGCGTAAAAATCGACGTTAACAATGTCCTGGTACTTTTTCGGCGGGTTTTCCGCGTATTTGATCGTGCCATCGGGGCGCCAGTTGAACCAACCCGGATGTTCCTTGAGCCAAGGATGGTCCTGGGAACACTGGATGGCGAAGTCCAGGGCGATTTCCAGGCCATGGTCGGCAGCGGCCTGCACCAAGCGACGGAAGTCATCGCGGCTGCCCAGTTGCGAGTGAATGGCCTCGTGGCCACCCTCTTCGCTGCCGATCGCATACGGGCTGCCCGGATCATCAGGGCCAGCAGTCAGGGAGTTGTTCTTACCTTTGCGGTGGCTGCGCCCGATCGGATGGATGGGCGGGAAGTACAGCACATCAAAACCCATGTCATGGATCATCGACAGCCGCGAGTGCACATCATTAAAGGTGCCATGACGCGCAGGATCGTCAGTGATCGAGCGCGGAAACAACTCATACCAACTAGCGAACAGTGCGGCCTCGCGCTCCACATCAATCGGGTACACGGTGCTGACGCTCAAATAAGCGCGGTGATCGGCCTGGGTCATCAGGCGTGCACTGTCTTCGTGCAGAAACTGCGCGACCTGCTCGGCTTCCAGCAGGCCGGAGAGTTCGTGGTGTAGCAGCATCAGGCGTTCGCGCAGTTCATTGTCACTGCGTTCGGCGGCCTGCAGCACCAGGCTGCGGCCTTCCTGCAATTCCAGGCTGACTGGTACGCCGGCTTCATGCTTCTTGCGCAGCTCGTAGCAGAAGCTGGCGAAGGTATCGATCCAGGCTTCAATGCAATATTCGTGGGGGCCTTGATGGGTGACGGTAAATGCGCCCTCCCAGCCGTTGTTGCCCACATCAGTCATCACCACGCTGTGCCAGCTCTCTTCCTGCAGCGGGCGCCAGCGGATCAGCACGGCGAGCTTGTCATGGCCGTCGGCGAACACGTTGCTGGTGACATTGACCCTTTGCCCCACCACGGCCTTGACGGCGAATTCGCCGCCGTCAATCACGGGGGTGGTGCTTTCGATAGCGATCCTGGGCAGCAACAGTGCCTGGGACAGCGGCAATATGGCGTTTTCTGGAACCTGTGCTTCAGCAGTCATCGAGCATCTCCCCTTACGCCCTATGGACGCTCTTTGCTTGATCCGAATTCTGGTGCGGCCATGCTCTCCCTGAGCAGGGCCGCTTATAGGTCCGAGCCTGCGCCACTGTTAAAAGTTCAGGTGAATGTGTCGCCATTGGGCGGGAATCAATTCGGCCCGGCGGCTGTCCACCGCTAGAGCCAAGCACAAAGGAGGCCACACCGATGAATATCCCAATCCCGGCTGAAACGCCGGACCCCAATATCGACAACCCGACCCTGCCGCCCACCGAGCCGGCGCCAATTCCGGAAAAGGAGCCGCCAGAAAATGAGCCGCCGCCGGTCGAAGAACCGCCGACGACCATGCCCCCGGTGATCGTCAGTCCTTCTCGAAACGCTTGACGATTTTCGGCATCACGCTGAACACCACCAAGGCCAGGAATGTGCTCAGAACCGCTGTCGATTCCCGGCCCAACCCGGCCGAGACCCCAATCGCAGCGGTCATCCACAAGCCGGCTGCGGTGGTCAGGCCTTTGACATGGCCGTCTTCATCATCCTTGCCCTTGATGATCGTGCCAGCGCCGAGAAAGCCGATCCCGGCGATCACGCCCTGTACCACCCGGCTCATGGCATCCGCCTGGTTGCCAGACATTTGCGGCACCATGACAAACAGCGCAGCGCCCAACCCCACCAGCATATGTGTGCGCACCCCGGCGGCCTTGCCCTTGCTCTCTCGCTCAAAACCGAGAATGCCGCCGAGGATCGCGGCGATCAGCAGCCGCACAGTGATCTGGGTGAGCTGCCTGGCGTCGCCGATGTCGGCAAATTCAGCCTGCAGGGTTTGCCACACTTCATGCCACCAAGCGTCCATCTCAGCTGTCCTTTGTCATTGTTGGTAAAGGATGGACAGCGGCGACCGCCAGTCAGTTGCCTGGAACCCCTGCGCAGCGCCGTCCCCTAACCTTCAATAGCTCACAAAAAAGGAGATCGGAATGCCCATACGTATCGAAAACCAACTGTGCTACTTCATGCTCGATGACAACGGCCAGGAACAGAGCGTGCCAGCGACCCGGGTCAATATTGTTACCGACATCGACAAATCCATGTCTTACGTGGAATTGGCGGCCGAGCGGATCTATATCACCGAAGCCGAGGCAGACGCGCTGACGGTTGCGGGCGCCCACGATGAGCGTGAACATGTAAAGGCAGACGACCCTGGTTCGTTGATTTGATTGATCTGCATCAGCACACCTCAGACAACGCTGCGCCGCTTGTTCCACGGGGTGCAGCAGATTGTCGCAGCGACTCTCTCATAGTCCATCTGATCCGCTTTTTATCGCCCTAGCTGAGTCTGTTATGCAAACAGAGCCGCGCGCATAGTTCATCCGCCTGATGGAGGCTGATGAGCGAACGACCATGAGCGAACGAATCCCCACCGTGGAAACCTTTGAGCCCATACACCCAAAGAAGGTGAAGGCCAAATCCAGCGACAACCTTGTTCATACCCGCAGCTTTACCGGCGTGTTCCGCACTGTGCGCGTGTGCGGTGCAGGCTTTCTGTTCCTGGCCTTTTTCGGCACCGTGTGGCTGAACTGGGGTGGCAGGCAGGCGGTGCTGTGGGACCTGGCGGACAGTAAATTCCACATTTTTGGCGCCACGTTCTGGCCGCAGGACTTCATCCTGCTGTCGGCCTTGTTGATCATCTGCGCCTTCGGCCTGTTTGCGATCACCGTATTTGCCGGCCGCGTGTGGTGCGGCTATACCTGCCCGCAAAGCTCGTTTACCTGGCTGTTCATGTGGTGCGAGAAGATCACCGAAGGTGAACGCAATCAGCGCATCAAGCTGCAAGCCGCGCCCTGGAGCCTGAACAAACTGGCGCGACGCTCGGCCAAACACATGATGTGGTTGGGCACCAGCGTGCTGACCGGGCTGACCTTTGTCGGCTACTTCACACCCATCCGCCCGCTGGCCGCCGAATTGCTGACCTGGCAAATGGGCGGCGTCAGCCTGTTCTGGGTGCTGTTTTTCACCGGTGCCACCTATCTCAACGCGGGATGGCTGCGTGAAGCGGTGTGCATGCACATGTGCCCGTATGCGCGTTTCCAAAGCGTAATGTTTGATAAGGACACCCTGACCATTTCCTACGACGTGGCCCGCGGCGAACACCGTGGCCCGCGCAAACGTGAGGTCAAACCCGCCGACGTCGGTCTGGGCGATTGCATTGACTGCCAACTGTGCGTGCAGGTCTGCCCGACCGGCATCGACATCCGCGATGGCCTGCAAATGGAATGCATCGGCTGCGCGGCGTGCATCGACGCCTGCGATTCGATCATGGACAAGATGGGCTACGCGCGCGGTTTGGTGAGCTACACCAGTGAACATCAACTGCAAGGCGGCAAGACCCACCTGCTACGGCCGCGCCTGATCGGCTACAGTGCCGTGCTGTTAGTGATGATTGCGGCGTTGGTGGTGGCGCTGGTGGAACGGCCGATGGTGTCGCTGGATGTCACCAAGGACCGTGGCATGTTCCGTGAGAACGCCCAGGGCCTGATCGAAAACATCTACAGCCTCAAGGTGATCAACAAGACCCAACAGCACCAGGACTACCGCCTGGAACTGGTGGACGCCGATGGCTTCCAACTGCAAGGCAAGACCGAAATCAGCCTGGCGCCGGGGGAAATCAGTGATGTACCGGTGTCGGTGGCCTTGCTGGCGGATAAACCGGCGAGCAGTTCGCAAACCCTGCGTTTCAAGGTAACGGATGTGGATGAACCGTGGATCTACAGCGCGGCCGATAGCCGCTTTGTGGCGCCGCTGAACCGCTGAGGCCTGTCAGGCACTGAAGATCCCATTTAGCCCTGCGTACAATTTAAGAAAGTGATTAGGCCCCATGAAACGCTACGAAAAATTCGCCGACGACATTGCAGAACTGATCCGTTCCGGCGTGCTCGGCCCCGGCCAGCGGGTGCCGTCGGTGCGCTATGCCAGCCAGACTTACGGCGTCAGCCCGTCTACGGTGTTCCAGGCCTATTATCTGTTGGAGCGCCGCGGCCTGATTCGCGCGCGACCGCGCTCTGGCTACTTCGTCAACACCCATGCGCCCAGCCCGTTCTCCGAGCCGGTGGTGAGTGAACAGGTGCATGAATCCACCGAAGTGGACGTCAGCGAACTGGTGTTCTCAGTCCTCGACTCGATCAAAGACCCCAACACCGTGCCTTTCGGCTCGGCCTTCCCCAGCCCGATGCTGTTCCCGCTGCCGCGCCTGGCACGCTCCCTGGCCAGCGCCAGCCGCGAGATGGACCCGCGCCTGGTCGTCACCGACATGTCACCGGGCAACCCGCAACTGCGCCGGCAAATCGCGCTGCGGTATATGGTCGGCGGGCTGATGCTGCCTATGGAAGAGCTGCTGATTACCAATGGCGCGCTGGAAGCACTGAACCTGTGCCTGCAGGCCGTCACCGAACCGGGCGACCTGGTGGCAATCGAAGCCCCGGCGTTCTATGCCTGCCTGCAAGTGCTGGAGCGCTTGAAACTCAAGGCGGTGGAAATCCCCGTGCACCCACGCGATGGCATTGATCTCAACGCACTGGCGCAAAGCCTTGAGCGCTACCCGATCAAGGCCTGCTGGACCATGACCAGCTTCCAGAACCCCATGGGCGCGACCTTGCCGGAAGCCAAGAAACAAGCGCTGGTGGAGCTGTTGCGCGGCCATCAGGTGCCGCTGATCGAAGACGATGTGTACGCCGAGCTGTATTACGGTCAACAGGCCCCCAAACCGGCCAAGGCTTTCGATACCGAAGGCCTGGTGATGCATTGCGGTTCCTTCGCCAAAAGCCTGGCCCCTGGCTATCGCGTGGGCTGGGTCGCAGCCGGGCGCTTTGCGCAGAAGGTCGAACGCTTGAAGTTAATGACCTCGCTGTGCCCATCGATGCCCGCCCAGGCAGCGATTGCCGATTACCTGCAACACGGCGGCTATGACCGGCACCTGCGCAAATTGCGCTATGCCCTGGAAGAACAGCAAAGCGCCATGCTGGCTGCCATCGCGCGCTACTTCCCGGCGCAGACGCGCGTCAGTCAACCGGCCGGCGGCTATTTCCTGTGGCTGGAATTGCCGGAGCAGACGGATTCGTTGAAGTTGTTCCAGATGGCGTTGGCGCAAGGTATCAGCCTCGCGCCGGGGCCGATTTTCTCGGCGACCCAACGGTTCAGGAACTGTATTCGCTTGAACTACGGCAGCCCGTGGACTGAAGCGTCGGAGAAGGCCATGGAGACGCTGGGGCGGATTGTGCGGTCATTTTGATCAGGCTGCTCACTGCGTCTCTCTTGTGCAGTGCCGTGCCCCGCCGTTAGCGAAGATGTTTCACTCTTGTTACACTTACCGCCCTCTCACTGCTCATGGATGACGCCGATGCTTCGCCCACTGCTATCCGGAATTTGCTTGTTGGCGCTTGCCAGCCAGGCGCAGGCCCAATCCGCCACCAGCCCCGAACAGCTGTTCAGCGACTTTTCTCGCTGTGACGCACGCTTCTTCGAAACCCTCAACACTGCCTCCCTGCCCGCCGGCACCCTGCGCGTGGCCAAACAGGGCGCCGTCACCGCCCCAGTGGTCATGAACCCGCTGCAGGAAGGTGGACGCTATCAGCCGTTCGAGCAACCGTTGGTGGTGAACGGCGTGCGCCTGGTGGGTTATCAGAACGAAGCCATGGTGCTGCAAGGTGTTGGCAAGATCCTGTTCTGGGGCTTTGTCGCAGAAGGTTCAGTGAAGGATGTCACCGCGCGCCTCAAACCGTTGATCGCCGATAACGCGCGCGTGGCGCCTGATAGAGGCAGCTTCAGCCGCGTCGATATTCGCCGGGTCGGCGACCCTATCGGGCAGTGGCGCACCGAAGGTTTGGCGGGACCGGGCGTGGCCACGCCCTTTGGCTATGTGGAACGCATCCTGAGCCTGGAAAAAGGTACGACCGAGACGCGGACGAAGATTTTCTGCTCCTTGCAGGGCACCGTCACGCCCCCGCTGCTGCAAGTCTATCGCCCCGACCTCAACGCCAACCTGCTGGACTGACCAAGATGCCTATCGCCCTTATCCGTGGTTTTTCCCTACTGGCGGCCGCCGCCGTCCTGGCCGGTTGCGCACATCAGCCAACCGCTGCCCAACGTGACCTGCAGCATTGCGCCAACGCCCTTAAGGCCATAAAAACCGACCAGAACCAGCTGGTTATCCAGGAAGCCGACCTGTGCCTGGCCAAGAACACCCTGCCGGCCAAAATCCAGAGCACGGTGTACCTGCTCAAGTCCGCGGCCTATAGCAACCTCAAGCAGTACCCCGAGGCCATCATCGCGCGGGAGAAATCCATCGCCACCAACCCGCAAGTCGAACCGCGAGCGACGTTGGAACTCAGTTATCTGTATCGCCTGAATGGCAACCCACGCAAAGCGCTGGAACTGGTGCAGTCCAACCTTGACGCCGGCCTCGGCGAGCTCGGCAAGGGCGGCGGTTTCAACATGCCGACGTTCTATCACCTGGGGCTGGCGCTGCTCGACCTCGGCGAATACCGCGAAGCCGCCGAAGCGTTCAGCGCAGGGCTGGTCAAACAACCTGACTACGCCTGGGCCTTCTACCAGCGCTCGCTGGCCTATGACCGGCTGGGTGACAAGGAGAATGCCCGACGCGACCTGATGCAGTTCGCCAAATTGGTCGACCAGAGCACCGTGGAGCCGGAGCATAAAGCGCAACTGGCGGCGTACCAGGTCAAGCTGCCCTGACGGTCAACCGTGAGGCCTCTAGGCGGGGCCTCACGCGTTCCACCGGCTGCTGATCAGCGGCCGCCACCCAGGTCTAGGAATGTGCCCGTCGCATACGAAGCCTTATCCGACAGCAACCAGATAATCGCCTCCGCCACTTCATCCGGGCGCCCGCCCCTGGCCATGGGGATGCCGGACTCGAGTTTGCTGACGCGGTCCGGGTCGCCGCTCAGGGCGTGGAAGTCAGTGAAGATGTAACCGGGGCGCACGGCGTTGACACGAATGCCCTCGCCCGCGACTTCCTTCGACAAGCCCAGGGTGAACGTGTCGAGCGCGCCTTTGGAGGCCGCATAATCGACGTATTCACCCGGCGAGCCCAGTCGGGCAGCCACCGATGAGACGTTGACGATGCTGCCGCCCTGCCCGCCATGCTTGGGCGACATACGCAGCACCGCGTGCTTGGCACACAGGATCGGCCCGAGCACGTTGGTTTTCATGATTTTAAGGATGCGGAACTCGGACATCTCATCAACCCGCGCCTTGTGCCCCACGGTGCCAGCATTGTTGACCAGTGCAGTGACGCGACCCAATTCGGCGTCGACACGGTTGAACAAGGCGATCACTTCATCTTCGCTGCTCACATCGGCGCGCACGGCAATCGCCTGGGCGCCCAGCGCACGGACTTGCTCGAGCGTGCGGTGAGCAGCCTCTTCGTCGGACTGGTAGTTGATGCAGATGCGGTAGCCCTCGCGAGCGGCCAGCGATGCCGTCTCGGCGCCGATCCCACGGCTGCCCCCGGTGATGATGACGACTTTGTCCATACGTGCGTTCTCCTGATTCAACCTGATAGTTAGGGTCGTATCCGAGAATACCCGTCACTCACGGCTTTTGTCAGGCGCAACGCCTTTTTCGGCGTGCCGGATATCGGCCATGAACCCCTCCGCCGGCAACGGGTGCCCCAGCAGGTAACCCTGCAGGGAATCACACCCCAACCGAGTCAGGAAACGCTGCTGCGCATTGGTTTCCACGCCTTCGGCGACAATGCGCAACCCCAACGCCTGGCCGAGTGCGACGATGGCCGAGACGATGGCGGCGTCATCGCTGTCGTGCTCCAGGTCGCGGACAAACCCACGGTCGATCTTCAGCTCATTGGCGGGCAGGCGCTTGAGGTACATGAGGCTGGAGTAACCCGTACCGAAGTCATCGATGGACAAATCGACCCCCATGTCCGACAGTGCCTGCAACACGGTCATGCTCGCATCGGCATCGCTCATGGCGGTGGTTTCGGTGATTTCCAGGGTCAGGTTGTTGGCGGGCAACTGGTGGCGCTCAAGGGCCGCGGCCACGCTCTTGACCAGTCCGGCATGGCAGAACTGCATGGCCGAAAGGTTCACCGCTATGCGCCAGTCTTCGTAGCCTTGGGCGTACCAGATACTCATTTGGCGACAGGCTTCATTGAGCACCCACTCGCCGATGGGAATGATCAGCCCGGTCTTTTCCGCCCGTTCAATGAACATCGCCGGCAGCAGCAGCCCCTGTTGCGGATGCTCCCAGCGCAACAGCGCTTCGGCACCCACCGGAATACCGCTCACCGCGTCGAACTTGGGCTGGTAGTAGAGCTGGAACTGCTGCTGTTCCAGGGCATTGCGCAGGTCTTGCAATAACTGCAACTGCTTGCGCGCATTGGTGCTCATCGATGCATCAAAAAAGCTGTAGCCGTTTTTGCCCACGCCCTTGGCGTGGTACATCGCGGCGTCAGCGTTCATCAGCAGTTCCCGGGGGTTGCCACCATTGCCCGGGAACATGGCGATACCAACGCTGGCGGAGATCTTCAGTTCATGTTCGGCTACCTGGAACGCGCGATTGATCAGCATCACCTGGCGTTCGGCAAGGCCGAGCGCGTCATCCGGCTGGGTCAGTTGCACCAGCAATACGAACTCATCCCCGCCGATACGCGCCAAGGTGTCCTGGCTACGCAAATCTTCACGCAGGCGTTGGCCTACTTCACGCAGCAACTGGTCGCCCATGTGGTGGCCGAAGGCATCGTTGACCGGTTTGAAGCCGTCCAGATCGATAAACATCAGTGCGAAGCAACCGCCCTGCTCCTTGACGGCCTGCATGGCTTGTTGAATACGGTCGGCGAGCAAGGTGCGATTGGGCAAGCCGGTGAGCATGTCGTGCAGGGCCAGGTGGGTCAGTTCCTGATTGGCTTGGGTCAGGGAGTCAGCGAGCACCGCCGTGCGGGCTTCCAGCCGCGCGTCGAGCAATGAGGTCAGCAAGGCGATGGCGAGCACGGCCAGGGTCGTGACCAGTACCAGATTGTCCAGGCCATTGCTGCTCAAGCCATCCAGCGCGGCACCGCAGAAACTGTCATCGGCGAACTGCGCCGCCGCCATACCGGTGTAATGCATGCCGACGATGGCAAACCCCATGACGACAGCTGCGCCACCCCGTGCCAGGCGCACGTATGGGGTATTACGACGCAGGTTGAAGGCGATCCACAGCGCTGCGCCGCAGGCTCCGACGGCAATCAACAAAGAAGCGCCAAACAAGGCCGGGTCGTAGTCGATACCCGGCGTCATGCGCATCGCGGCCATACCTGTGTAGTGCATGCAGGCGATGCCCGTGCCCATGATCAGCGCACCAAATGCCAGTTGCCACGCAGGTAAACGCGGCTGGCTGACCAGCCACAATGCAAAGCCGCTGGAGAGCACCGCGATCAACAACGACAACGCGGTGATGCCGCTATCGAAGCCCAGCGCAAACGGTAAACGCAGCGCGAGCATTCCGATGAAATGCATCGACCACACCCCGATCCCCATCGCCATCGCGCCGCCGGCTATCCATAAATAGACCGCGCGACCTTTGGCGGTGGCAAGGCGGCCGGATAGGTCCAACGCGGTGTAGGAAGCAAGGATCGCGACAAACAGTGAGATCGCGACCAGGGAGGGTGAATAACTACCGATGAGCATGGGACTTCTCGTGCGCAGCAGGCCTGAGAGGCCCGTGCAAATTGGCAAAGCGGGCGATTGTAGCGACAATAATTCTTGTACAGTTGATTAATTATTGTATAGCCATTACTGGCATTTTGACGTCAATTGGCCAGCTCGACAACACCTTAAATCTTTGCTTAGGTTGAGTCCAAATGTGGGCGCGGGCTTGCTCGCGAAGGCGGTGAATCAACCCACTAATCCGGTGACTGACACACTGCCTGCGCGAGCAAGCCCGCGCCCACATTGGCCTGAGTTCACACTCACTCTTTCTCGGCAATGGGTGTTTGCCCATCCCAACCACCGCCCAGCGCGGCGATCAGTTGCACACTGGCCACCAGGCGCGTCTGCAGCAAGGTCAATACGGTGCGTTCGTTGCTCAGGGCTGTCGCTTGCACGGTGACCACGTCGAGGTAGGCAATCAGCCCGGCCTTGTACTGGTTCTGGGTCAGCCGTAGCGATTCACGCGCGGCCTCAAGCGCTTCATTGCTCACCACCGCCTCGTCTTCCAGCACCTTGAGCTGCACCATGTAGTTTTCCACTTCGCGGAAACCATCCAACACGGTCTGGCGGTACTTGGCGACGGTCTCATCATAGCTGGCCACGCTGCGGTCAACTTCCGCCGAACGCTGGCCGCCGTCGAACAGGGTCATGGCGAGCTTGGGGCCTACCGACCAGAAGCGGTTCGGCAGGCTGATCCAATCGGAATAGGTGCTGCTCGAATAACCCCCGGCGAGGCTCAGGCTCAGGTCCGGGTAGTAGGCGGCCTCGGCCACGCCGATATTGGCGTTGGCGGCGATCACCGAGCGTTCTGCCGAGGCGATATCCGGGCGACGCTCAAGCAGTTGCGAGGGCAGGCTCAGCGGAATCTGCGGCAGTGCCGGAATATCTTTGCTCACCGCCAGGTTGAAGTTGGCCGGCGCCTCGCCGATCAGCACGGCAATTGCGTTCTCCAGCTGGGCACGCTGCCAGATGAGGTCGATCAGGCTGGCCTGGGTGGTCTTGAGCTGGGTTTGCGCCTGGGCCACCGCGTCCTTGCCGGAGACCCCGGCGCGGTATTGGTTCTGGGTCATTTGCAGGGAGCGTTGATAGGCCTCCAGCGTGGCTTGCAACAAACGCGTCTGTTCATCCATCACGCGCAGTTGCAGGTAGCTTTGCACCAGTTCCGACTGTTGGCTCAGGCGCATCGCCGCCAGGTCCGCCGAGCTGGCTTCGGCGCTGGCCTCGTTGGCTTCCAGGCCACGGCGCAATTTGCCCCAGATATCCGCCTCCCAGCTCACGCCCAACTGTGCGTTCAGGGTGTCACGGATACCGCTGCTGGAACTGCTCAGGCTGGCGCTGCTGCTGCCGGTGCCTTGGCTGGCGCGGGTTTTACCGACGCTGAGGTCAACAGTGGGGTAAAACGCACCACGGGAACTGCGCACCAGCGCCTGGGCCTGGCGAAAGCGCGCTTCGGCCTGGGCGACGGTTTGGTTTGAGTGGTTGAGGCGCAGCACCAGGTCATTGAGCTGGCGGTCGCCGTACAGCTCCCACCAGGCGCCACGGGCCAGGGCGTCGCTTGGGGTTGCCTGGCGCCAGCCCTGGGCTTCTTTGAACTGGGCGGGCTCGACGACTTCCGGACGCTTGTAGTCGGGACCAACGGCGCAAGCGCTGAGCAACACGCCACACAGCACCAGGCTCGCCACGCGGCAACCGCGGAACAGGGCCAATCGGGCAAAGGTTGAATCGGTCATAGCGCAGTGTCCAGGGCAGCATCGGTACGCACGCCGCGCCATTTATTGAAGCGATGGCGCGCGCGGTCGAGATAGAGGTAAACCACCGGGGTGGTGTAAAGGGTCAGGACCTGGCTGAACACCAGGCCGCCGATGATGGTCAGGCCCAGGGGGCGACGCATTTCCGCGCCATCACCACTGCCCAACAGCAAAGGCAACGCACCGAGGATGGCCGCCAGGGTCGTCATCAGGATCGGCCGCAAACGCAGCAGGCAGGCGCTGCGAATCGACTCCATCGGGCCCATGCGGTCGTTACGCTCCAGCTGCAGGGCCAGGTCGATCATCAAGATCGCGTTCTTCTTCACCACACCAATCAGCAGGAACAGACCCAGCAAGGAGATCAGGCTGAACTCGCCCCCCGTCAGGTAAATCGCGAACATCGCGCCAACACCGGCCGACGGCAGGGTCGAGAGGATCGTCAAGGGGTGGATGTAGCTTTCATACAGAATGCCCAGCACCAGGTACACCGCCACCAACGCGCCGAGGATCATGAACGGCTGGCCCTTCTGTGTGGCCGCGAAGGCATCGGCGGTGCCGGCCATCTTGGCGATGACATCTTCTGGCAAGCCGACCTTGGCAATCGCCCGCTCGATAGCGGCCGTGCCCTGCTCGACTGTCACACCCGGCGCCATGTCGAAGGCAATGTTTTCCGAAGCGAACTGGCCTTCGTGGCTGACGCGGTCGTCCGCCAGGCTGTTCTCGTAATGGGCAATGGTCGATAACGGTACCCGCGCGCCGTCAGCGGTGATCACCTGCATCTGGTTCAGGGTGATCGGGTCCTGCGCGTATTTGGGATTGACCTCCATCACCACCTGATACTGGTTGAGGCTGTCGTAGATGGTGGAAATCTGCCGCTGGCTGTAGGCGTTGTTGAGCACCGCCGTGACCATATTCATGTCGATACCCAGGCGTTTGGCCTGGTCGCGGTCGACAATCAGCGTGACCTGCGCCGCACCCCGGCCTTCTCGGGCGTCGATGGCGGTGAGTTCCGGCAGCTCACGCAGGGCCGCGACGACCTTCGGATACCACAGACGCAGTGCCGCCAGGTCGCCACTTTGCAGGATGTAGGAATACTGCGCACTGGTCTGGTCGCGGCTGCCGCCGAATTGCAGGTCCTGGTCGGCCATCAGGAACAGCCGCCCGCCCGGCACCAACGGCACGTCCTTGCGCAGGCGCTCGATCACCGCCTGGGCGGAAATCTTGCGTTCGCTGATAGGTTTGAGGCGTACCAGCATCACCGCGTTGTTGGTGCCACTGTTGCCGCCGATAAAGCCGGCCACGCTGAGCACTGCAGGGTCCTTGAGCACGGCTTTGCGGAAGGTTTCCATCTTCGGTTGCATCACGCTGAACGACAGGCCGTCATCGCCTCGCACAAAACCGATCAACTGGCCGGTGTCCTGCTGCGGCATGAAGGTTTTCGGTACCACCACGTAAAGCACCACGTTCAAACCAATGGTCAGCAACAGGCTGAGCAGGGTCAGGCGACGATGGCGCAGCACCCAGTCCAGGCTGGTGGCATAGCCGGCGACCATGCGGTCGTTGACCCTTTGGCTCCAGCGCTGCAAACCGGTCATTTCGCCTTTGACATGGGGCTTGAGCCAGCGCGCGCAAAGCATCGGCGTGAGGGTCAGCGAGACAATCAGCGACACAATGATCGCCGCCGACAAGGTGATGGAAAACTCGCGGAACAGGCTGGTGACAATCCCCCCCATGAACAGGATGGACAGGAACACCGCCACCAGCGAAACGTTCATCGACAGCAAGGTAAACCCGACTTCCTGCGCGCCCAGGTACGCCGCCTTCATCGGCGGCACGCCTTCGTCGATATGCCGAGAAATGTTCTCCAGCACCACAATGGCATCGTCCACCACCAGGCCGGTGGCCAGGATCAACGCCATCAAGGAAAAATTGTTCAACGAAAAACCGTACAGGTACATCACCGCGAAGGTGCCCACCAGCGACACCGGCACCGCCAGGGTCGGGATCAGCGAGGCGCGGAAGTTACCGAGGAACAGGTACACCACCAGAATCACCAGGCCCACGGCGATCAGCAGGGTCATCTCGGCTTCGTGCAAGGTGGCCGTGATCACCGGCGAGCGGTCCATCGCCAGGCTCAGCTTGACACTGGACGGCAGCACCGCTTGCAACGCCGGCAACTGCGCCTTGATCTGCCTGACCGTCTCGATGATGTTGGCACCGGACTGGCGGTTGATCACCAGCAGCACCGCCGGTTCGTTGTTGAAGAAGCCGCTGTTGTAGCGGTCTTCCACGCCGTCGCTGATCTTCGCCACATCACTCAAGCGCAAGGCGGCACCGTTCTGGTAGCGGATCAGCAGCGGCTCGTAGTCCTTGGCCTTTTCCAGCTGGTCGTTGGCCTGGATCTGCCAGTTGCGCTGGCTGTCTTCCAGGGACCCTTTGGGCCGCCGCTGGTTAGCATTGGCAATGGTGTTGCGCACATCGTCGAGGGCCACGCCGTACTGGTCGAGGGCCTTGGGCTCCAGCTCGATGCGCACCGCCGGCAGGGAGCTGCCGCCGATCTGCACTTCGCCTACGCCCGGCACCTGGGACAGGCTTTGCGAAAGAATGGTCGAGGCCAGGTCGTACAGCTCGCCCTTCTGCAGCATGTCCGAGGTCAGCGACAGCACCATGATCGGCGCCTGGGACGGGTTGATCTTTTTGTAGGTGGGCATGCTGCGCATGCCGCTGGGCAGCAGGTTGCGCGAGGCATTGATTGCCGCCTGCACTTCCCGCGCAGCGCCGTTGATATCACGGTCGGAGTCAAACGCGAGGATCACCCGGGTGGAGCCCTGGCTCGACGAGCTGCTCATGGTGGTAATGCCGGCAATCGAGCCAAACGAGCGCTCCAGCGGTGTGGCCACGGTAGACGCCATCACCTCGGGGCTCGCGCCAGGCAAGCTGGCCGACACCACGATCACCGGAAAATCGATCTGCGGCAGCGGGGATACCGGCAGCAGGTTGAAGCTGACCCCGCCCAGCAACATGATCGCCAGGCTCAGCAGCATGGTCGCTACCGGCCGGCGAATGAAAGGTCCGGACAGGTTCATGACTCAACCGGCTCCAGGCTTTGCGGCTCTTTGCGCCAGCGACGGCCCAGGCGATCGAAGTACAGGTAAATCACCGGCGTGGTGAACAGCGTCAACACCTGGCTCACCAGCAGACCGCCGACCATCACCAGACCCAAAGGTTGACGCAATTCAGCGCCGGAACCCGTGGCGAGCATCAACGGCACCGCGCCAAACAGCGCCGCCAGCGTGGTCATCAGGATCGGCCGGAAGCGCAGCAGCGCCGCCTGGTAGATCGCGGTCTGTGGGTCGAGGCCCTGGTTGCGTTCGGCATCGAGGGCGAAGTCGATCATCATGATCGCGTTCTTCTTGACAATACCGATCAGCAAAATGATGCCGATGATCGCAATCATGCCCAGGTCATTGCCACTGAGCAGCAACGCTAGCAAAGCGCCGACGGCCGCCGACGGCAAGGTAGAGAGGATGGTGATCGGGTGGATATAACTCTCGTAGAGCACACCCAGCACGATGTACATGGTGACCACCGCCGCCAGGATCAGCAGCAAGGTGCTCGACAGCGAGGCTTCGAACGCCTGGGCCGCGCCCTGGAATTGGGTCTGCACGCCCACCGGCATGCCGATGTCTTTCTGGGTCTGGTTGATCAGCTCAACGCCTTTGCCCAACGCGACACCAGGCGCCAGGTTGAACGACATCATCACCGCCGGGAACTGGCCGATGTGCGCAATCGCCAGTTGCGCCTGGCGCTGTTCCACATGGGCCAGGCTGGACAAGCGCACCTGGCCGCCATCGGTGGTTTTCACATGGATCTGGTTCAGCGCATCCGGACCCAGGGTTTCGCCGGACTGGGCCTGCAATACCACGCGGTACTGGCTGGCCTGGGTGTAAATGGTAGAAATCTGCCGTTGGCCGAAGGCATCGTAGAGCGCATCGGTGATGCTCGATACGCTGACACCCAGGCGTGACGCCGCATCGCGGTCGATCATCAGGTACACCTGCAGGCCCTTGTCCTGCAGGTCGCTGGCAACGTCGGTGAGTTCGGGCATCTGGCTCAACGCGTGGACCAGTTTTTTGCTCCACAACGCCAGCAGCTCGGCGTCCGGCGACGACATGCTGAACTGGTACTGGGTGCGGCTGACGCGGTCTTCGATGGTCAAGTCTTGAACCGGCTGCATGAACAGGCGGATGCCCACCAGCTTGTCGATTTGCGGCTGCAGGCGGTTGATCACTTGGGCTGCGCTCAAGTCGCGCAGGCCGTGAGCCTTGAGGTTGATCAGCAAGCGCCCACTGTTGAGGGTAGCGTTGTCACCGTCCACACCAATGTAGGACGACAGGCTTTCCACCGCTGGATCGGCCAGGATGATCTTCGCCAGCGCCTGCTGGCGCTGGCTCATGGCGGCGAAGGAAATCGACTGCGGCGCTTCGGAAACACCCTGGATCACGCCCGTATCCTGCACCGGGAAGAAGCCTTTGGGCACCACCAGGTACAGCACCACGGTCAGGCCCAGGGTCGCGATGGCGACCAGCAGGGTCAGCGGTTGGTGCCGGAGCACCCACTGCAACATGCTTCCATAACGCGCGATCAACCAATCGATCCACGCACCGCTGGCTTTGTAGAATCGGCTTTGCTCCTCTTCCTTGGGTTCACGCTTGAGCAGCCGCGCGCACATCATCGGCGTGAGGGTCAGGGACACCACCAGGGAAATCAGGATCGCCACTGCCAGGGTGATGGCGAACTCACGGAACAGGCGCCCCACGACGTCGGCCATGAACAGCAGCGGAATCAATACCGCGATCAGCGACAGGGTCAGGGAAATCAGGGTAAAACCGATTTGCCTGGCGCCCTTGAGCGCGGCGGCAAGCGGCGTTTCGCCCTCCTCGATATAGCGCGAGATGTTCTCCAGCATCACGATGGCATCGTCCACCACGAAACCGGTGGCGATGGTCAAGGCCATCAGCGTGAGGTTGTTGATGGAGAAACCCGCCAGGTACATCACGCCAAAGGTACCCACCAGCGACAGCGGCACGGCGATGGACGGAATGAGCGTGGCGCTGACCCTACGCAGGAACAGGAACGTCACCATCACCACCAGGGCGATGGCGATGAGCAGTTCGTGTTGCACGTCTTTCACCGACGCCCGGATGGTTTGGGTGCGGTCTGTAAGCACCGTCACGTCGAGGCCGGCCGGCAGGTTGTCGGTGATGCTTGGCAGCAGCGCCTTGATGCGGTCCACCACCTCGATCACGTTGGCCCCCGGCTGGCGCTGGATATTCAGCAGCACGGCCTGGTTTTCATTGGCCCAGGCGGCGAGGCGCTCGTTTTCGGCGCCGTCGACGATCTGTGCCACGTCTTTTAGGCGCAACGGCGCGCCGTTGTTGTAGGCCAGGATCAACTCGGCGTATTGCGCAGGCGAGACCAACTGATCATTGGCATCGAGCATCGACACGCGGGTGGGGCCGTCGAAGTTACCCTTGGGCTGGTTGACGTTGGACGCCGCGATCAAGGTGCGCACGTCCGACAGGTTCAAGCCGTTGGCCGCCAGGGCCTCGGGGTTGACCTTGATGCGCACGGCCTGGCGCTGGCCACCGGCGATGCTGACCATGCCGACGCCGCTGATCTGCGCGATTTTCTGCGCCATGCGCGTGTCGACCAGGTCATTGAGCTTGGGCAGCAACATGGTTTTTGACGTGATGGCCAGGGTCAGCACCGGGGTGTCCGCCGGGTTGACCTTGTTGTACACCGGCGGCGCCGGCAAATCCTTTGGCAACAGGTTGGTCGCGGCGTTGATCGCGGCCTGCACCTGTTGCTCGGCGACATCCATATTGATGTCGAGGTTGAAACGCAGGGTCAGCACCGACGCGCCGCCGGAACTGGTGGACGCCATTTGCGTGAGGCCGGGCATTTGCCCGAACTGGCGCTCCAGCGGCGCGGTGACCGCACTGGTCATCACATCTGGGCTGGCGCCGGGGTACAGGGTCATCACCCGAATGGTCGGGTAGTCCACTTGGGGCAAAGCCGATACCGGCAACAAGCGGTACGAAATGATGCCGGCCAACACAATGGCCAGCATGCTCAGCGTGGTGGCGACCGGGCGAAGGATAAACAGTCGCGACAGGTTCATGAACCGACCTTTTGCGCCTTGCCGTCAGCAGCGCCGGTCTCCCCTTTCGCGGCGGGCTTGCCTTGCAGGTGTTCGGTCGGCGTGGTCGGCACTTCGCTGCTCTCATTCACCACTTCGACTTCGCTGCCGTCCTTGAGACGGTCAGTGCCTTCCAGCACCACGCGGTCGCCAGCCTTGAGACCTTGCTTGATCACCGTGTTATTGTCATCGGTATCGCCGACCACCAGCGGCTGCACCTTGACCTTCTTGTCGCCGTCGAGCACGTAGACGAAGGTGCCGGTGTTGCCGAACTGGATCGCCGCCGACGGCGCCAGCACTACGTTATGCAGGGTGTCAGCCAACAAGTGCACATTGACGAACTGATTGGGGAACAGCGCCTGGTCCTTGTTATCAAAGCGCGCCTTGAATTTCAGGGTGCCGGTGGTGACGTCGATCTGGTTGTCCAGGCTTTGCAGTACACCGGTGGCTTGTACTTTCACATCGCCGCGGTCCCAGGCTTCCACAGGAAGTTTGTTGCCAGCGTGGTAGCGAGCAAGCACGGTTTCCAGGGTATTTTCCGGCAGGGTGAAGACGACGCTGATCGGTTGGGTCTGAGTGATCACGGCCAGGGCGGTGGTGTCGTTGGCCGCCACCAAGTTGCCAACGTCCACCTGGCGCAGGCCTACGCGGCCGCCGATCGGCGCGCGGATCTTGGTGAAGTCGAGGTTGAGCTTGGCGTCATCCACCGCGCCCTGGTTGGTCTTGACCGTGCCCTGGTATTGCAGGACCAGCGCTTCGGCGGTGTCCAGGGTCTGCTTGGCGATACTGTCCTGGGCGAACAGGTCGCGATAACGCTGCACGTCGACCTGGGCGTTTTTCAGTTGGGCCTGGTTCTGCATCAGCGTGCCCTGGGCCTGGAGCAAGGCGTTCTGGTAGCTGCGCGGGTCGATCTCGGCCAGCAGGTCGCCGGCCTTGACCCTCTGCCCTTCTTCAAACGCGATCTTCACCAACTCGCCGCCTACCCGGCTGCGCACATTGATCGTGTTCAGTGCGGTAACCGTGCCCAAGGCCTTGTAGTACACCGGGAACTCGCCAAGCACCGCAGGCGCCACGCGTACCGGCACCGGGCCAGTGGAACCACCAAACCCAGGGCGCGCCATGCCGGTCTTGCTCGCATGGCCGGCCGGCGCGTCTTTATGGGCGGCACCGCTGGGCCAGAATTTCCAGCACAGGCCGGCGATAGCCAGCAGCACAAGCAGGCCGAACAACCAGCGGCGGGAGTTGCGGGGGGAGGATTGCATGGAGTGATCAACCATTGGGCGCGAGAGCTTCTTCTTTGGGAGGCTGAAAGATAAGCACTGGAGCGCGTTAAGAAAAGCGCCTTTACCGGCTATTTACCTTGGGCTTAAAACTGTAAACATCTGCGCTTAGTCCGCTCGCTATTTCGCTAAGCACCTGAGCGACAAATAAAAACGGCCTGGACTAGGCCAGGCCGCAAGCATGCATCATACGTGTTACTGCCAAACGACAGTAACGTACCGAAACAGTTACTTCAAAACAGCCAGGGCTGCCTCGTAGTTTGGCTCCTGGCCGATTTCGCTGACCAGCTCGCTGTGCAGCACATTGTCATTTTCGTCCAGCACGACAACGGCGCGCGCGGTCAGGCCTTTGAGCGGGCCATCGGCAATCGAAACACCGTAGTCCACCGCGAAATCCGAATCACGGAAGTCGGACAGGTTCTTCACGTTTTCCAGGCCTTCGGAGCCGCAAAAACGCGCCTGGGCGAAGGGCAGGTCGGTGGAGATGCACAGCACAACAGCGTTGGTCAGCTCGTTGGCCTGGGCGTTGAATTTACGCACCGACGTGGCGCAGGTCGGGGTGTCGACGCTTGGGAAGATATTCAGCACTTTGCGCTTGCCGGCAAAGGTCGCCAGGGTTGCGTCCGACAGATCGCCGGCAGTCAGGGTGAAATCAGGGGCTTGGGTACCGGTTTTCGGCAATTCGCCTTCAACCTGGACAGGGTTACCACGAAGGGTGACTTGAGCCATGAACGGAATCCTTATGCTGTGTTGGGTTTAACGAATTCGAGAGGCCGAAGTTAACCACAAACTGCTCAGAGGACCTATGGCAAACACATTATTTATAGAAATACGGGCGCCGGCATCTGCGATGCCAGACGCCCACTCGACTGTTAAATATCAAAGCGCTGACTGACTGTCCTGCGGTCATCAGGCCCCCCCATGTCAAAAATGAACGTCACGAAGATCTCAATCCAGATGGAGCCCCCCACGGCCATCGTATGGGTGGTATCCCAGACATGCCATTTTCCGTCCTGCCGCCTGTTATCAGGGGAATCGACCTTCCACTTTGCACCATTCTCGGCTTTTACCTCGAAATTGATATTTGCACTGTGGCGATTACCATTGGCGGTGAACATGTACCTGAGCGTTTGTACTGTCAGACTGCTGCCCACTCGATTCCAGCGCATGTCGAGATTGCCGGTGTAGCCGCTGGCACTTCCTGAAAATGTATCGCCTACCCAACTTGCGGGTGCCGAAGTTTTTTTGTCCATTTTAGAGGTGCTCCTCGGACCATGGTGAATTCCTCCCATGCCAGAGGCCAGGGAGACGCATCACCACACTGCCTGCCCCGCTCACGCTGCATAACTGTGATAATTGACAGTTAGTTAGTTCATTTCGCGATCATCGATCAGTCAATCTCTGACGTTCAGGAAACGCGTAGGTGTTGTCACTCCATGTTTTAATGCTGAATTTTGCCGGCCATGCAGCCGGAACACGTGCAAGGATTCGAGTTAATGAACCACCGCGCCACCAAAGTCCTGGTCATTGGTTATGTCTGGCCGGAGCCCCGCTCTTCAGCCGCAGGCGGGCATATGATGCAGATTCTTGAGAGCTTTCTTACGCAAGGTTGGGACATTACCTTCAGCAGCCCTGCGACCATTGGCGAGCACAAGGCCGATCTGCCCGCCCTGGGCATAGCCGAATGCCCAATCGAATTGAATAACAGCAGTTTCGACGATTTTATACGCGAACTCGCG
The DNA here is from genome assembly GCF_963970695.1 of Pseudomonas sp. EL_65y_Pfl1_R83. NCBI lineage: Bacteria > Pseudomonadati > Pseudomonadota > Gammaproteobacteria > Pseudomonadales > Pseudomonadaceae > Pseudomonas > Pseudomonas sp. EL_65y_Pfl1_R83. The sequence goes on along the minus strand of NZ_CAXAQI010000013.1, from coordinate 141,700 downwards.
CCGGACATCGTGCTGTTTGACCGTTTCATGATGGAAGAGCAATTCGGCTGGCGCGTCGAGAAATGCTGCCCCAACGCTCTGCGCGTACTGGAAACCTCCGACCTGCAAAGCCTGCGCGATGCGCGACATCAGCGCCTCAAGGATCACCTCAAGGCCCACCCCGACAGCGACGACTTCAGCGCGTTGTTTTCCCCGGCATTGCACGAAGAATTCCAGCTCATGGCCGACACTGACCTGGCCAAGCGCGAAATCGCGGCGATCTACCGCTGCGATATCAGCCTGATGATTTCCGACGTGGAAATCCGTCTGCTCACTGAGCACTTCAACGTGCCAGCCGCCCTGCTCCACTGGTGCCCTTTGATGTTGGAATCGCCAACCGAGCGTTTTGCGCCGTTTGAAGACCGCGCGCACTTCCTCAGCATCGGCAACTTCCGCCACGCGCCCAACTGGGATGCGGTGCTCTGGATGAAAAACAGCCTGTGGCCGCTGATACGCCAGCAATTGCCGGGGGCGCAGCTGCATATCTATGGTGCCTACACCCCGCCCAAGGCCACGGCACTGCACAACCCGGCCCAGGGCTTTCATGTGATGAACTGGGCCGAAGATGCGTTACAGGTCATGACCGCTGCACGCATCTGCCTGGCGCCCTTGCGTTTCGGCGCCGGCATCAAGGGCAAACTCGCGGACGCGATGCTCTGTGGCACGCCGAATATCACCACGCCCATCGGCGCCGAGGCCATGGGTGATGGGCAACCGTGGCCCGGGGTGATTGAGCAAAGCGCACCTGCACTGGCCACCGCCGCCGTGGCGCTCTACCAGGACCGCGAACGCTGGACCCAGGCCCAGGAAAACGGTCGCCAACTGGTGGCGCGCCGCTATGACCAGAACATTCATGGCCCCGCGCTGGTGGCATGCTTGCAACACTGCCGCAGCCATCTCGCTGCCCATCGCCGGGACAACTTCACCGGCAGCATGCTGCGCCATCATGCCCATAAAAGTACCCAATACATGTCCCAGTGGATCGAGGCAAAAAACCGCAGCGTATAAGCACCAGCGCTGGCGAGGTCGCGTGCGAGGGGGCATTATCCAACGCGGCAACCACAATAAAGCGACGGCAGCATGACCCGAGCAACACGAATCACCGACCCTTCCTACGAGCTCATGGACGATCACAACGGTCTGTCCATCATCTATCGCCAGCATGGCTTCCCCTGCCCGCTGGTGCGCTGGCACTTTCACAAGGAATACGAGCTGCACCTGATCGTCGCGAGTTCCGGCAAGGTGTTTATCGGCGACTATATCGGCAACTTCTACCCGGAAAGCCTGTTCCTCACCGGCCCCAACCTGCCCCACAACTGGATCAGCCAGGTCGAGGAAGACGAGGTGGTGCCCAAGCGCGACATGCTGGTGAACTTTACCGATGAGTTGCTGGAGAACGGCAGCCACATTTTCACCGAGCTCAAGACGCTGGCACCGCTACTGGAACGGGCGCAGTACGGCATCGAATTTCGATGCAAACGCACGATTGCCCAAGCGATGACCTTGATGCAACGCATCGAGGATGCCCAGGGCATTGCGCGCCTGGGGCACTTCTTTATTTTGCTGGAAGTGCTGAGTGCCTGTGAGGACTACCAACTACTGTCCGGTGCAACCACCCCGCAGCTGGCCGACGAGCACAGCATCGACCGAACCAACCGTGCAGTGGATTACATATTTGCTCACTATGCACGCGAGTTGCCGCTGGAAGAAGTCGCGGCCTACCTCGGGATGAAGCCCACGTATTTCTCCCGGGTGTTCAAGCAAGCCACCGGACGCACCTTCATCGAGTTCGTCAATCGGCTGCGTATCAGCAAATCCTGTGAACTGCTCGCCGACGGCGACAAACCGGTGACCGATGTGTGCTTTGAATCGGGCTTCAATAATATTTCCAACTTCAATCGGCGCTTCCAGCAGCTCAAGGGCATGACGCCATCGCACTACCGGCGGTTGGCGGTGCAGCGCTTGACGGAGCAGAACCTGGGTTGACCGCCCGTCGCTACTGTCAACTTTGACAGCTATACGCGCCACACCCAGGGGTGTGTGATTTCCTTACTCAGCTTTACGCTGCATAAGGAGCGCTCGCTATGAAAAAATTCACGTCCTCCAACTTGCCTTGCCCTGTCTGCAAACCCCATCGCCATGGGCCAAAGCCCCCCGTCATTGTCGACCCGCTGGACCCACCCTTTGTCAGCGACGCAGTACGACCGATTCCAGGCGCTGATAGCGGCTTGAATATTCGACTGGTGGAGCCCTGGCTTACGGTGCGTTTCAGCAAGTGGTTCAACTTCAACGAGGGCGACACGTTCACGTTATTCATGGGCAGTTTCACCTACGCCATTGCTGCCGATGAGGTCAGGTTCGAGGACTTGGATCCGGATAAGAATTTTTTAACGCTGGTGATCCCTGAGGGATTGGTTCCGAGGGGCTTTGTTTATCCGTGTTTTGGCCAAGTGAAGAGAGTGGGCAGCGGCACCCCGAGCACCTCCCCTTATGAAACCTGGCTTGTCAAAACCGACCGTCCCGGCGGCGTCAGCACCAATCCTTACTATCACTCGCGCCTGGTCATCCATCTACCGCCTGATCTGGTGGGGGGTGTACTCGACCCCGAGCGCGCTGAGCAAGGCGTTGACTTGACGGTTGATCCTTACCCGAACATGGCGTTGGGAGACACTGTCGAGGTGTGGTGGAACGGTCACCCAGTGTTCCTAGAGATTGATCAAGACCACCTCGACGGCATCAAGCCGATTGTCGTGCATGTACCGGAAGCGATCATCATCGCCGGAGGCAGCGGCGTGGTGGTGATTTACTTCCGGATCTTCGACATCGTGTTCAACTATTCGGGGGAAGTGCCGCAGTGGTCGAAGCCTGAGAAGGTGGAAGCCGATCTGGACCTATATGCGCTCGAACGGCCACACTTGGTGGTCAACGGGGATTCAGTGACTGAGGTCAATGTAGACCTTGTTGGTGATGGCCCCTATGAAGGAGAGGTCTTCGTTCCCAGAAAGCTACCCAATGGCACGACCACGCCTGGCGGCACGTTGATCCACCTGACGCTCGTCGTGTTCGATGATAATGGCGCAAATACCGTCACCCCATTACCCCCGTTTCCCGCTCGAATCGGCCTGTCGGCCACCACTGACATTGACCCCAAATATATTCAAATGGCGGCTAACGGCCACGTCCAATTGTTCTACACACTGACCACCGCCACTGGCACGCCCCTCGGCACCTCGCGACGCTTGAACGTCCCGGTTTCAGGCACGAGAAAGTCGATGCCGGCAATGACCATCGATAAAAGCGAAGGTGGCTTTATCGATCCATCGATCGAACATTTCCAGGCTTTTTTCCCGAAATTCTTCCCCTATAACGCTGACTGGAGCGTCATCTTCCGCATGGAGGCCCTGGACTCGACAGGCCGGCTGGTCGAGTACGAAGAAGAATTGCTGGCTGGCGCAAAAGAGCCACCCCCGCCCCCTCGCACAGTGCTCCAGGAGCAGTTTTCGCGTTTCATCGGGCTGGGACTGGTCCGCGTGTTCTACCTCGTCAACGACGGCCAAATGCGGATCATGGGGCAAGGCATTCACGCGGTGCGCAAATCCGAGGTTCTGGAAGTAACCTTCGGCGCAGCAGTACGCTCAATGCCCGAACCAAAACTGCAATACGCAGACCTGTTCAAGAACTTGGACATTGATAGCATTATCGGCACCACGCTCAACTTGACCTTGACCGAAACACGTACGTTCCCTGGCGACATTCTCGAGTGGTTTTGGAGAGGTTCTGCCAGCAACGGCTCCGTCAGTGATGACGTGACACTCAACTCATCGACAGCGGGCAGGCAGGTCGTGATACCAGTAGAGGCGAAATACGCCATTGCCAATAACGATGGAGAAATTCGTCTCAGCTACACACTCCAACCGGCGGATGGCAGCGCGAAACGCTTTTCGGATGTTCTGCTCATCACAGTGGGAAAAGCACTCGAACTGAAACGACCGGAAGTCGCAGAAGCAACCCGCTATCCCGACCAACTGGCGGCAGTTGCCGCGACGCAGGGAGCGACAGTCGTGGTCGATATTGCGCAAATGCGACCCACTGACCAGATCGAGACCTGCTGGAGCGGAATCCCAGGCATTGGGACCTATTGCGAAACCCAGTATGGCAATACATCGAAAGTCCTGCATATCGACATCGACCCCGATGTAGTGGGTGCCAACATCCAGGCGCAAGGGCGCTTTATCACAGTGCAGTATTTCGTAATCCGGGGCCGGCACAGAACGCCTTCGCCCGTGTTGAACCTGGAGTTGTTACCACCGCCATTCCCCAAACCCTATCTGGAGGGCCATGCATTGGATGCGGTGCTGGACCTCAGCACACTGAAGGGCACCGAACGCGCCTTTGTCGATCGCTGGTTCTTCATCCAGCACTTTCAGCGGGCGTGGTTCGAAATGCTCGGTACCTATGCAGACGGCAATCAGTTTTACCATGCCTTCTACTATGGGGACCTGGTGGGACTGGACGGCGAGCAGAACGGTCTTCATCCACTTGCACCCATTGCGCAATTACGCAAACTCTTGGACGGGACGCAATTGACCATGCGCTGCGCAGTCACCTTCGACCAGAGCGCGGACCTGTCCAATGCGGTAAGGTTTTTGCAGCGCGACTACACCGTCAGGGCCTTGCCTGCGCAGTACCCGGTGCCCCTCTTGGAAGAGGCAAGCGGGTCCGGCACGTTGGTGACATTGGCGCCGCTGAACGCACAATACGGTGCGAATCTGCGGGTGAGCTATGGTCCGATGAGCACCACCGACAAGATCTATGTGGAAGTTCTAGGCAGTGCCGGCGCCGGCTCGGCTACCATCGGGCCGATCTATGGGGAAACCGATGGCACCGTCATTGTCCCCCTGGACGCCCCACTGATTGCCGCCAATATCCGCAGCACCACGAGCCAATTCACAATCAGGTACACGGTAACCAAAGGTACGGATACCCGGCCCTCTGTCTTGCTCACGGTGAATCTTGAACCGTTGCCTCAATCCGAGTTGAAAAAGACCGTGATCAGGATCGATGAAGCCACACCCGCCGGCGTGATCGATTTGGACACATTGATCGGTAATGCCACCGCCAGGGCGACGACCTGGCCATTTATCGCACGGCACCAGCCCGTATGGTTAAAATTGTTCGGTACCGACCGCGACGGTAAGGCGCACAACTTGACCCTGCTGGACGGTACGGTCGATGGCGAGGTTGATGCTGCCTGGATCAGCCAGGGTTATCACCTGGAAACGGTGTTGAGCAGTTACCTGCACGACCTAGGAAGCAACAGCCTGCTGACCCTGCAGTTTAAGGTGGCGTTCAACGGCGTCAGGGATGAGGGGCAGGCGATTGAGTTTCCGCCAACGCGTTACACAGTAAAAAGCGTGATGGTTCACGACTGCACGACATTCACCAACAATTACGTGAATTACTGGCTCAGTGAGTGGCCTGATGTGGGCATCCGACGCGAACCCAATGGCAACTTCTTTTGGCAGGCAGGCCCCCTTACTGGCAACGGGGCCCGCCTGTACAAAACCTTGACGCCTGCCACGGCAGGCTATTACCGGATCAGTTTCAGGTATCGGATCAACAAGTTTGCTGCCATTGGCGCGCCAACGTTCATTGAAATCCGGCTGGGCACACTGAAAAGCACGCCTCAGGTCCCCGCCATCAATACCTGGCTGAATGTCGACATCCCGCTCAACTACTTACCCGCTAATCCGTTTGTCGCCTCGATAGCCTTCAAAAACCCAACCACCGGCGGGATCTACGACCTGGATGATATTTGCATCATCCAGACCCCCTATCCGATTTGAGGTAGATGCAAAACAGGGATCAGTACCTGTACTGATCCCTGCGCACTCACTTGTTTATCCTACCGATGAATAGACCCTGGGGGAAAAATCAAGGCCTTACACATCTTTGTAACTGCTCGCTGAATTCATGCCCCGCGGGGCAAGTGTAAGGGAATTGAAGCCATCGGTTAGATTGAGCGCTCCATACACACCGGTAGTACCCCCCGACTCTATCAGTACTTTTAAAATAACCGGCCTTAGTACAAGCAGGCTCTCGTGACTCCGGCGGTTCCGTTGTACAAGCACCGAGAGAAACAGCAATGATAAAGCCCAGTACAGTCTTATAGACTGCGTTGTTTTTGAGAGTTACGCGAGAACCGTTCATAAACATCTCCTGGTTGGGTTGTGCCGAACCATTAACCCTCCAGTGCTCATAAGCGTCTACTGTCAGAACTAACAGGTCGGCGCCACTGTAGGCGCCGTTGAACATTTTGCAGACCCAGTGCAAAAAAGTATCAGTCCCAGTGCTCCCAAGGATTTGTCACAGCGCCATTTGAGGGCTGTAATCAACGCACACTCTTCCTGCTGTCGTGGAAGACACAACAACAATAACTGTCCTTCTGTAGCCCCTGGGCGCAGAAATGGAGTGCGCGATGAAGTTCACAGCAAAAGCTCTAATTGCCTTTTCTTGCATGACCCTCAGCGCCGTCAGCCTTGGCGCGCAAACCCTGACGATTGCGACCGTCAACAACAGCGACATGATCCGCATGCAAAAGCTTTCGAAAACCTTCGAGGCCGAGCATCCGGAAATCAAGTTGAACTGGGTGGTGCTCGAAGAAAACGTACTGCGCCAACGCCTGACCACTGACATTGCTACCCAGGGCGGACAGTTCGATGTGTTGACCATCGGCATGTACGAAGCAGCACTTTGGGGTGCCAAGGGTTGGCTGGAGCCGATGAAGGACTTGCCGGCGTCCTACGACCTCGATGACGTATTCCCTTCGGTGCGTGACGGTCTGTCTGTCAAAGGCTCGCTGTATGCCCTGCCGTTCTACGCCGAAAGTTCGATCACTTATTACCGCACCGACCTGTTCAAGGACGCCGGGCTGAGCATGCCCGAGCACCCGACCTGGACCCAGATCGGCGAATTCGCCAGCAAACTCACCGACAAGACCAAAGGGCAATACGGCCTGTGCCTGCGCGGCAAAGCCGGTTGGGGTGAGAACATGGCGCTGATCACCACCCTGGCCAATGGTTACGGGGCGCGCTGGTTCGACGAGAAGTGGCAACCGGAATTCAACGGCCCTGAATGGAAGGAGGCGCTGAACTTCTACGTCGACAACATGAAGAAATCCGGCCCGCCGGGCGCCTCCAGCAACGGTTTCAACGAAAACCTGGCGCTGTTCAACAGCGGCAAGTGCGCAATCTGGGTCGACGCCAGCGTCGCCGGCTCGTTTGTGACCGACAAAACCCAAAGCAAAGTGGCTGACCATGTCGGCTTCACCTTCGCCCCGCACGAAAAAACCGACAAAGGTACGTCGTGGCTGTACTCCTGGAGCCTGGCAATCCCTACCAGCTCCAAGGCCAAGGATGCCGCCAAGGTGTTCACCAGCTGGGCCACCTCCAAGGAATATGGCGCATTGGTCGCCAAGACCGACGGCGTTGCCAACGTACCCCCTGGCACGCGCAAGTCGACCTACAGCGACGCGTACATGAAGGCCGCGCCGTTTGCCAAGGTAACCCTGGAATCGCTGAAAGTGGCGGACCCGACCAAACCAACGCTCAAGCCGGTGCCGTATATCGGTATCCAGTTGGTCACCATTCCTGAGTTCCAGGCAATTGGCACCCAGGTCGGCAAGTTCTTCTCGGCCGCTCTGACCGGTCAGCAGACGGTGGATGCTGCACTGACCGCCGCGCAGACCACCACCGAGCGTGAAATGAAGCGGGCGGGTTACCCCAAATAAGGTGAGCCCTCCACTGTAAATGTGGGAGCAAGCCTGCTCCCACATTTGACCGCACTCCGATTCTTGCTCTGTACCGGTCTCGAATACCATGAATACAACTCCCAAAAACCGCCTGGCCAACCCCGGCTGGTTCCTCGTCAGCCCCTCGGTGGCTTTGTTGCTGCTGTGGATGATCGTGCCCCTGAGCATGACCCTGTACTTTTCGCTGATCCGCTACAACCTGCTCTACCCCGGCGAAAACCAATTCGTGGGGCTGGAGAACTTCGCCTACTTCATCACTGACTCGGGCTTCCTGCCCGGCGCCACCAACACCCTGTTGCTGGTCGGTAGCGTACTGTTGATCAGCGTGGTGTTCGGCGTGTTGATCAGTGCCCTGCTGGAGGCCAGTGAGTTCTTCGGCCGCGGCCTGGTGCGGGTGTTGTTGATTTCGCCCTTCTTCATCATGCCCACCGTCGGTGCGCTGATCTGGAAGAACCTGATTTTCCACCCGGTGTCGGGGATTCTCGCCGCCGTGTGGAAGTTTTTCGGTGCCGAGCCGGTGGACTGGCTGGCGCACTACCCCTTGCTGTCGATCATCATCATTGTGTCGTGGCAATGGCTGCCCTTCGCGATCCTGCTGTTGATGACTGCCATGCAGTCCCTCGACCAGGAGCAAAAGGAAGCCGCGCGCCTCGACGGTGCCGGCGCCATCGCGATCTTCTGGCACCTGACCCTGCCCCACCTGGCCCGCCCGATTGCCGTGGTGGTGATGATCGAAACGATCTTTTTGCTCTCGGTATTCGCCGAAATTTTCACCACCACCAACGGTGGCCCCGGCTACGCCTCGACCAACCTCGCCTACCTGATCTACAACCAGGCGCTGGTGCAGTTCGACGTGGGCATGGCCTCGGCCGGCGGCTTGATTGCCGTGGTCATCGCCAATATCGCGGCGATCATCCTGGTGCGGATGATCGGCAAAAACCTGACTGACAAGCCTTGAGGGCCGCGCCATGACGCTTCAACAATCCCGCCGGCTGCAAAGCCTGCTGCTTGGCACATTGGCCTGGGCCATCGCGATCCTGATCTTCTTCCCGATCTTCTGGATGGTGCTGACCAGCTTCAAGACCGAAATCGATGCGTTCGCCACGCCGCCGCAGTTCATCTTCACGCCAACGCTGGAGAACTACCTGCACATTAACGAGCGCAGCAACTACTTCAGTTATGCGTGGAACTCGGTGCTGATTTCCTTCAGCGCCACGGCCCTATGCCTACTGATCTCGGTGCCGGCCGCCTACTCCATGGCGTTCTACGAAACCAAACGTACCAAAGGCACGCTGTTGTGGATGCTCTCTACCAAGATGCTGCCGCCGGTAGGCGTGCTGATGCCGATCTACCTGCTGGCCAAGAGCATGGGCCTGCTGGATACGCGCATTGCGCTGATCATCATCTACACCCTGATCAACCTGCCGATCGTGGTGTGGATGGTTTACACCTACTTCAAGGACATTCCCAAGGACATCCTCGAAGCCGCCCGCCTGGATGGCGCCACTCTGTGGCAGGAAATGGTCCGCGTCCTGCTGCCGATCGCCAAGGGCGGCCTGGCGTCCACGGTGTTGCTGTCGTTGATCCTGTGCTGGAACGAGGCGTTCTGGTCGCTGAACCTGACTTCGTCCAGCGCCGCGCCGCTGACCGCGTTGATCGCCTCCTACTCCAGCCCTGAAGGCTTGTTCTGGGCCAAATTGTCCGCCGTCTCGACCCTGGCCTGCGCGCCGATCCTGATCTTTGGCTGGATCAGCCAGAAACAGCTGGTGCGCGGTTTGTCCTTCGGCGCCGTGAAGTAACGGCTGCCTAATAAAAAATTCAAAGCGGAGGCCCATCCCATGGCCCACCTGAAAATCAAGAATCTGCAAAAAGGCTTCGAAGGCTTTTCCATCATCAAGGGCATCGACCTGGAAGTGAACGACAAGGAATTCGTCGTATTCGTCGGCCCCTCGGGCTGCGGTAAATCCACGCTGCTGCGCCTGATCGCGGGCCTTGAAGAAGTCAGCGAAGGCACCATCGAGCTGGATGGCCGCGACATCACCGAAGTCACCCCAGCCAAGCGTGACCTGGCCATGGTGTTCCAGACCTACGCGCTGTACCCGCACATGAGCGTGCGCAAGAACATGTCGTTTGCGCTGGACCTGGCCGGTATCGACAAGAAGCTGGTGGAGAGCAAGGTCAGCGAAGCGGCGCGCATTCTCGAGCTGGGCCCGTTGCTGGAGCGTAAGCCCAAGCAGCTGTCCGGTGGGCAGCGTCAGCGTGTGGCGATCGGCCGCGCGATTGTGCGTAACCCGAAGATCTTCCTGTTCGATGAGCCGCTGTCCAACCTCGACGCCGCCCTGCGCGTGCAGATGCGCCTGGAGCTGGCGCGCCTGCATAAAGAGCTGCAGGCGACCATGATCTACGTGACCCACGACCAGGTTGAAGCCATGACCCTGGCCGACAAGGTCGTGGTGTTGAACAGCGGCCGTATCGAGCAAGTCGGTTCGCCACTGGAGCTGTACCACCAGCCCGCCAACCTGTTTGTCGCGGGTTTCCTCGGCACGCCGAAGATGGGCTTCCTCAAGGGCACGGTCACCCGTATCGAAAGCCAAGGCTGCGATGTGCAGTTGGACGCTGGCACCACCATCAGCCTGCCGTTGAGCGGTGCCAGCTTGAGCGTCGGCAGTGCAGTGACCCTGGGCATCCGCCCTGAGCACCTGGAAATTGCCGCACCGGGGCAAACCACGCTGACCGTCACCGCCGATGTCGGCGAACGCCTGGGCAGCGACACCTTCTGCCACGTCATTACCGCCAACGGCGAGCCGCTGACCATGCGGATTCGTGGCGACATGGCCAGCCAGTACGGCGAGACGCTGCACCTGCACCTGGACCCGGCGCACTGCCATCTGTTCGACACCGACGGTGTTGCCGTGGCCCGCCCACTGCGCGCTGCCGCCTGATCTCGCGAGTATTCCGTCATGAAGCTGAATAAACAGAACCTCACCCAGTTGGCACCGCAAGTGAAGCTGCCAACCTATGCGATTGCCAGCACGTCCCAGGGCATTGCGCACATCGGTGTCGGCGGCTTTCACCGCGCGCACCAGGCGTATTACACCGATGCGCTGATGAACACGGGCGAAGGCCTGGACTGGAGCATCTGTGGCGTCGGCCTGCGTAGCGAGGACCGCAAGGCGCGTGACGATCTGGCTGGCCAGGACTACCTGTTCACCCTGTATGAGCTGGGCGACACCGACGACACCGAGGTGCGCGTGATCGGTTCGATCAGCGACATGCTGCTGGCTGAAGACGGCGCCCAGGCGCTGATCGACAAACTGGCCAGCCCGCAGATTCGCATCGTCTCGCTGACCATCACCGAAGGCGGCTACTGCATCGACGACAGCAATGGCGAGTTCATGGCCCACTTGCCGCAGATCCAGCACGACCTGGCGCACCCCACGTCACCGACAACCGTATTTGGCTTTATCTGCGCCGCCCTGACCAAACGCCGCGCCGCCGGCATCCCGGCGTTTACCGTGATGTCCTGCGATAACCTGCCGCACAATGGCGCTGTCACGCGCAAAGCGCTGCTGGCCTTCGCCGCCCTGCACAATGGCGAGTTGCATGACTGGATCAAGGCCCATGTGAGCTTCCCGAATGCCATGGTCGACCGCATCACGCCCATGACCAGCACCGCCCACCGCCTGCAACTGCACGACGAACACGGCATCGACGATGCCTGGCCCGTGGTGTGCGAACCCTTCGTGCAGTGGGTGCTGGAGGACAAATTCGTCAACGGACGCCCGGCCTGGGAAAAGGTCGGCGTGCAGTTCACCGATGACGTCACGCCTTATGAAGAAATGAAGATCGGCCTGCTCAATGGCAGTCATTTGGCACTGACCTACCTGGGCTTTCTCAAGGGCTATCGGTTTGTTCACGAGACCATGAACGATCCGGTGTTTGTCGCTTACATGCGTGCCTACATGGACCTTGATGTCACGCCGAACCTGGCGCCGGTACCGGGTATTGATCTGACGGACTATAAGCAGACCTTGGTGGATCGCTTCTCCAATCAGGCGATTGCCGATCAGTTGGAGCGCGTGTGCTCGGACGGCTCGTCGAAGTTTCCCAAGTTCACCGTCCCAACCATTAACCGGTTGATCGCCGATGGCCGCGAGACCGAGCGCGCCGCGTTGGTGGTGGCGGCCTGGGCGCTGTATTTGAAAGGTGTGGATGAGAACGGGGTGAGCTACAAGATCCCGGATCCGCGGGCTGATTTTTGCCAGGGACTGGTGAGCGATGACGCGCTGATCAGCAAACGCCTGTTGGGGGTGGAAGAGATTTTTGGTACAGCTATTCCCAACTCGCCTGCGTTTGTGGCAGCTTTCGAGCGGTGCTTTGTCAGCTTGCGTGACAACGGTGTCACCGAAACACTGCAACACCTACTGAAGAAACCGAATTAAAAATGTGGGAGCTGGCTTGCCTGCGATAGCAATCTATCAGCCACATCATGGCTAACTGGACCACCGCCATCGCAGGCAAGCCACACACACAGTTGATAGGGTTTCCAATTCAAAAAATAATACTGCTGAGCAAATCCTCATGACCCAGCAAAACCTGTTTCTCGGCATCGACTGCGGCACCCAGGGCACCAAAGCCATCGTCCTCGACGCCTCCAGCGGCAGGGTGCTGGGCCTCGGCGCGGCGGCGCACACGCTGATCAGCGGCGCCAATGGCCGTCGCGAACAGCACACCCAGGAATGGTTGGACGCTTTCACCGAAGCCACCCACCGCGCCCTGCAACAGGCCGGTGTGGATGGCCAGGACATCCTCGGCATCGGTGTTTCCGGCCAGCAACATGGCCTGGTGCTGCTGGACGAGAAAGGTCAGGTGCTACGCCCGGCCAAGTTGTGGTGCGACACCGAAACTGCGTCGGAGAACGACCGCCTGCTGCACCACCTCGGTGGCGAAAGTGGTTCGCTGGAACGCCTCGGCGTGGCGATTGCGCCGGGCTACACCGTGTCCAAGCTGCTGTGGACCCGCGAACAGCATCCGGACATTTTCGCGCGCATCGCGCACATCCTGCTGCCTCACGACTACCTCAACTACTGGCTGACCGGTCGCGCGGTCGCGGAATACGGCGATGCGTCCGGTACGGGGTATTTCAACGTGCGCAGCCGTGAGTGGGATGTGGCGCTGCTCAAGCACATCGACCCGAGCGGTCGCCTGGAACACGCCTTGCCGGAACTGATCGAGGCCGATCAACCCGTCGGCACTCTCTTGCCCGCTGTCGCCGAACGCCTGGGCATCAACCCCAACGCCATTGTCTCGAGCGGCGGCGGCGACAATATGATGGGCGCCATCGGCACCGGCAACATTGCCCCAGGCGTGATCACCATGAGCCTGGGTTCGTCGGGCACCGTGTATGCGTTCGCCGACCAGCCTAACGTGAGCCCGCAGGCGTCGGTCGCCACGTTCTGCTCGTCCAGCGGCGGCTGGTTGCCACTGATCTGCACCATGAACCTGACCAATGCCACCGGGGTGATCCGCGAGCTCTTCGACCTCGACCTGGCCGCGTTCAATGCGTTGGTCGAACACGCCCCTGTCGGGGCCGAGGGCGTGAGCATGCTGCCCTTCCTCAACGGCGAACGCGTGCCCGCCCTGCCCCACGCGACGGGGAGCCTGCATGGCCTGACCATGACCAACCTGACCCGCGCTAACCTGTGTCGCGCGGTGGTCGAGGGCACCACCTTCGGCCTGCGCTACGGCCTCGACCTGCTGCGCCAGACCGGCCTGCAAAGCCACAGCATCCGCCTGATCGGCGGCGGTTCGAAAAGCCCTGTGTGGCGGCAGATGGTCGCCGATATCATGAACACCGAAGTGATCTGCACTGAACAAAGCGAAGCCGCAGCCCTGGGCGCGGCGATCCAGGCGGCGTGGAGTCAATCCGGCGAACCCCTGGCCAGCCTGTGCGACAAATGCGTGAGCGTCGACCCGGCCAGCCGGACCCTCCCGGTGGCGGCCAATGTCAGCGCCTATCAACAGGCATACGAGCGCTATCAGCAGCTTGTGGCAACCCTTTAAGAGCGAACGACTATGTATCTGGTGTGTGGCGAAGCGCTGTTTGATTTTTTCAGCGAAGAAGATGCCAGCGGGCAGGCTTCCAAGGTCAATTACAAGGCGATTGCCGGCGGTTCGCCGTTCAACGTCGCCGTCGGGTTGCGTCGCCTGGGTATCGAAGCCGGGCTGTTTGGCGGTTTATCCAGCGACTTCCTGGGGTGCCGCTTGTTGCAGGTGCTCAAGGATGAAGGCGTGAGCGAGCAGTTCCTGGTGGAATTTGCCGCGCCGACGACCTTGTCGATGGTCGCCGTCGGCGCCAATGGCTCACCGCAGTACAACTTCCGCGGCGAAGGCTGTGCCGATCGATTGTTGGAAATCGCCCACCTGCCGGAGTTGGGCGATGACATTCGCGGCCTGCATATCGGCTCCTTCTCGCTGGTGGTGCAGCCGATTGGCGACACCCTGCTGAGCCTGGTCAAACGCGAAAGCGGCAAGCGCCTGATCAGCCTCGACCCCAACGTGCGGCTCAACCCGCAACCGGACATCCAACTGTGGCGCGACCGTGTCGCCGAGCTGGCCAAGCATGCCGACCTGATCAAGGTCAGCGATGAAGACCTGCACCTGCTCTACCCCGACCAGTCGCCCGAGAGCGTGCTGCAGGGCTGGCTGCAACATCGTTGTCAGTTAGTGTTCCTGACACGCGGTGGCGATGGCGCCAGCGTATTCAGCCGTCAGCATGGCACCTGGTCTGCACCCGCAGTCAAGGTTGTGATGGCCGACACGGTGGGCGCCGGCGATACCTTCCAGGCCGCCTTGATTGCCTGGCTGACCGAGCAGCAGCTGGATTCAGTGCAAGGCCTGCAACAGCTCACGCGCGCGCAGATTGATGCCATGCTGGGTTTCGCCATTCGCGCCGCTGCCCTGACCTGTGCCAAGACCGGGCCCGACCTGCCGTATCGCGAGCAGCTCTGATGAAGGTTTTGTCAGCCAAGTAACATTAATCGATGGTTAATCCCGCAAGTCGGCAGCCAAGTCGTACCCACTTGCGCAGTCCCCCTATGACACTACGCACTTCAATGCTCGGCAGCGCTTTGGCGCTGGCCGCAGCCTCAGGCCTGGCCCAGGCCGACGATCAACCCGCCACTGCCAAACCCGCGCCTTACCAGTACGGCATGCCGATGAATATCGACAAGGTCCTGGCGATGAACGAAACCCCGACCGACGAATGCAAAGTCATCAAGGCCGATATCAAGTTTTTGGATAAGGCGGGCAAAGTCTAAGACGTGAGCTACAAAAAAATGTCCGAGGCTTGCCTGTTCCTAAACTGAGCAGGCTGCAGATAAGGGCGGCGTAATGCGTCAACACGGGATATCCTTGCGCGCTCGTCAAACGGCTGAAAGGACTCGCCATGCAACTGCGCTTTCACACGCTCGCCCTCTGTACCGCCTTGCTCTGCTTCGCCCTGGCCTTGATATGGGGCCTGCGCCCCGAATGGATGTTGTGGCTGTGGAGCGTGGAGTACACCAGCCCCACGGGCCTGGTTGCCCGACGTAACGCGGCGCTGTTCCTGGCCATCGGCGTGATGTTTTATCTCGCTCGCTATGCACCGCCCTCCCATACGCGACGCGCCATGACCACCGGTTTTATCACCGGATGCCTGGTGTTGGCGGCGCTGGGGTTCAGTGAATGGATAAACGGCAATGCCGGACCCGGCATTCTGCTGGCGGTGGGAACGGAAACCGTATTGGGCCTGGCGTTTATCCAGGCCCACAGGTCTGCGGTCGTCCAACCTCAGGCGTCACGTTAGTTGTAGCTTCGCCCTGACACTTGTTTCAGGACGGGTGCCTGGGTGTGCTTGAGGTCTTCACGCAAACCGGTGATCAGGTTGCAGAGGGCTCGGCTGCTGTCGAGTTTGTCAGCGTTTATGCCTTTGACTTCCAAATCCACCCGATCACGGTCGCGGTCGTCATAGACTTTGATCGTCAGCGAAGCATCTTCGGCTTTGGTGCATTCACACCGTTTGGGCAGGAAACTTCCTTCAATAATGCTGCGAAGTTCTAATTCCGAAAGCATGGTCAACCTCTCCTTTCTTGCGACTGCCAACAGATTGTTGTGAATCCAGCGAGCGCCTGCTCGCCGCGCCTTACCGACCTTGGAAGACGCTTATGACACCCAAGCCTACTCGGCAAAATCCGACCTCGTTGTAACGATTCCTCATAAGCAGGCGTCGATTTCATATAACTAAAACTTGAACTTATAGAGGCTGTTAAATAATCATCGAACAGCTTCGATTAAACGTTTAACCCGCTACGTTGTGGAAGACAGCACCGTGCGCGATCACCCTTTCAGCAACATATCGCAAACTATCAAAGTTGATATTGGCTCCAGAATTAATCGCCACCAGCGTCTGCCCGCGCACGCCACGTTCAGCAACGTGCTTGCAAATCCCCGCTACCGCCAAAGCGCCTGAAGGCTCGGTGATAGAGCGCGTATCGTCGTAGATCAGCTTAATTGCGCTGCAGAGTTCGTCATTACTCACGGTGATGACCTCATCCACCCAGTCCCGGCAGATTTCAAACCCATAGGCGCCGACCTGCGCCACTGCCGTGCCGTCGGCGAACCCGTCAACGCTGGGCAGCACCACCCGCTCACCGGCCCGCAGCGCCGCCAACAAGCAACTGGAGCCCTCGGGCTCGACGCCGATGATGCGCACTTCGGGGCGCAGGTATTTGACGTAGGCCGCCACGCCGGCGATCAAGCCACCGCCCCCAACCGGCACGAAGATCGCGTCCAACGAGCCTTGCTGCTGGCGCAGGATTTCCATGGCCACGGTGCCCTGGCCGGCGATCACCTCCGGGTCATCGAAAGGCGAAACGAAGGTGCACCCGGATGACTCGGCCAACTGCAGCGCGTGGGCCAGGGCAAAGGGAAAATTCGCCCCGTGCAGCACCACTTCGGCGCCCCGTGAACGTACGCCCACTACTTTCAACTCCGGCGTGGTGCTCGGCATCACGATCCGCGCCTGGATCCCCAACGCCTTTGCTGCCAGCGCTACGCCCTGAGCATGATTGCCTGCGGAGGCCGTGATCACGCCACGCGCCTTTTGCTCAGGCGTGAGCTGCACCAACTTGTTGTAGGCGCCACGGATTTTGAAGGAAAAGGTCGGTTGCAGGTCTTCACGCTTGAGTAGCACCTGGTTACCCAACAACGCTGACAACGCCGGGGCGGCCTGCAAGGGCGTACGCACCGCCAAGTCATACACCGGGGCGGCGAGAATCTTCTTCACATAGTGTTCAAGCAGGCCCGGGTCGGCGGTGTGAGGCGCGGTACAGGTGCTCATAGGTATCTCCTGGCTTCTTGTAAAGGGCCCGGGAGACGGAAAAACAAAACCCGCCTCTAGGGCGGGTATGGGTACAGCCGTGCGCTATCCCGCCAAATGAGGAATGGCGGTAATAATAATGTTCTGCTGGCTGCACACGGTTTGAAAGGTCATGTGACGAAACTAACCGGCGGCCCGTGACTTCGTCAATGATGAAGCACCATTTAGCATCCGGGGCTTTACGATGGATATACGAAACGTATACGCTTTGTATATTCATACCGCACAGTGAACATCATGGGCATCGTCAAGATCACCGACCAACTGCACGAACAACTGCGCCTGGCCAGCGCCGCGATGGACCGCTCCATCAACGCCCAGGCCGAGTTCTGGATCAAGATCGGCCTGCTTGCCGAACTCAACCCCAACCTGCCCTACAACGCGTTGATCAACAAACTGTTGCTCGACAAGCCCGACCTGATACGGGGGCGCACTTGATGATCAAGACTGCCCCGCAACTGGCCGTGATGCGTGAAGCCGGACGCCTGCTGGCACAGGTCTTCTGCATGCTCGACGGTTTTGTCGCCGCCGGCCGCTCTACCCTGGAGCTGGACAGCGCCGTCGAAGCCTTCATTCGCCATGAGCTCAAGGCCCGCCCTGCCAGCCTTGGCCAGTATGACTACCCCTTCTCCATCAACACGTCGATCAACGAGGTGGTGTGCCACGGCATGCCCAGCGCCAAGGAGATTCTCAAGGACGGCGACATCATCAACATCGACGTCACCCTGGAAAAAGGCGGTTTTATCGCCGACTCCAGCAAGATGTATATGATCGGCACCGTCGCCCCCAAAGCCCGGCGCTTGGTGGAAATGACCTTTGAGGCCATGTGGGCCGGCATCCGCCAGGTCAAGCCCGGCGCCCGCCTGGGCGATATCGGCCATGCCATCCAGAGCCACGCGCAAGCCAACGGCTACAGAGTGGTCCGCGAGTACTGCGGCCACGGCATTGGTCGGCAGATGCATGAAGAACCGCAGATCCTGCACTTCGGCCGCCCCGGCACCGGGTTGGAACTGCGCGAAGGCATGGTGTTTACCATTGAGCCGATGCTCAACCAGGGCAGCAGTAAAGTGCGCAGCCTGAAGGATGGCTGGACCGTGGTGACCAAGGACAACAGCCTGTCAGCGCAGTGGGAACATACCGTGGCGGTGACAGCGAATGGCTTCGAAGTCCTGACCCTTCAACCCCCCTCCTGAACCAAACGGGCGGCGCTTGCCATCGGTCAGCTCAAAACGCTGGATCATCGCCGGGTCACCAGCCCTGGTTCTGTATGAACGCAAGGGTTACCGGCGATTTGCGCTGACCAACGACTATTACGAAGACCACACTGCGGCCCAGCGCGCGGCAGCCCGCTCATTACAAAAGCCTGCGTACCCTGAAGGATCCGTTAAGCCACCTGCTTGAGTGCAGCCTTGGCCTCCAGCTCGCGCACCAAAGGCAACACGCGTTTGCCGAAGTACTCGACTTCTTGCTGGAAGTGCAGGAACCCCGCGAGCACCAGGTCCACACCGACCGCCTTGAGCGCAATGATGCGTTCGGCGATCTGCTGCGGGGTGCCGATCAGGTCGGTTTTGAAGCCGTCGTTGTACTGCACAAGGTCTTCAAAGCTGGACTTGGCCCAGTTGCCCTCGCCTTCGGGTGAAGCCTTGCCGGCCTGTTTGGCCGCGTCGCCAAAGGCATTCACCGCTTCCGGGTCGGCCTTGTCGATGATCTCCGCCAGCACCGCGCGGGCTTCTTCCTCAGTGTCACGGGCGATCACGAAAGCGTTGACGCCGACCTTGACCGAATGGTTATTCGCCGCTGCCTTGGCGCGGATGTCATCGACCTGGGCCTTGATGCCTTCTGGGGTATTGCCATTGGTGAAGTACCAGTCCGAGACCCGCGCGGCCATGTCCCGCGCCGCCCGTGAACTGCCGCCCTGAAACACCTCCGGCTGACCGATGGGCTTGGGCTTGAGGGTGTAATTGTTGAAGCGGTAAAAGTCGCCCTTGAAGGTGAAATCGTCCTGGGTCCAGATGCCTTTGAGGGCGCGAATGAATTCTTCGGAGCGGCGATAGCGCTCATCGTGCTCCAGCCAGTGCTCGCCGATGGCCTGGAACTCGCCCTTGAACCAACCGCTGACGATATTTACCGCGATACGGCCGTTGGTGAGCTGGTCGATGGTCGCCAGTTGCTTGGCCGCCAGCGCCGGCTGCCACGGGCCGGGCAGGATCGCGGCGATCACTTTGAGTGTGGTGGTCGCGGCCAGCAGCGCATGGCTGAACGCCACGGATTCGTGCTGGTTCTCGGCGCCGTAGCCGGCGGTGAAGCGGATCTGGGTCAGGCCATACTCGAAGCCCGCGGCTTCGGCCAGTTGCGCCAGTCTGCGGTTGTAGTCGATACCCCAATCGGTACGTTGCTCGATCTTGCTGACCACTAACCCACCACTGACGTTGGGCACCCAATAGGCAAATTTCACGGCTTGCTGACTCATCAATCGGTACCTCGCACAAAAGGATGTACCGAACGCTTGAGCAGCAAGCGTGCCAGGCCGGGGAAACGCCCAGGCCAAGGGGGTTGCCGCCAATGCTGGGGGCAGAGGCCGATGTTGCGGATTGCGCAGGTTTGTCGATCAGCTGTTGCCAGGGCAACAGTGCATCAGGGCTTTTTTCAGCAAATACGGGCGCCGGCACCCGGCACGGAGTGTGCAATCACCCCGGTACTGATCACTGCCCAGGAACCTTGCCCATGAGCGACCACCACGTCATCAACCCACTGTCCATTGGCGTCGACTACCCCACGTTAGCCGCGCGATTCCGACCGATCTTCCAGCGCATCGCCGATGGCGCGGTAGAGCGCGAACACACGCGCACCCTGCCCCATGACCCCATCCAGTGGCTCAAAGAGGCCGGTTTTGGCGCGGTACGGGTGCCGGTGGAATACGGCGGTGGTGGTGCTTCCCTGCCGCAGTTGTTCGAATTGCTGATCGAGCTGGCCGAAGCCGACTCCAACGTGCCCCAGGCCCTGCGCGGGCATTTCGCCTTTGCCGAAGACCGCCTGAACGCGCCCCCCAGTGCTGGCCGTGACCTGTGGTTCAAGCGCTTTGTGGAAGGCGATATCGTCGGCTGCGCCTGGACCGAAATCGGTAAGGTGGCCATCGGCGATGTAGTCACCCAAGTCAGCCCCGACGGTGACACTTGGAAACTCAACGGCGAAAAGTTCTACAGCACCGGCAGCATTTTCGCCGACTGGATCGATGTGTACGCCCAACGCAGCGACACCGGCGGCGATGTGATCGCGGCCACCCGCGCTCGCCAGCTTGGCGTGGTGCACAGCGACGACTGGGACGGCTTTGGCCAGCGCACCACGGGCAGCGGCACGTCGCGCTTTACCGAGGCGGTGGTGGAGGCGGAAAACGTTATCGACTTTTCCAGCCGGTTCAAATACCAGACCGCCTTCTATCAGCTTGTTCTGCTCGCCAGCCTGGCCGGTATTGGACGCGCAGCGCTGAGGGATGTGGCGCATCAGGTGCGCAGCCGCCAGCGGATCTACAGCCATGGCAATGCGGCCCATGTCAGCCAGGACGCACAGGTTCAGCAGGTGGTGGGAGACGTGGCAGCGTTGGTCTATGCCGCCGAGGCGAGTGCGTTGAAAGCCACGCTACCGGCGCAGAGGGCGTACTTGGCGCGGTTTGGAGGGGATGATGCCGTGGAGCGTGAAGCCAATGTGGCCGCCGAGATTGAATCGGCGACGGCTCAGGTGGTGGTGTCGGCGTTGATCCAGCGGGCTACCAGTGAATTGTTCAACGCACTGGGGGCTTCGGATGTGCGTCAGGGTAAAGCGCTGGATCGGCATTGGCGTAATGCGCGGACGGTGTCGTCGCATAATCCGGTGATCTATAAGGCGCGGGTTGTGGGGGACTGGGTGATCAATGGGGCTGAGCCGCCGTTTGTTTGGCAGATTGGGAATGGCCCGGGCCGGGGTTGAGTCGCGGTTTTGGTAGGGGGTATATCCGTTATTTGGGTGATGGCGGAGGGTTCCGCCCTTACGGCGGGGTGATGCCATCACAGGCAAGCCAGCGCCCACAGTTTGACCGAGTCCGGCTTTGAATACCGGTCGGCTTTAAGGGCGCCGAGTGTTGGGGCAAGAGCCCTTTGGTTACTTTGGGCTGGGCCGGCATTCCGGCTTTTCCAACGTGACCCGCTGTAAGAGCGGAACCCTAAGTAGCCGTTACCCAAATAACGGCGATACCCCCCATCGCCGCCCAGCAAAAATCAGAACGCGAGCTTGTAACCAATCGCCATCAACATAATCGCCAAGCACGGCCGCAATACCCCGTCCGGCAGCTTGCCCGTCATATGGCTGCCCACGTAAATCCCCGGCAACGACCCCATCAACAAAAAACCCAACAAATGCCAGTCCATGTTCCCCATGCTGGCATGCCCCAACCCCGCCACCAGGGTCAAAGGCACGGCGTGGGCGATCTCGGTCCCCACCAGCCGCCGCGTGGCCAGGAACGGGTACAGAATAAACAACGCCACAGTCCCCAGAGCACCCGCGCCGATGGAGGTCAGGGCAACCATGGTGCCCAGAACAGCGCCGGTCACCACCGTCAGCATGTTCAGGTTGCGCGGGCTCATGTGATAGTCATCACCGGCATGCCGCTGGGCAAAAGCCAACAGGCTTTTCTTGAACAGAATCGCCAGGGCCGTCAGCAGCAACACCACACCGAGGGCTTGCTTGATCACCGCGTTCATCGCGCTGGGGTCGGTGTGCAGGCTGGCCAGGAACCACAGGGTCAGCAACACCGCAGGCACGCTGCCCAGGGTCAGCCAACCGGTGATGGTCCAGTCGATGTTCTTGTTCTTGCTGTGCACCAGCACCCCACCGGACTTTGTGATGGCGGCGTACAACAAGTCGGTACCCACGGCCGTCGCCGGGTTGATGCCAAACCACAGCAGGATCGGGGTCATCAACGAGCCCCCACCCACCCCCGTCATGCCCACGATAAAACCTACGATCAGGCCGGCAATCACAAAACCAACATTACCCACTTCCATCAACGCTACCTGCGGCCTTGTAAATTTCTGGCCGCAGGATAGCGATTTTTCTTATAACGACTTATATCAATATGATCTGACTTTATGCCTTTTATGGCAGCCGATGACAGGCATAGGCCTGGGTCTGATACGGGAAGGCGATGGTGTCCCGCCCGCGCAAGTCGGGATGGGTGTCGATCAAGGTGCGCAATTGCGCGGTAACGCTGGCCTTTTCTGCGGCTGGGAGCGCCGCGATAAAGCTCACTGACAGAAAGCGATCCATGACCACTTCCTGGGGGCTGCCGACGTGGCTGTACGAAAAACAGGTGACTTCAGGATCGGAAAAATACTTGCCAGTGAAAGCTTCACGCCAACGCCCGCTATGAAAGCGCGGGGTGTCGCCTTCGTACGGTGTGATTATTTCGGTGATTGCCGCCACCCAGCCCACCGATTCGTCGCGTACATTCCAGACCAGCCCCAGGCGCCCTCCGGGCTTGAGTACGCGATGGATTTGCGCCAATGCGGCCTCGGTAGAGAACCAATGGAAGGCTTGCGCACAGACCAGTGCATCGGCGCTGGCGGACGCCAGGGGGATGGCTTCGGCAGTGCCGTTCACCAGGCGCACGCCCGGTAGCAGCTTAGCCAGTTGCGCGCCCATCGCCGCCAGCGGCTCGACGGCAATCAGCGTTGGCGCCAGGGTGCTGAGCAAGCGCGTGAATTTGCCGGTGCCGGCACCTAGGTCAATCACTGTCGACTGGGCATCAATGCGCAGGGTTTGCGTGAGCCAGCCAGTGAGTTGCCTGGGATAATTCGGCCGGCCCTGGGCGTAAGTGACGGCCTGGGTGGAGAAACCTTGTTGAGCAGACGCGTGGACACCCGTCATTGCCAATCTCTCCTCAGGGGTAAAGCGGGGGCACAGTGTGCGCCCTCAAACATTTATTTTCTAATCCGTGCATCCAATCCTGAGCACCCTGGGTAGTCCTTTCAGTCACCCCGCTGTTTTACTGAAATGGAGAAACACCCATGAACGCTAAAGCACTGTTCTGCCTCACCACCCTGCTGGCTGCCGCACCCGCTGCCTTCGCCCAGACCGGCTTGCCGGACAGCATCAAGGTACCGGACGGCCACAAGGTAGCGCTGGAAACTACCGGTGTCGGCGAAATCACTTACGAGTGCCGCGACAAAGCCAACGCCGCCGGCCAGACCGAGTGGACCTTCGTCGGCCCCAAGGCCGTGTTGAATGACCGCAGCGGCGAGCAAGTCGGCACCTATTTCGGCCCGCCTGCCACCTGGCAAGCCAAGGACGGTTCAAAAATCACCGGCACTCAGTTGGCCGTGGCGCCGTCGGGTGCGGGCAACCTGCCGTACCAATTGGTCAAGGCCAACCCGGCTGAAGGCAAGGGCGCGATGAGCGGCGTGAGTTACATCCAGCGGGTTGCCCTCAAAGGCGGCGTGGCACCGAGCAGCGCGTGCACGGCGGCCAACAAGGGCAAGCAGGAAGTGGTGAAGTACCAGGCCGACTACATTTTCTGGGCGGCCAACTGAGCAAAGTCGGCTACGCTGCCCCCAATGCCGATCGTTGGGGGGAGCACCACGTGTTTGATTACGAAGCCTGTCTGCAATCCTGCGCCCGTGGCGATCAACGCGCCTTGCGCCAGCTCTATGAGCAGGACAGCAGCCGTTTGCTCGGCGTGGCGTTGCGCATCGCCAGGGACAAGTCCCTGGCAGAAGACATCGTGCATGACGCGTTTATCAAGATCTGGCGCGGTGCCGGCAGTTTCGACCCCAGTCGCGGTTCGGCGCGTGGCTGGGTGTTCAGCGTGACCCGGCACGTGGCGCTCAACGTTGTGCGTAACCAGTACCGCGAAGTACCGTTGGGCGAAGAACACGAGCAAGTCGCTGCAACCGACACCTTTGAATTCAGCGCACGCACCGGGCGGGTTCACCTCTGCCTGGAGCAGCTCGACCCGGCCCGTCGCACCTGCATCCTGCATGCCTACGTCGACGGTTATTCCCACAGCGAAATCGCCCAGAAACTGGACACCCCACTGGGGACCGTCAAAGCCTGGATCAAACGTAGCCTCGCGGCGCTGCGGGAGTGCATGGCATGAGCAACCCACTGGACGAACTGGCCAGCGAATACGTACTGGGCACCCTGCCCGCCGAACAACGCGCCGAGGTGGAACAACGGCTCATGCACGACGCCGAATTACGCGCCGCAGTGGACGCCTGGGAACAGCGTCTGTTGCCGCTGACCGCCTTGGCGCAGCCCGTGCCACCCTCCTCTGAGTTGTGGCGGCGTATCGAACGCAACATCGCCAGCGCCCGCACGCACTGGTGGGACCTGCTGGCCGTGTGGCGCGGCCTGGCCGGCGCCGGGTTGCTGACTACGCTGGTCCTCGCCGGACTGCTGCTGACCCGCCCGCCCACCGCCGAGCCGACTTTTGTGGTGGTGCTGGTGGCGCCGCAAAGCCAGGCCCCGGGCTGGGTGATCCAGGCCAGTGACAATCAGCAGATTCAGTTGATCCCGCTGGGCGTGATGGAAGTGCCAACGGACAAGGCTCTGCAGTTCTGGACCAAGGGTGACGGTTGGCAGGGGCCGGTATCCCTGGGGCTGGTCAAACCCGGGCAAACGCTGTCGGTGCCGCTGGACAAGCTGCCGCCGCTTACGCAGAACCAGCTGTTCGAACTGACCCTGGAAGACCCGCGCGGCTCGCCGACCGGCAAACCCACCGGGCCGATCCAGGCGATTGGCCGCGCGGTCAAGGTGCTCTGATCAGGCGACGCTGGGCAACCACACGCGAAAGCGTGCACCGCCCAGCGGCGAAGCCAATGCCGTCAAGGTGCCGCCCTGGGCTTCCAGGGCGCGTCGGCTGATGGCCAGGCCCAGGCCAAAACCACCGGTGGCGCGGTCACGGCTGCGGTCCAGGCGGTAGAACGGCTCGAAGATGCGGTCGCGCTGGTCCGGCGGGATGCCGATGCCGTCGTCGTCCACCCAGATTTCACAGCCCTTGGGGCAGACCTTCACGCCGACCTGAATGCGTTTGTCGCAGTAACGCGTGGCATTGCGCAGCAGGTTCTGCAGCGCGCGGGCGGTGAGGCGCGGATCGAGGCTGAAGCGCTCCACGGCGCAGTCGAGCGCTACATCGATGACGATCTCGGGGTTTTCCAGTTCGTCATCGACACTGCCCAGCACGCTGTCGATAAACTCGTCGAGCACCACCTCCACCCGCTCCGGCAATTGCGCCGGGTTTTGCAGGCGGCTGTAGGACAGCAGTTCCAGCACCAGTTCATCCAGCTCGCGGATATGCGCCACCAGGCTTTGCAAGCGTTCGCGGCTGGCCTCGGGCAAGTCTTCGGAGAGCGCCAGGGCCAGGCCGAAATCCAGGCGCGTGAGCGGCGTGCGCAATTCATGGGAGACGGCGTTGAGCAGGTCGCGTTGCTGATTGAGCAGGTGTTCGATGTCGTCGGCCATGGTGTCGAACACCGAAGCCAGGCTGCCGATACTGGAGCTGGCCGGAATGCGCGTGCGTTCCGCCATATTGCCCTGGCCCAATTGCCCCGCGGTGCTTTTCAGGCGTTCCAGGTCGCGCCAGTGCGGACGCAGCCACACCAATAGGCAGGCCAGCAGCGCCGCAACAATCAACACGTTGATCGCCCAATACAGCACGTTCATGTCCATCGGGTCAGGCGGTATCGTCAGCTTGACCACAAATTGCTCATTGATCGGAGTGCTGATTTGCTCCATCCAGCCCCATTCGCCCAGGCGCACTACCGACTTGCCCTGTTCCAATAGCTGTTCCTCAGCCGGGGTGTAGCTGGCGTCCTGGCGCAGCAGCAATTGAACGTTGAGTGGCGCGAATTCGCGGCCCAGTTGGTCGGTGACCTGTGACCAGCGCTCCACAGGTGCGCGCAGGTATTGTTTGACAATCAGCTTTTGCTGGCCGCGGGTCTGCTCGATGTTGTAATTCACGTAGCGGTGCTCGAACAGCTGGATCACCAGCGTGGGCACGAGGTAAATCGCTGCACTGTAGGTGACGATGGTGATCAGATAGAGGCGAAACAGTACGCGAACCATCGATCAGCATTCCCACTCGGAACGGCTGAACAGGTAGCCTTTGCCCCACACCGTCTTGATCTTGCGCGCTTCACCGGCGTTGTCGTCAAACTTGCGGCGCAGCTTGGAAATGGCCACGTCCACCGAACGGTCGGTGCCGTTGAACTCGATACCGCGCAGGCGTTGCAGGATCTGGTCGCGGCTGAGCACCTCGCCGGCATGCCGGGCCAGCACCACCAGCAGGTTGTATTCGCCGCTGGACAACTCCACCGCCTGCTCGCGCCAGGTCACGGTGCGCTCCGACAGGTCGATGCACAGGTTGCCCATGACGATCTGGTCGTTGGCCGCCTGGGGTTCGGACAAGCTGCTGCGCCGCAGTAAAGTGCGGACACGGGCCAGTAGCACGCGCGGTTCACAGGGTTTGGTCACGTAGTCGTCGGCGCCCATTTCCAGGCCCAGCACCTGATCGTGGCTGTCATCCCGCGCCGTGAGCATCAGGATCGGCAAGCCCGCCGAGTCGGCGCGCAGCAAGCGGCATACTTGCAGGCCGTCGAGGCCGGGCAGCATCAGATCGAGGATCACCAGGTCCGGCGGATTCAAGCGTGCGCGCTCACGCACATGGTCGCCACGACTGAGCACGCTGACGTGGTAGCCATTGCGCTCCAGGTAGCTGGCAATCAGCTCGGAGAGTGCGGCGTCGTCTTCCACCAGGAGGATGTTGGGCATGAAGGTGTTTCCAGAAAATACATTTATTGGTCGTACATAAATCCAATGTGGGAGCGGGCTTGCTCGCTCCCACATTGGATCTTCGGCGTATGTAGGGCTGTGCAAGGATATACGCCCAACGCTCACAACGCGCCGCACCTTACATTTCTTCACAGACGCGCTACACAGCTTCACAGCACCACGGCGCGGGTGACTTTAGGATGCGCCAGTCAATATTGGGATAAGAGCATGTCGAAGAATCTGTTTGCGCCGTTTTGCCTGCTGGCCCTCACCCTTGCCCTTAGCGCGTGTGACAACTCCGCCACCGAAGCGCCGCAAATGCCCCTGGCCAAAGTGCGCATCGAAACCCTTGAAGCCAAGCCCCTGTCGATCACCAGCGAACTGAGCGGGCGCATTGCCGCGCCGCGTATCGCTGAAGTGCGCGCACGGGTCGCGGGTGTGGTGACGCAGCGGGTGTTCAAGGAAGGTCGTGACGTGAAACAGGGTGATGTGCTGTTTCGCATTGACCCGGCGCCCTTCAAGGCCGACCTCGACAGCGCCCAGGCCAACCTGAGCAAAGCCGAGGCGAATGCCTTCCAGGCGCGCCTGCAAGAGCAGCGCTACAGCCAATTGGTGGAAGGCAACGCCATCAGCGGCCAGGACTACGACAATGCTCGCGCCGCCGTGCGCCAGACGAACGCCGACGTCGCCGCCAACAAGGCGGCCGTCGAGCGGGCCAAATTGAACCTGGGCTACGCCACTGTGACCGCGCCGATTTCTGGGCGTATCGGCCGTGCGCTGGTGACCGAGGGCGCCCTGGTCGGCCAGAATGAGGCCACGCCGCTGGCGATCATCCAGCAATTGGACCCGATCTACGCCGACCTCACCCAGTCCAACCGCGAGCTGAATGACCTGCGCCGCGCCTTCCGCGCCGGCAGCTTGAAGCAGGTCGGCCAGGACCAGGCCAAGGCCACGTTGATCGAGGACGACGGCAGCCTCTACCCGTTGCCGGGCAAATTGCTGTTTGCCGAGATCAGCGTCGACCCTGGCACCGGCCAGATCATCCTGCGCAGTGAATTCCCCAACCCGGACCTCGACCTGCTGCCCGGCAGCTTTGTGCGGGTGCGCCTGGAGCAAGCCATCGACAAGCAAGGCCTCAGCGTGCCGCAACGCGCCATTACCCGTGACAGCGCTGGCATCCCGATGGTGCTGCTGTTGGACGCCGAGCAGACCGTCAGCCAGCAGCCCGTAGAGCTGGGCGCGGTGATCAATGATCGCTGGATTGTCAGCAGTGGCCTCAAGCCCGGTGACCGCATCGTCGTCGAAGGCCTGCAACACGCGCGCCCCGGTGAAAAAGTCGAAGTAGATGACAGCCCGACGCCCGTCGCCCAGGCTCCCGGCCAATAAGGATCATTGACAATGCCGCAGTTTTTTATTGACCGCCCGATCTTCGCCTGGGTGGTCGCTCTGTTTATCCTGCTTGCCGGTTTGCTGGCAATCCCGCAACTGCCGGTGGCGCAGTACCCCAACGTCGCGCCGCCGAAAGTCGAAATCTACGCGGTATACCCCGGCGCTTCGGCCCAGACCCTGGATGAGAGCGTGGTCAGCCTGATCGAGCAAGAGCTCAACGGCGCCGATCACCTGCTGTATTTCGAGTCCCAGAGCAGCTTGGGTTCGGCGACCATCACCGCGACCTTCCAGCCGGGCACCAACCCGGAAATGGCCCAGGTGGATGTGCAGAACCGCCTGAAAGCGGTCGAGCCGCGCCTGCCGCAAGCGGTGACCCAGCAAGGCTTGCAGGTGGAGAAAGTCTCCGCAGGCTTCCTGTTGCTGGTGACCCTCACCTCCAGCGACGGCAAGCTTAATGATGTAGCGCTCAGCGATTACCTGGCGCGCAACGTGATGAACGAACTCAAGCGCCTCGACGGTGTGGGCAAGGCCCAGCTGTATGGCGCCGAACGTGCCATGCGGATCTGGATCGACCCGCAGAAGCTGATCGGTTTCAACCTGACCCCGGCCGATGTGAACGCCGCGATCAGCGCGCAAAACGCCCAGGTATCCGCGGGCAGCATCGGTGACTTGCCGGGCACCAACACCCAGGAAATCACTGCCGCGATCCTGGTCAAGGGCCAGCTGTCCACGCCGGCCGAGTTCGCCGATATTGTGCTCAAGGCCAATCCCGACGGTTCCACCGTGCGCATCGGCGATGTGGCGCGGGTGGAAGTCGGCAGCCAGGAATACCAGTTCTCCACGCGCCTGAATGGCAAACCGTCGACAGCGGTCAGCGTGCAGCTGGCACCTGGCGCCAATGCGCTGAACACCGCAACCCTGGTGCGGGCAAAGATGGACGAACTGTCGCGCTACTTCCCGGCCAATGTTGAGTACAAGATCCCGTACGACACCTCGCCGTTCGTCAAAGTCTCGATCACCAAAGTGGTCTACACCCTGCTCGAAGCGATGGCGCTGGTGTTCGCGGTGATGTTTTTGTTCCTGCAGAACGTGCGCTACACCCTGATCCCGACGCTGGTGGTGCCGATTGCGCTGATGGGCACCTTCGCCACCATGTTGTTGCTGGGGTTCTCGATCAACGTGCTGACCATGTTCGGCATGGTGTTGGCCATCGGTATCCTGGTGGACGACGCGATTGTGGTGGTGGAGAACGTCGAGCGGATCATGGTCACAGAGGGGCTGTCGCCCAAGGAAGCGACGCGCAAGGCCATGGGCCAGATCACCGGCGCCATCATCGGCATTACCCTGGTGCTGGTGGCGGTGTTCCTGCCAATGGCCTTTATGGCGGGTTCGGTGGGGGTGATCTACCAGCAGTTCTCGTTGTCGATGGCGGTATCGATCCTGTTCTCGGCGTTCCTCGCCCTGACCTTGACCCCGGCCTTGTGCGCCACCTTGCTCAAGCCGATCGCCAAGGATGAGCACACTACCAAAGGCGGTTTCTTCGGCTGGTTCAACCAGCGTTTTGAAAGCCTCACCGACCGCTACGAAGGCTGGGTGGCCTATGCCCTCAAGCGCAGCGGCCGTTACCTGCTGATTTACCTGGTGCTGCTGGTGAGCCTGGGGTGGATGTTCACGCGCCTGCCCTCCTCGTTCCTGCCGGTGGAAGACCAGGGTTACACGATCACAGACATCCAACTGCCACCGGGCGCGAGCAAGAACCGCACGGTGCAGGTTGCCGAACAGATCGAAGCGCACAACGCCGAGGAGCCTGGGGTGGGCGATACCACCATGATCATGGGCTTCAGTTTCTCCGGTTCTGGGCAGAACGCCGCGCTGGCGTTTACCACGCTCAAGGATTGGTCGGAGCGCGGCAGCGATGACTCCGCCGCGTCGATTGCCGACCGCGCCAACATGGCCTTTACCGAGCTCAAGGACGCGATTGCCTATGCGGTCCTGCCGCCGCCGGTGGATGGCCTCGGCACATCCAGCGGCTTCGAGTTCCGCTTGCAAGACCGGGGCGGTGTCGGCCATGCCGCGTTGATGGCCGCGCGAACGCAATTGCTGGCCGCCGCCGAGAAAAGCCCGATCCTGGCCAACGTGCGCGAAAGCGCCCTGGCAGAAGCACCGCAAGTGCAGCTGGAAGTCGACCGCAAGCAAGCCAACGCGCTGGGCGTGGCCTTTGCAGACGTGGGCAACGTGCTGTCCTCGGCCATCGGCTCGGCTTATATCAATGACTTCCCCAACCAGGGCCGCATGCAACGGGTGGTGGTGCAGGCCGAAGGCGACCAGCGCAGCCAGGTGGCGGATCTGATGAAGATCCACGTGCGCAACAACGCCGGCAAGATGGTGCCGCTGTCGGCCTTTGTCGAAGCCAAGTGGACCCAGGGCCCGGCGCAGTTGACGCGCTACAACGGCTACCCGGCCATTGCGATTTCCGGCGAAGCCGCACCCGGCCACAGTACCGGTGAGGCGATGGATGAAATCCAGCGCCTGGTCAGCCAATTGCCGGCCGGCCTGGGCCAGGAATGGACCGGTTTGTCGTTGCAGGAACGCCTGTCCGGCTCCCAGGCACCGATACTGCTGGGTCTGTCGCTGCTGATTGTGTTCCTGTGCCTGGCGGCGCTGTATGAAAGCTGGTCGATCCCGACCTCGGTATTGCTAGTGGTGCCGTTGGGCGTACTCGGTGCCGTGTTGGCGGTGAGCTTGCGCGGCATGCCCAACGATGTGTTCTTCAAGGTCGGCTTGATCACCATCATTGGCCTGTCGGCGAAGAACGCGATTCTGATCATCGAGTTCGCCAAGGACCTGTATGACCAGGGTGAAGACCTGATCAGCGCCACGTTGAAAGCCGCGCGGTTGCGCTTGCGCCCGATCATCATGACGTCGCTGGCGTTCATCCTCGGCGTGGTGCCGCTGGCGATTGCAACAGGTGCCAGCTCGGCCAGTCAGCAGGCGATTGGTACAGGCGTGATCGGCGGGATGATCACCGCGACACTGGCGGTGGTGTTTGTGCCGGTGTTTTTTGTGGTGGTGATGAAGCTGGTGCGTAAACGCAGCGACTAGATTTAAGCTTCAAGCGGCAAGTAAGAGCAGACTTGCTTCTAACTTGCCGCTTACAGCTTGAAGCTTGCAGCGGCGCAACCTATGGTGCTCTCAATTCCCGCGATTCGTGAGCGCCATGCCCTTCCTCGCCCGTACCCACCCTCGCCTCTCCGCCGCCGCCGTGTTCGGGCTTGCCGTGGGCATCCTGGCGCCGGCCGATACGTGGCTCAGCAAAATCCTCATCGGCTGGAACGCCGGGGTCTGGACATACCTGGTGCTGATGCTGTGGCTGACCCGCCGTGCCAAGGCCGAGGACGTCAAGCGCATCGCCGAGATCGAAGATGAAAACGCCGGTTCGGTCCTGTTCACTGTGTGCATCGCCGCCATGGCCAGCCTGGCGACCATCACTTTCGAACTGATCGGCAGCAAGGACCTCGCCAACTCTGAGCGCCTGCTGCACTACGGCTTCACCGGGCTGACGGTGATCGGCTCATGGTTGCTGATCGGGGTGATTTTCAGCGTGCATTACGCGCGCCTGTATTACACCTGGGGCGGCAAGGAGCCGGCGTTGCGTTTTGCCGAAGGTTTGCTGACACCCAACTATTGGGACTTTCTGTATTTCTCCTTCACGATTGGCGTGGCGGTACAGACCTCCGACGTAGGCGTCGCCACCCGTGGCATGCGTAAAGTCGTGCTGGGGCAATCGCTGATCGGCTTTGTGTTCAACACGGCGATCCTGGGTTTTTCGATCAATATCGCCGCCGGGCTGTTTGGGTGACGCTGCACAAACCTTCTAGACGCCCATTGATCATTGGCCGGTAATAACGTCACCTACTCCGCCTCGGTGTTTTATGGCCGCGCACAGTTTGATGGCTTCAAGGCTTCACTGCCGATCATCCTTGGGGCTTGCCTGGGTGCAGCAGGGATTGTGCTGATAGTGGGCTCGGGTGTCGGCCAGTCGCTGGCGCCGTTACCCGAGGTTCACGTTGCCATGCAAGGGGCCGGCGTGGCTTGGCTGAGTTACCTGGCGTGGCAGATTTTCCGCGCGCCGGCCCAGGCTATGGTGGCGCAATCGACACAAAAACGGCTGGGCATTATCGGCGGCGCCAGCTTGCAGTGGGTCAACCCCACGACCTGGATGAGCGTGCTGGTCTGAACGCAAAAAAAGGGGAAGCCGCAGCTTCCCTCTGTTTAATTGAGCGATTGTCTTAAAAGTCGTAGCGTACGCCGAAGTTGACACCCCACGGCTGATCGATCTTCTTGCCCTGGCTGGTTTCGATGTCCGCATGCAACTTGACGTTCTCCGATACCGACATTGCCACACCGGCCGCCAGCTCGATGCGCGAGCCCGACAGGTCGTTGTTGAAGCTCTGGTCGTTGATGAACACCTTGTTGCTCTGGTCGAACTCATGGGCCACTGCGGTACGCAAGTAAGGCTGCAACACACCGCCGCTTTCCAGCTGGATGTTCTTGCCTGCGGTCACGCCAAGCTTGCCCACCACCGAGCTGGAACGATCACCCTTGGCTTGCAGGCCGTTGGTCAACTCGTAACTCTGCGCCTGAGTGATGGTTGCCGACAACTGCCCGTAGGGTTCCAGATAGAAGTCGTTGTCCAGCTTGATATGACGGCCGAACTCCGCCGAGGCCCCCACGGCATTCTGCGCGTAGTTGCCCTTGGCTTTCTTGCCGTCGCTCATGGTCACGTCGTTTTCCGTGTGCAGGCGGTTGAGCTTGGCCACACCGTCGAAGTACAGCCCGCTTTCGGCGTCCAACCAAGTGGCGTAACCACCTACGTAGTAACTCTTGACCTCGCCGCTGCTGCCGCGGGTCAGGCTGAGGTCGGAGACACTGTGACCGGCCATGACACCGGCGATCCACTGGCCGTCGCCGCCCGACAATGGCGTATCGGCACCAATGGTGAAGCCCTTCTGGTTTTGCGTGTAGCCCGCACCGTTCTTGTTCGCCGCCACGTCGAATTTGTTGCCGTAGCTGCGCATCCACATCCCGTTGCCCGCACCCTCACTGAAGCGCAATTCGCCCATGCGCGTACGCAGGATGCTCATCTCGCCATACAGCACGGTTGGCGCACTGTTGAACAGGGCCAGTACCGAGTGGGCACTGGTACTGGTGCCCTTACGGTTCGGGTCGAGAAACCAGTCGGTGCCGTCCTTCTGCAAGCCATAAGCGTAGGCACCCACGTCAACCGTACCGCTCGCCAGGCTGAACTGCGCATCACCGCCTTCGGTGTGGACTACCTTGATCGGCTGGCCGTCAGCCAGGTTCGAGCCGCTGGCGGCCAACATCAGGCTATGGTTGCCATTAGCCTTGCCTTCCACGTTGAGAAAGTCGGTCTGATGGGTCAGAAAGTCGGTGTTCATGATGAACGTACCGTTGCCTTCCAGGCTTTTCACGTCCAACCGATAGAACTCATCCGGCCCACCGAAATGCACGGCGCCGCCGCCCATTTTCAGGGCATCGACATTGCTGTCGCCGACCAGAACCCAATTGGAAGCATCATTGACGCTCAGCTCGGCGACGTTTTTCAACTGGCCAGTCAGCCAGGCGCCGTTGTTCAACTGGACCTTGGCAGTACTGCCGTCTTCGACCACGATGTCGCCGAACAGCTCGCTGTGGTCAACATTGAAGTTGGCGGTTGAGCCATTGGTCACTTCGAGCAGATTGCCGTTGCTACCGAGAAGGCTCGAACCGTTGCGGACCTGGATATCCGCGTGGGTGCCCTCACGGGTGACAATCGCAGCACCGTTCTTGCCTTCAACGCTGGAGCCGTCCAGTAACAAGGCACTGTCCATGACACCAGAGCTGCCATCGATGCCCATCAGCACGCCATTTTTGCCACCCACAATCTGGCTGTTGGTGGCATTGGCCTGGCCGCTGTAGAGGGCCAGCCCCAAGCCACTGGCGCCGGTTGCTTCGACCTTCGTACCGATCAGGTCCAGCACGCTATAGGCGCTGGCAGTGGCGCCGCGTTGAGTGCCGGTGACCGTGCTATCGACAACCTTCACGGAAGAACCCACCGTGCTGCCGTCGGTACGGGCGGCGATCAGCCCGGTGCCGTTGTTGTTGATAATGTTACTGTTGGTGATCAATACCTTGCTGTCGTTAGCATGCACGGCGGCAGGCGCTGTGCTACGCGCAATCACATCAGAACCGTCTATACGAATGTCGGAATCGAACCCAGTGATGTCCTGGGTAGAACTGCCCGGTTCAACCACCAAGGTCGCGGATTGGGCACGAATGTCCTTGGTGACTGCACCTTTGACGGTGAATCCGGAGCCTGGTTGCAACTCATAGCGGTCCGCGGGAGTGCCAGGCAGCACAAAATCATCGGGGGCGGTGATGCTTCGGGCATCGGCGGCGTGTGCCATGAGCATAAGCAACGTGACAGCGTTGGCTTTCAACGCGAGACTTATAGGCGATGGTTTGAAATTGAATACAGATGACATTTGACGTACCTCTGGGTTGGCGTTCCTTTACGCAAGAATCTGGCTGGTTCCAAAGTGCGTGGGAGCCTGCCAATCGAGCGGGTGCCAAGGTATCCAGAGTGATTACCGGTATATGTAGGACTTATCTTAAGTAGTTGCATCTATAGGCGTTTTGCTCCAGGTAAATCCCCCTGCCGCCGACATAGGAAGGTATTTTTTTCAAAAAAAAAGCCAAAGAGCGAATTAACCGCTCTTTGGCATAGCCCCTCAACAATCACTATGGACCGGGTACAGCGCCTCCATCGCAGAAGGTCCCGTTAGTGCCCGACGCTCCGGATTTCTGACCGCGTACGCGCTGGATCGCATCATTGGAGTTCAAGGGCGCTCCACCTGCCTGCGGGATGCTGTAGAAGAGTTTTGCTGAACCTGCAAGCCTTGTCGCAAACGTCGGTTGGATGGTTTTGAAGATCGTCGCATAGGGCCCGAGGTTCATCGTGAATCCAAGGTTGATCTCGGACTGTTGGGTAATTGTGTGAGTTGCAGTACCCACCGCAGCGGGCACCTCCATACCCGCGGTAGCGGCATCATCGCTAAAGCCCTGCCAGTGCAACGTCACTAGCATGTTCAACGCAAACTCAGTGCTTGGCGGGATAAATACCACCAAATCACCGGGTGGAGGTCCTTTGGGTACGAAGCTGTCGCAGTTGATGAAGACGCCCGACGTTAGATTTCGCACCACAGGTTTGTCCAGCGAGACAAAGTTCGCCGTCACGTTCACAGGCGTAAGGGGTGGTTGCTGTGTATTGGCGCTGCCCGTCGCCTCGATGGTGTAGTGCGCCAGTTTGGTGCCGTTTTTTCCGGCGACGATAGCGGCCCAGGGGATGGTCATGTCAATTTCTTGATCAGCTACGCCATTGGGTACAGGCAGGGCGGGAGGTACAAAAAGCCCGTCATAATAAAGCCTGATCGTAAAGGCTCGAGCGTCGGGGGTGGGTGGATCACTCCAAAGCTTAATGCGCGCGACAGCATCGCGCGTGGCATGCTCTGGAGTCAGTTCATTGTCAGGTCCTTCTGCACCTACGAAGTCTTTACCGATCACCCGAACTGGATTCAGATTGATATTGATCGGGTCTGGTCCACCCGGTGTAGGCCCTACCACAAACAGATCCAAATCGGTCGTCGCAGTCAAGACCGCTGGATAGGAAACGGTGCGGCGCTTGATAGAATAAGAAACCGTCAGTGGCAACAGCCCCACCGTTGCACCGTAGAGTGCTACCAGCGTGGGGTAACTGATCTGGATGGGTACCGGGAAGGTTGCACTGCCCACGGGAAAAGGTAACTCAGTGTGCGAACCGAGGCTGGTGGTGAGGGTGACCACCAGCTCATCGTCAGCGCGTAAGACGTCGTCATAGGCAGGGATGCGCACCGTCAAACCGTTGAGTGCCGCTACGTCCGGGCGATTGGTCAACCCATCACCGGGGACAGCCAAATCGATGGTCGGGGCTTTGAAATTGCTGGGGCTGGGAAACAGGCTTACGTCAACGTTGAAGGCACCTGACTGTTTGTACATCGGATTGCCCGCCGCATCCACGATCAGATACCGCAAGCTGTGGACGCCATCCCCAGCCCCTTGAACGACCGATAGCGGCAGGGGGAAAGTGCGATCGGCGGGAATTAGCCAATACGGGTCAGGGTTACCTACGACGGGCAGGTAGGGATCATCCGAATTAGCCCAGAAGAACAGTGCACGATCGCCCGAGGCTCTGCCATAAGCGTCATAGTCCGGAATGGTGAAGACTGCAGATTCATTCGGCTTGGCCAAGAAGTAATCAGCCCCCACGGATGCAGGCAGGTCACTGGGAGGAATAGGTGCGGGAATGGTTCCAACATAAGCCTCATAGGGCCCTTCAAGGTCAGCAATCAATAACTGGGGCAGAGACTCGGTAGTGTTACCCACTTTGAAGACGAAAAACGAATATTTGATCTGGTGAATACCGGGTGCACGCCGAGCTCGCGCGATATTCACATCCAGCCCGGTTGCCGGAAGTGAAGATACACTTTGGGTCAAATAAGGATCACCGAAGTCGGCTGCATCATTTGGCTTGATCCATAATTTGAAAGTGTCGGGTTCAGCTGGGTCCGTACTGAAGTCGTCCGGCCGGGGAACAATAAACTTTGTATTTTCGCTCAATGAGGCTGCGCGTGTAAGCAAGCCGGGAAAACCTGGGACCTGCTCCTCCAGTACGCCATCAGAAAGAGCGGATATTCCGGGATTGGCCCTGCGTGAGTTCTCAAAGCATCGAATGGTGTCCAACGTTTTCTTTTTCATGTTGATCTCCGCGGCTATTCAGATAGCACAGTAATTTCACGGCGTGCGCGGGCGCGCACCAATACCTCATTGAGGTTTAATTATTACAACGACAACCTTGTAACTTCGACTACCCACAACAACGACACTCGGGACCGGAAAGCATTCACTCGCTCGACACACGTGTTGCGACACCCGTGTTTGAACATGAAACAACGTCGCCCGCCTTGCAATAACCACCCGAGCTATAGTTCAGATCAACACGAATTCTTCGGGGCAAAGACTCACCTATCAGTGCGCCCCCTCGCCTAACTTGGTACCACGCTTTCGCAGTACCGAAGTCTTTCATGGGAACAACTTTATCTTCGTAGGGGGCAACAACGAAGTTCAACCCATTCGCCAGATCAGCGCTGTTATTAAAAGCGCCATTTTCTGCAAACATCGATTCAACAATCACCGGCGGCGACCAGTTATTATTGTCGTAACCCTCCCAAAAAAACCTGATCACGTCATTAAGTTCAAAGAGCGGATCAGCCGTGACATGCCAGTGAACACCAAAAAACACTTCAGGCTTGGAGCAACATGACAAGTACCCCGCCCCCCCCACCAAGGTATGGTTAAGCACAGGCGCCGGAAATTGAATCAGCGTGCCAGTATTCACAGTCACGAATGTATTATCAGCTTGTTGGTCATTCACTCCGTTACTGGTGGTGTAATACACCGGCAGTGCAGGATGTATGAAGCCCTCCATCACGGCCCAGGGGATTACCGTAGAAAATACCAACTGGCCTTCCACATCACCGGGCTGGACGGTATAGGAGGCAACCGGCCCAATCCCGTTCCAGTAAAAGCGCACTATCTGACCAGGCTGCGGGTCCTGATAAAGCAATACACGCGCACGAGCACCTGCCGGATTGTCATCATGGTTGACTACGTTCTTGGTGTTGGAGACAAGCCCCCAAACCTGCGCCAGGGGCAAGTCTTGGTTGAGCAAGGCCGGCGCGTTGGCATGGTCCTGCCCGGCGATCGTCAAGTTGACATCGACAGGTATCGCGAAGGACGGAAATGGCGGCAGGCTGCCGCGAATAATCTCGTAGCGCACCGGCACTGTTTCTGGCGCCAGCGGGTCCGTCAACGGCCCCCGTAGAACCGACCAATCAATCGGTACATCGGTGGGAAAACCAAGCACATCCTGAAGCGGTGCGGGACGGTCTTTCCAGTAAACGCGAACCTGATCCCCTGGCGCCCAATCGGTATAGCCGTTGATCCTGACGTAGATCCCTGCGCGGGCGTCTTCACGATTGATCAGCGCATCACTGTAACGTTCAGGCGGATAGATTTCCGGCAGTGGCCGTGGCCCGGGCAATGGAATCAGCGCCAACTGAAAGGGAAGACCGGCACTGCGGACACTGAAATTACCGGCCCTGTCGAAAATTCGATAGAAGATAAACGCAGCACCATTGATCAACCCACGGAACTTATCCGCCGGCAGATAGACGATCAATGGATCGCCACTCAACACCAACTCATAAATATAATCCGGCCCGGCAACCGGAGGGTTTGCAGCATTGGACAGATAGAGGTGAATTTTGTCGCCGTCGCTGCGGCCAGTATAAGGGAGAAGGTGAAATGCCACCGGATCGTTATTGAGCAGGTACGTTTCATCGACTGCCGGTGATGGCGGCACCACAAACTCAAGATGCTGGGCTGGGTCCACTAACTCTGGGTTGTTCTGGTCGATCGTGAGTGTTCTTTTGGGTTCTAGTTCGCTGCGTCCACCAAATGAGTCTGTGACAACGTAATAGAGCTGAACAGGACCGGACAAGGATTGCATTATAAGGGAGTCAATTGTCAGCACATGCTCAGTCGGAAACGGTGGCGGTGGCGCAGTGACAGTCTTTGATTCCGTGTGAATAACCGCTGCCCCTTGCATCAAAATGAGGTCAAGGATGTGCGGGCTATCCAGCGGCACAGGCCCCGGGCCCCACATGGGAATTTTCACTTCTAGGTCTGCAAGCAATACATTTCTTTTTATCAGACCCGTAGGGTCTAAGGGGTCCACTCCGGTGATACCCATCGGGGCTAATGACAGTGCGCCCTGCGCATTCAAAGAAGCGCTACCCGTGCTAGTGCCTGAACTGGAGGTGCTTGGCATCACAACTTCCTCAAC
The DNA here is from genome assembly GCF_963970695.1 of Pseudomonas sp. EL_65y_Pfl1_R83. Lineage (NCBI taxonomy): Bacteria > Pseudomonadati > Pseudomonadota > Gammaproteobacteria > Pseudomonadales > Pseudomonadaceae > Pseudomonas > Pseudomonas sp. EL_65y_Pfl1_R83. The sequence goes on along the minus strand of NZ_CAXAQI010000013.1, from coordinate 102,244 downwards.
GCTGCAACGAGAGAGCGCCGCCAACAACGGAAATACTGGTCGACGTTTGAAGAAATTAAATACTCAATTTGATGCATCCGAAACTGTCAGAACTCACAGGTAAGGCAGACCGTTGGTCGGTTTACGATCCGTTGGACCGGAGACTTTCACGGATTAGTGCTTGACGGTTCAGGCTGCATGGTGTTTTCTGAAACCGGTTTCAGATTGTGCGCCAGTCGTCTATTCCAATAAGAAAGGCTTGTCTTCATGACCACATTTTCCGCCGCCCAGCGCAGCCGCGTTACCATGCTCGACGTCGCCGAGCGCGCCGGTGTGTCCAAGGCCAGCGTGTCGCGTTTTATCGGCGACGACCGCGCCCTGCTCTCCGATGCCATTGCCCTGCGCATCGAGCAAGCCATCGAACACCTCGGCTACCGCCCCAACCAGATGGCCCGTGGTCTCAAGCGTGGCCGCACGCGCCTGATCGGCATGCTGGTCGCCGATATCCGCAACCCCTATTCCATTGCCGTGATGCACGGCGTCGAAACCGCTTGCCGCCAGCACGGCTACAGCCTGGTGGTGTGCAATACCGACCGCGATGACGAACAGGAGCGCCAGCACCTGGCCGCGCTGCGTTCGTACAACATCGAAGGGCTGATCGTGAACACCCTCGGTCATCACCTCGACCAACTGCTGGAACTGCAACGGGAAATGCCGCTGGTATTGGTGGACCGCAAGGTCGAGCCGCTGCACAGCGACCTCGTCGGGCTGGACAACCCGTCGGCGGTGCGTATGGCGATGGAACACCTGGAGCAACAGGGTTACCGCAATGTGCTACTGGTGAGCGAAGCCACCGATGGCACCAGTTCGCGGTTGGAGCGCCTGGAGAGTTTCAACGCACACATTGCCAGCCGTCCGGCGTTGACCGGTGCGGTGCTGGAGCTCGATAGCGAGTTGGAAACCCATCTGCAAACCTTTCTTGCCAAACCCGGCGCCAAAGCGTTGTTCTGCGCCAACGGCGTCGCCGCATTGGCCTGTACCCGTGCGCTCAAGCGCCTGGGCTGCAACCTGTTCGAGGATATCGGCCTGATCGCCCTGGATGATCTGGACTGGTACCCACTGGTGGGCAATGGCATCACCGCCCTCGCCCAGCCGACCGAGGCGATTGGCGCCACGGCGTTCGACTGTTTGCTCAAGCGCCTGCGCGGCGATACCGAGCCGAGGCGCACGGTGGATTTTGTTCCCGAGCTGATCATTCGCGGCTCAACCCAGCCTCAGCCAGGAACCACCCCGTAGCAGCTGCCTCGTCGGGGCTCGACAGCTGCAACGCCACTCTTATTTCAAGATTTGCATACAAAAATGAAACCGGTTTCAGAGGTAAACAACAATGCACAAATACCCCGTCTCTATCAGCCTTTCCAGCTACGGCGCCGACCTGGTGCGCCAACAGGGCCAATCGAGTTTTGTCGAGGTACTGGCGGCCGCAGGCGCCCAGCGCATCGAGTGGCGTGAAGAGCTTTTAACCCACGAACAGCCCGCCGAACTGGCCCATGCGGCTGCGCAGTATCGGCTGGAGTCAGTGTTCTCATCGCCCCTGGAACTCTGGGTCGCCGGCCGCGCGCAACCGAACGCCGAACTCCCCGCCACCCTGGACCGTGCGCAGGCTTTTGGCTCGCGCTGGCTAAAAGTCTCCCTCGGCTACTTCACCGACACTAACGACCTGGAAAGCCTGCACGCCCTGCTCACCCGCCACCCGGTCCAGCTGCTGGTAGAGAACGACCAGACCCTGCACGGCGGCCGAATCGAGCCAATGCAGCGTTTCTTCACCGAGGTGGAACGCCTCGGCCTGCCGGTAAAAATGACCTTCGATATCGGCAACTGGCAATGGCAGGACCAATCCGCCCTTACCGCCGCACGCCTGCTGGGCCGGCATGTGGATTATCTGCACTGCAAGGCTGTGGCCCGTCGCGCAGATGGCAAGTTGGTCGCCCTGCCGCCTGGCGCCACCGACCTGCATCTGTGGGAACAACTGCTCAAGCACATGACTCCAGGTATTACCCGGGCTGTGGAATTTCCGCTGCAAGGTGATGACTTGATCGACATCACCGCGCAGCAAGTCGCCGCCCTCACCCTGCTGGGCCAACCTAGTGCGGAGAATGCGCATGTCTGAGATCGATATCCTCTCGTTTGGTGAAACCATGGCGATGTTTGTCGCCGAGCAAACCGGCGACCTGGCCCACGTGGCCCAATTCCATAAACGCATCGCGGGCGCCGACAGCAACGTCGCCATTGGCCTGTCGCGCCTGGGCTTCAACGTGGCCTGGCTGAGCCGTGTGGGCAATGATTCCCTCGGGCGTTTTGTGGTCGACACCCTGAAGAAAGAAGGCCTCGATTGCCGGCATGTGGCGGTCGACACGTTGCACCCCACGGGTTTTCAGCTCAAGTCGCGCGAAGAAGCCGGCGATGATCCGCAGGTGGAGTACTTCCGCAAGGGTTCAGCGGCCAGCCATCTGTCCATCGCGGCCATCAGTCCTGCCTTGCTGCAAGCCCGCCATCTGCATGCCACCGGTATTGCGCCGGCGTTGTCTGAGGCGACGCGCGAGCTGTCCATCGAGTTGATGACACAAATGCGCAAGGCCGGGCGCAGCGTGTCGTTCGACCCCAACCTGCGCCCTTCGCTATGGCCCAACCAACACACGATGATCCGCGAAATAAACGCCCTTGCGGGTCTTGCTGACTGGGTACTGCCGGGCCTGAGTGAAGGCCGCTTGCTCACCGGTTTCGATGACCCGGCCGACATCGCCGCGTTCTACCTCGACCAGGGCGCCGAAGCCGTGGCAATCAAGCTCGGCCCGGACGGCGCCTACTACCGTACCCAGATGGACCAAGGCTTTGTCGCCGCCGTGCGGGTGGAAAAGGTCGTGGACACGGTCGGCGCCGGTGACGGTTTTGCCGTGGGCATGATCAGCGCCCTGCTGGAAAACCTCAGCTTCCCCGAGGCGGTTCGGCGCGGCAACTGGATCGGCAGCCGCGCCGTGCAGAGCCGTGGCGATATGGAGGGTTTGCCCACCCGTTCAGAGTTGCACACCCGATCCGTCGCGTAACCCAACACCTGTTGCCACAACTACAACAAGCTCAGGAGCAACTCCATGGAAACCGTGAAACTCGCCACCCGCCGTTGGTGGTACATCATGCCTATCGTGTTTATCACCTACAGCTTGGCGTACCTGGACCGCGCCAATTATGGCTTCGCCGCCGCCTCCGGCATGGCAGAAGACCTGATGATCACCCCGGGCATGTCGTCGTTGCTGGGTGCACTGTTTTTCCTCGGTTACTTTTTCTTCCAGGTGCCGGGAGCGATCTACGCGCAAAAGCGCAGCGTTAAAAAACTGATTTTCGTCAGCCTGATTCTGTGGGGAGGCCTGGCTACACTGACCGGCGTGGTGTCCAACGCCTACATGCTGATCGTGATCCGTTTCATGCTGGGCGTGGTGGAAGCGGCGGTGATGCCGGCCATGCTGGTGTACCTCTGCCACTGGTTCACGCGTGCCGAACGTTCCCGCGCCAACACCTTCCTGATCCTGGGCAACCCGGTGACCATGCTGTGGATGTCGGTGGTATCGGGTTACCTGGTGCAGCATTTCAGCTGGCGCTGGATGTTTATCATCGAGGGTCTGCCGGCGGTGCTATGGGCGTTTATCTGGTGGAAGCTGGCCGATGAGCGTCCAAAGGATGCCAAGTGGCTCAGCGATACTGAGAAACAGGACCTGGAAACCGCGCTGGCCGCTGAACAGGTTGGCATCAAGGCGGTGAAGAACTACGCCGAAGCCTTTCGTTCGCCCAAGGTGATCATCCTCGCGCTGCAATTTTTCTGCTGGAGCATCGGCGTGTACGGTTTTGTGCTGTGGCTGCCGTCGATCCTCAAGGCCGGCTTGCAGATGGACATGGTCGAGGCCGGCTGGCTGTCGGCGATGCCGTATCTGGCGGCGGTGATCGGCATGCTCGTAGTCTCGTGGGGGTCGGACAAACTGCAAAAACGTAAGCGCTTTGTGTGGCCACCACTGCTGATTGCTTCCATCGCTTTCTACGCATCCTACGTACTGGGCGCCGAACACTTCTGGTGGTCGTATACCTTGCTGGTGATTGCCGGCGCCTGCATGTATGCGCCCTACGGTCCTTTTTTCGCCATCGTCCCGGAGATCCTGCCGGCCAACGTCGCCGGGGGCGCCATGGCACTGATCAACAGCATGGGCGCCCTCGGTTCGTTCGGTGGCTCGTACCTGGTGGGTTACCTCAATAGCAGCACCGGCTCGCCCGGCGCCTCGTACCTGTTGATGAGCGGCGCGCTCATGTTTGCGGTGGTGCTGACGATTTTACTCAAGCCCGGCGCCAGCGACCGCTCGCCGGCGCCAACCCTGGAGTTGAAGGTAAAGACCTCATGAAAATGTCTGTCGTGTTGTACAAGAAACTGTCCGCGCCGCTGATGGCGCGCCTGCATGAAAAGGCCGACGTCACGCTGATCGAAGCGCTGGATGACGCTGGCCTGGCCAAGCTGCGTGACGCCCTGCCCGGTGCCCATGGCCTGCTGGGAGCCAGCCTGCGCCTGGATGCAAAACTGCTCGATCTGGCGCCGCGGTTGAAAGCGATCGCCAGTGTGTCGGTGGGTGTCGACAACTACGATATCGATTACCTGACGAGGCGCGGCATTCTGCTCAGCAACACCCCGGACGTGCTCACCGAAACCACCGCCGACACGGGTTTTGCGCTGATCCTCGCGACGGCCCGGCGTGTGGTCGAACTGGCCGATATGGTGCGCGCCGGCCAGTGGAACAAAAACATTGGCCCGGCACATTTCGGCAGCGACGTGCATGGCAAGACCCTGGGCATCATCGGCATGGGCCGCATCGGCGAAGCCTTGGCCCAGCGTGGGCATTTTGGTTTTGGCATGCCGGTGATCTACCACAGCCACTCGCCCAAGCCGGCGGTGGAAGCACGCTTCGGCGCGCAGTACCGCAGCTTGAACGACTTGCTGCAACAGGCCGACTTTGTCTGCCTGACCTTACCGCTCACCGCTGAAACCGAGAAATTGATTGGCGCCGAGGCGTTTGCACTGATGGGCTCGGAGACGATCTTTATCAATATCTCGCGGGGCAAAGTGGTGGATGAGGCGGCGCTGATCGACGCGCTGCAACAGCGCACGATTCGGGCGGCAGGGTTGGATGTGTTCGAGCACGAGCCGCTGAATCACGATTCGCCGTTATTGCGCTTGAACAATGTGGTGGCCACGCCGCATATCGGCTCAGCGACCCATGAGACACGGGAGGCGATGGCCACGTGTGCGGTGGATAATCTGTTGCAGGCGCTGGCAGGGGAAAAGCCCAAGAACCTGGTGAATGCCACTGCCTGGAAGCAGTAACCCCTGACACACAAAAACCTATGTGGGAGCGGCGGTGCGAGCAAGTCGAATCGTCGCACCGCCGCTCCCACAGTTTTGACCGTATTCCAAATCAGTTAACGAATCGGACCACCATCCCATTCAAATCCACCGCTAGGCGCGACAGCTCATGGCTGGCCGCGCGGGTCTGGTTAGCACCCGCTGCAGACTGAGTCTGCCAGGCCTTCGATCATCACGGCGGTATTTTGCACGTCCTGGGTCTTGCCATCGTCTTCGATGGGTTTGGTGAGGTCACCACTGGCGATGATTTCTGCGACTGCCAGGGCCTTGCGCAGCGGCGTGACGATGCTGCGGGTGAGCAGCCAGGCCAGCAGTACGGTGAGCAATGCGGCAGCGACCGAAACGGCAATAACGCCGGTAATCGCACCTTCGTAGCTCTATAAATATTTTTTTACACTTCTGACGACTGTCAGTTTCTGGCATCCTGCGCCTCCATTTTCTGACCCGAGCCCGTATTTTGTCTGACGCTCAAGCCCCCCGCTCGCGCTATAAATCCGACCTGATCTACGGCTTGGAAGATCGCCCACACTTCACCGCGGCGATTTTTGCCGCGTTGCAGCATGTGCTGGCCAGCTTTGTCGGCATCATTACGCCCACGTTGATCGTCGGTGGCGTGCTGGGCCTGGAAAGCGAAGTGCCCTACTTGGTGAGCATGGCGCTGTTTGTGTCGGGGCTCGGCACCTTTGTGCAGGCACGCAAATTCGGCCCGATTGGCTCGGGTTTGTTGTGCCTGCAGGGCACCAGTTTTTCCTTTATCAGTGTGATTCTCAGCGCGGGTTTTATGGTCAAGGCCCGGGGCGGCGGTACGGATGAGATCCTCTCGACGATCTTCGGCATCTGCTTTTTCGCGGCATTTATCGAAGTGGTGCTGAGCCAGTTCATCGGCAAGCTGCGCAAGCTGATCACTCCGGTGGTTACCGGCACCATCATTACCTTGATGGGTTTGTCTCTGATCAAAGTCGCGGTGACCGACATGGCCGGCGGTTTTGGCGCCAGCGACCTCGGCGGCGCCAGCAATATGGGCCTGGCAGCGCTGGTACTGCTGACCATCGTGGTACTCAACCGTTTCAACAACCCGTTCCTGCGCCTGGGGTCTATCGTGATCGGCCTGACCCTGGGCTTCGTGGTCGCCTGGCTGATGGGCCGTGTGGACCTGGCGGCACTGCCACAGGTACCGTTGATCAGCGTGCCGGTGCCCTTCAAGTACGGGTTCTCGTTCGACTGGGTGGCGTTTATCCCGGTCGCGGTGATCTTCCTGATTTCGCCCCTGGAAGCGGCTGGCGACCTGACCGCCAATTCGATGATTTCCCAACAGCCGGTCAAGGGCCCGTTGTATATCAAGCGCATCAAGTCCGGCCTGTTGGCCGATGGCCTCAACTCGGCGATGGCGGCCACCTTCAACAGCCTGCCGATGGTGACCTTCGCCCAGAACAACGGCGTGATTCAGCTCACGGGCGTGGCGAGCCGCTACGTGGCGTACTTTATCGCCGGCCTGCTGGTGCTGCTGGGGCTGTTCCCGATGATCGGCGCGGTGCTGCAATTGATGCCCAAGCCGGTACTGGGCGGCGCGACCCTGATCATGTTCGGCACCGTGGCGGTGGCGGGTATCAAGATCCTTGCCGAAGCCGGGTTGCACCGACGCAATGTGTTGATCGTGGCGATCTCGCTGGGCATGGGCCTGGGCGTTGCCGCCGTGCCGGAAGTGCTGCGCGAGCTGCCCAAGGCACTGCACAACATCTTCGAATCGCCGATCACCGTGGGCGCATTCTGTGCAATCCTGCTGAACATTTTCCTGCCGGAAGAGTTCTTAGAGCTGGAAGAAGATGAATTTGATCCGGAGTCATCGACCCTCAAGGTGATGCAGGACCCGGACGTCACGAAATAGGAGCACTGTTATATGCGCAAGCTCATGGTTCTATCGCTACTGCTGCTGACCCTGAGCGCCTGCGCGCTGTTCCCCAATCGCGACCCGGTGAACATCAACGTGGTGGGCATCGAACCGCTGCAAAGCCAGGATCTGGAAGTACGCTTTGCCGTGAAGCTGCGGGTGCAAAACCCCAATGAAACGGCGATTGACTACAACGGCGTGGCCCTGGATCTGGAGGTCAATGGCCGGCCGTTGGCATCTGGGGTGAGTGATCAGAGCGGGTCTATCCCTCGTTTTTCCGAAACGGTACTGATGGTGCCGGTGAGTGTTTCAGCGTTTTCCGTGTTGCGCCAGACCTTGGGCCTGAGCCAGACCCAAAGCTTGAACAACCTGCCCTACGTGCTGCGGGGCAAACTGGCGGGTGGCTTGTTCGGTACGATGCGCTTTGTCGACCGTGGCACGCTGGACCTGCCGAATACGGTGACCTGGTAAACGCCATGCAGCCTGTATTGCTGACTGACCGCCTGATCCTGCGCCCGCTGACCCTCGACGATGCAGAGGGTATCCAACAGCAATTCCCCCATTGGCAAGTGGTGCGCTACCTGAACGCCCTGGTGCCGTGGCCTTACCCGGCCAATGGTGCACGCGCCTACCTGGAACAGATCGCCCTGCCCGCCATGGCCCGTGGCGAGGAATGGCACTGGTCGATCCGCTTGAAAAGCGCGCCGGAGCAGTTGATCGGCAATGTCAGCTTGATGGATGAGCAGGACAACAACCGAGGCTTCTGGCTCGGCCCGCAGTGGCAGGGACAAGGGTTGATGAGTGAAGCCAGCGCGGCGGTGACCGACTATTGGTTTGGTGTGCTCAAGCGCCCTGTGATGCGCGTGCCCAAGGCCGCGCCTAACCGGGGCTCGCGGCGCATCTCCGAACGCACAGGCATGCGTTTGATCAGGACGGAGAAAGGCGAGTTTGTCGAGGGCAGCTTCCCAAAAGACATCTGGGAAATGACCCGCGATGAATGGCTGAAATCCAAATCCCCCAGCCAGCGCCCACCTTTTTCCACCGCGTTTTAGTCCGTGATAAAGCGCACGCCGGGTTTTTCGCGTTCATCCACCGTCAGCTCGAACACATCCGGCCGGGCATAGTGCCCCACCACGTCATAGTCATACCGCGCCCGCACCAAGTCAGCCGTATCGATTTGCGCCGTCAACAACCCCGCCTTACCCAGCAAAGGCCCCGCTAAAATGTCGCCCATCGGCCCGACAATCACGCTGCCGCCAGCGATCAACGGGCGATCCGACGGCCAGTTGGCAACCGCCACCCCCAGCGCCTCGGGCGAAGCCTGCACCTGACACGCACTGACCACAAAGCAGCGCCCTTCATGAGCCACATGACGCATGCTCACCTGCCACATCTCACGCTCGTCCACTGTCGGTGCGCACCACACCTCCACACCCTTGGCGTACATCGCCGTGCGCAGCAACGGCATCATGTTTTCCCAGCACACTGCGCCACCGATGCGCCCGACTGCCGTATCGATTACCGGCAAGGTTGAGCCATCGCCCTTGCCCCAGATCAGTCGTTCGGTGCCGGTAGGCATCAATTTACGGTGCTTGGCGACCAAGCCACCCGCCGGTTCGAAGTACAACACCGTGCAATACAACGTGCTGCCACTGCGCTCGATCACGCCAAGCACCAGGCTGGCACCGGTACGCGCCGACAGACCGGCCAGCGCTTCGGTCTCGGCGCCCGGCACATCGATGGCATTGGCAACATATCGGGCAAAAGCTTCCCGGCCCTCGGGCAGGCGATACCCCAGCTGCGTGCCGAAACCCTCGCCTTTGGGATAGCCACCCAGCAGTGCCTCGGGCATCACCACCAATTGCGCGCCGCTGCGCGATATCTCGTCTTCATAGGCCAGGATCTGCGCCAGGGTTTCAGCCTTGCCACCCGGCAAGGAGCCAATTTGCAGGGCCGCCACAGTCGATACAGGCATCACGATCACTCCGAAGTCAGGGGTTGCCCATTGTCCCGCCAGCCTCGATCATGAATAAAGCCCCCTTCACTGCTGAATGATATGAGCCAAATGAATATCGCCCAGGTCGACCTGAACCTGCTGAAAACCTTTGAAGCCCTGCATGATGAGTCCAGCGCCAGCCGCGCGGCATTGCGCCTGGGCGTCACACAATCGGCCATCAGCGCAGGGTTGCGGCGCCTGCGCGAGGTATATGACGATCAATTGTTCGTGCGTACCGGACGCGGCCTGGCGCCGACCTTGCGGGCGAACCAATTGAAGCCGCTGATCAGTGAAGCGCTGGACCGCTGCCGACAGAGCCTGGCCATGGTTAATCCGGACAATCAGCAGTATCAGGGCCGGTCCGTGGTGCTGGGTTTATCCGATGACTTCGAAATAGCCTACGGCCGACGGCTGATGGATGAAATTACCAGGCGCGCGCCGAGACTGCGGGTGATTTTCCGTCAGACCCACAGCCAGATCGTGGCCGGAGCGCTGCTTGATCGCACGTTGGACCTGGCGATTACCGCAGGCGGCTTCGCGCACAGCAGGCTGAGTCGCCAAGTGCTGGGGGAAGGTGATTATCGCTGCCTGGTGGACGCCGACCAGCCAAGCATGAGCCTGGACGAGTTCGTCACCCGCGAGCATGTGCTGGTGTCATCAGGCGGGTTTATCGGGATCACCGACGAGGGCTTGGCGGCGCAGGGGCTCAGTCGTCAGGTGTGTGCGTCTACCAGCCACTTCGCCGCGCTGCCGTTTTTGCTCAAGGGCAGTCAGGCGGTTGCAACCATTCCCGGCCACGCCGCCGAGGTCATCGGCGCAATGACCGGATTGCGCGTTCTGGCGTGCCCGCTGGCCCTGCCGCGCTACCCGATCGAGCTGGGCTGGCGAACCCAGGCGCAGCTCGATCCACTATTGCTGAAGGTGCGTGAAGCGATTGTGGCGAGCTTTACTTGGTCGCCGCCATCAACTTGTTAACCTCACTGCGCACCATGTTGGAAAACTCTGGCGGCGACATACCGTCAAGTTCCGCACGTACCCATTCGGCCCACTTGCCTTTGCGCTTGGCGCGCTCGCCGAACAACCGCGCGGCCTCGCCCTTGGCCTTGCCCAGGTTGCTTTGCCACAGGTCATAGAGGCGCGACTTTTCATCTTCCAGCTCGGCACGTTCGGCGAGGGTCTTGTTGGCGAGATTGAAGCTCATGTTGAATTTCCTGCTGCGCAAATAGACGACATCTTACACTGTAGGTCGAAACTTCCTGATTCGGATTTTACGCAGGACAACGCTTCGGAAAAAAACTGCAACTTTTGCCGCAGCCCAATACTCCATTGTTCACTGTCATATTCACTCGCAAGGAGTCACACAATGGCCCGCAAAACCGCCGCCCAAGCTGTCGAAGAGCAAATCAAGGACCAAGCCTTCAGCGAGCTGCAATCGCTGATCGAAGAATCGGACAAGCTGCTCAAGAGCAGTGCTTCACTGGTTGGCGAGGAAGGTGAAACCCTGCGCGAGCAGGTTGCAATCAAGCTCAAGCAAGCGCTGGACTCGGTATCCAACGTGCGTGAACGCAGCAAGCCAGTAGTGGATGCCACCGAAACCTACATCGGTGGCCACCCTTGGCAGACCGTTGCGATTTCCGCAGGCTTTGGCCTGGTGGTGGGCCTGCTGTTGGGTCGTCGCAACTGATGCATTAAAGGCTGCGCCCATGGCGCAGCCTGTTCAGCCGGCGGCCAAAGCCCGCAGGCCTTGCAACTCCTCAGCGTCCAAGACGATCCCTTCCTGCTCGGACCTGAGCCGCGTCCGGTGCCGCCGATCTCCCGGCAGACGCCGCAACCCTGCCGCATGCATCTGTCGCACCAGCTCCTGGCTGCGCTCGGCGAAGCTCTGCCCTGCGGTCTTGCTGGGATCGATCACGATCAACAACTGCCCTGTCCAAGGCGTACGCGCTCCCGGATGATCGGACCAGTTGAATTCAAACGAGAAGTTACCGCCGGTCAACGCCGCGGCCAGCAGTTCGACCATCATCGAAAGCGCCGACCCCTTATGCCCGCCAAACGGCAACAGGGCGCCCCCTTCAAGAATCGCCCTTGGGTCCTGAGTCGGCTGACCCAGCCCATCAACACCCATGCCCGGAGGCAAACGCTCCCCTTTGCGCGCGGCAATCTGCACGTCACCGTGGGCAATAGCGCTGGTGGCCAGGTCAAATACGATAGGTAAACCATCGGCGCGTGGGGCTGCGAAGGCGATAGGGTTGGTGCCGAACAACGGGCGGTCGGCGCCGTGGGGCACCACGCAGGTCATGCTGTTGACCACGCTCAACGCCACCAGCCCCTGCTCGGCGAACGGTTCGACATCCGGCCACAAGGCCGCGAAATGATGGGAGTTATGGATCGCCATTAAGGCGATCCCGGCACTCCTGGCTTTTTCCACCAGTAGTGCACGGGCAGCTTCCAGGGCCGGCTGGGCAAAGCCGTTGGCGGCGTCCACCCGCACAAACCCCGAGGCCACGTCGGTAACCTGCGGCACCGCACGGCCATCCACCCAGCCACTGGCCAGGGTACTGAGATAACCGGGAATACGAAAAATGCCATGGCTGTGGGCGCCGTCGCGTTCAGCGCTGGCGCAATTGTGGGCGAGGATCGCAGCCACCTCAGGCGAGGTGCCATGGCGCTCAAAGACCTGTTGCAACAAAGCCACCAGCGCAGTGAAGCTAATGGAAACATTGGAACTCTCAACGACCTTGGACGGCGTAGACATCTGAAGCTCCGAATTATGATTGGAAGGGGCAACAAGACGGGAGACTCGAGCCTGTGATTAAACAACGCGGCGTGCGCCTGCTGTCAATCAGCGTTTGCGAGACCCGTTGTGTTTGCATCAGCTATCTACCGCTGCAACGGCACCATCGCTACCTAATCTGGCGCTCGAGACACCCCCCTGGTCCTGAGAGAGCAACCCATGGCAAGCGTAACTCCCGCGTATTTTTTCGATGAATTCCTGCGCCCGATCACTCGCAAATACCCTTCAGACAGAGAGCGCGCGCTGGGCTTGACCCTGAAGGATCTCGAATGGCTGATGACGATCTACACCCCCACCGACGCCGTGCGCCAGAGCCGCGAGTCGCCTATGGCCGTTGAAAAACTGGTGATTGAGAGGCTTGGGAAATCTGCAATACCGCTGGCCGGCGTGTTTATGATGAGCCCGTCCCCTGACGAAAAAAAGGCGCTGCTATACAGTCCTTACGGAGGAATCGAGGTATTCGACAACCGCGCCACCGTAATAGCAGAAATTAGGGAACGCCTCACAAACAATATATTACGCGTTGATTTAGTTAGTTTTTTGTCTATTGATCAGCGTCAGGATGGTGGCTTCGATGGTACTTTTACCCTGACTGCTGCACCCGTTACGGGCATCGTCTTTGTGGACCAGGAACAAACGATTGAGGCAAGCCAGAAACGTAACGTGCAACGCATGCTCGAGGAGTTACGCAAGCTCCCCACCCTGCCCTCAATGCTCGACAAACTGCTGGGCATCATGGCGCGCCCTTACTTTCCCAAGCTCGATCAGCAACAGACGTTGGTCAATAGTTTCCTGGTTCCAGCGCAGGACAGCGGTGATGCCGTGACCCGATGGGTGGGCTCGGCGACCCTCAATGAGACCTTGCTGCACTACTACCTGAAACAGGGGTGGCCGGCCAACCAAACGCGCGCGTTCACCCACCCCAAGCACGATACACGCGCCATGACGGCCAACGCGCTCAAACAGGAACTTGCGCAGTGGGAGCACGTGGTAGAACAAACCGCTGCCGTCTTCTCCACGCTGCTCAGTAGCCTGTTGCAGACGTGGTGGAATGAAGATATCGGCGGCAACCAATCGCGCATGGATTTGTTTGCCCAGGTAATGAGTGACAAATTTCGCGCCGACCTGCTGCTCAAGCGCCAGAACGCTATTCTGACGTCCGAGGAAGCTCATCGACTGCGTGCCGTGTTCCTCCCCGACAAGGCGTCACGCAGCGCCTGGCATGCGCCCTTGCGGATCGAAAAGGTCAGCATTCATGCGCCCTATCAACATTATGTTGAGTTGGCTGCAACCTTGTTGATCAGCGACACGCATGCCTACCTCTACACCCAGACGCGCGGGCTGCAGGTGCTCAAGAACCTTGATGACCTGAAGGACGTCCTGCTGAGCATGCTCAAGGCCGCCGGGCATGAGGACGAGTTGCTTAATTTCCTGTCCCTGGACGAGCGCAGCCTGTACCTGGGCATGGATGCGGTGCAAGTCAGCGGGCTGCCAGTGGCCGAAAGTGTGTTCGGTGGGATGGTCAAGGACATTGCCAGCAAGCAATTGAGCAACATGGACCATGCACTCGCGCTCTTTCGCCGCAACGACGGTGCAGCAGACCTGGCAGCGCTGCTCGATTGCGCCCTGGACCTGCGCCACATGCTCGACCACCGGCTGCTGGCCCTGGAAGCCGAAGGACGTTGGAGCCTTCACCCAGCCACCAGCGGCAACGGCCGGCCCTCGACGGTTCAGGCGGAGCGCGCCAAACAACAGCGGGTAGCACTGCGCGCGGCTCAGGAAGCGTTGATGGCGCAACGCCAGAAACATCCCACTCTGCGCAGCTTGGCTTTACATGCCCTGAAGACGGCGTTGGCCCTACACCTACTGGACCTGGACCCCACGGATGTATTCGCCAACACCTACGCCACTGAAGCGCAGCAACAGGAGGACCGTGCCCCTGAATCTTCACGAAGCATGGTCGATCATCTCGTCGAGCGTCTGGCAAAGGTTGCCGACCCTGTCGGCGACTCGCCACGCATCGGTCTCTACAGCGCTCGCCGCAGCGGGACCGCCACGCGTTGGAACAACCTGAACAGCCGTGTTTTCAATACGGTCATCGACCAGGCCATGCGCCCTTTTGTACAGCACGACATACGCACCTTGCCGCGCCTGTTCCTGGAAGGTCATCGCAACGAAATGAACGCTTCCCTGATGCAGGGACTGCGCAGCGAGGCCGAACTGCGGCTGCTCAACAAGACATTGAGCCCCGACCACCAGGCGATTCTCGACGCGGTCCTGCGGCCCGACAGCATGACTCGCGACAAGCGCCATGGGCTCAAGGGTTTTCTGCCGGATGCCTACAGCTTGACGCTGACCCTGGGCGACGACCAAAGAGCCCACCCCCTGGCCAGCTGTTTTGCACTGACGCAGCGCGGCGGTATCGACCCTGAGCTTTCGGGTAACGTCGTGCTCTGGACACCCCAGCAGGGTCTTGAACCCTTCGCCTCAGTGCACGCCTTGCGCCAATCCCTTGAACTGCGCCTGACCCAACCCGACCGGCGCTTGCCGCTGTTGCTTAACCTACCCATGAGCCTTCGCGCGCCCCATCAGGTCTATCGCCTCGGGCCCCTGCAACGCATCGACGAACATTTTTTGAACAACCGCCAGCAGAGCTACCTGGATTACCACCTCGACGCCATCGACTACTGGCTCGCCACGCCACTGGGGCCAACGCCATTGCAAGACCGCCTGGACGAGCAAATGCGACAGCTGGCGCCGTCGAACCTGGAGCGCGCCAGTGCCATCGCCCAGGCAATGGTTCAGCAGCAGGCCTTGCCAGTGTGGCTGGGTATGGCTTCGGCCGAGGATCAATTGCTGCACGCCGAACTGTTGGAGCAGTACCGCCTCAGCGCGCCAGACAATCAGGACTACCTGCACAGCGTGCCTACCTTGCGTGAACACGTTGCCAGCACCTTGACGGGCCTGCTCAAGGCGCGCTTCCCCGACGCCGCCCTGGACCCGGAAAACATCCAGATACCGGCAAGCGTACTGCTCGACGGGCATGCCCAAAGCCTGACCGACTTTGCTCTGCGCCACCTGCCGGAACCGAACGCCGACAACCTCACCCCCACCGCCCGCGACACCACCACCCTGCCGCTAGCACTGGACGGCACGGCAGTGGTGCAGTTGGTCCGCCAGTTGGATATTGCTAAAACCTACCGCGAATGGCTCACCACGCACCTCGCCGCCGATACCGACGATGCCCGACAGCGTCGCGCCCTGTTTTGCCGTCAATTACCCTGGCAGGTGCTGCGCCACGCCCATGAAGAAAAACTCGAAGAGCGCCTGAGTGCTGCGGCCTGGTGCTTTATCCAGCAAATTTTCGACATGCCGGATGCCGAGGCGCGGGATAAGGTCGACGGGGCTGCAGCAAGGATTCACCCCTTGGAACTGATCGCTACCCCGGGCGCGACGCCGGTGACCGTCCCTTGCGTCTACGTGATCGGCCCGCAGGCGCCGGCGACCGGCCCGCTGGTGCTCTACGCGCCATACGCACCTTTGCGCGTGCTCACGGAATACACCAACGAAGAAAGCTTGCGCACTCAGATCAACCGCCCCGGCCCTTTACAGGATTGGATCATCCGGCAGTTGGGCGATCCCGACCAGGCGATATACCGCAACCTGCTCAGGCAACCGGCCGCCCCGGACACACAGGAGGTCAGGCTGGCCTCACACCCGATCAGGCGCAATATTCTGCCGCGGCTATTCGATGACAACACGGCGCAGTTGATCAAAATGCTCGCCTGCCAATTCGAACGCGGGAGTAAAGATCAGTGGGACGGGGTCACCGGCCTGTTACGCAGGGGCATCCCCATGGCAGCGCAGTTTATTGCGGGCAAACTCCAATTCCCGTTGGTCGTGTGGCGCAGTTTCAAGTTGTTCCAGGCTTCGGCCGAGGCCTTGCAGCAACAGCATTTCGGCGCAGGCTTGCTCAGATTCATCCAGGGATTGGGGACACTCGCTTCATTGCGCGAGGAACTCGATGAGCTACTGGAGCCGTTGCTTTCACCGCCAGCCACGGATCTGCCGGACAGTATCCCTGCCCCTGTGACGACCATTGCAACACTGGACGTGACAAACCCGGTGCGTACCCGCATGCAGTACTTTGAAGACGTGACAGTGTCGCTGGCGCAGTTGGAGCAAGATCCGTCGCAGCATGTTTATGTCACACCGAGCGGCAATCATTATGTGCCGGTGGCCGGGCGGGTGTACCCGGTCGAAAGAGCCGGCGCACGCTGGCGGGTGCGCCTGGCGCAGGTGCTGGGCCCGTTTGTCGAGCGCAACGCACAGGGCGGCTGGGTGTTGGACTTTTCTGCACAAGAACCGCGGTTCGGTCCCGCGGTGTCGCGTTTCAAAGGACGGGTCGTCACCTATAGAGTCGAGCGCAGTTCGATCAATATTGAAGCGGTGGGAATGCCGGCGATCCGTGCACTCCATCCTGGAAAAGCCTACTGCATCGACCGCGCGCTCAACGTCGCGATTTACTACGCGGTCATGTGTGAACGCAATCTCGCGGTCTTTGCCCAGCAACGTGATCCGGATTCGCGCGTAGGCCGCTTCTTGACCGAAATGTTCGGTATACCCACTTTGAACGCAGCGCAGGTCACGAAAATTCAGAAACGTGTCGCCGAGATTACCAAGGGTTTGACCCAGCAAAGCCTGATCAGGCCAGATTCAACCCGACTCGTCACGGGCGCGGCCCGTTGGTCGCCGACCAACACCTATGCTTTTGTAATACCCGCAGACCCAGAGCAGAAAATCTACTTGCTCGACTACTTCTTCAATACGCACATGGACGCTTATCGGGGTCATCTCAACGCGCCGTTCGATCTTGACGATCATGCAAGGGCAGCAACCCTGATCCATGAGATAAGCCATATGGTCTCGAAGACTGAAGATATCGCCTACCTGGACTCCATGCGCCCGTTTGCCGACTTGATCAGCCGGGGTACGGCGGACGGCCTGCGACAGCATACCGCGCTGTCCAACCTGCAACGCACCGCGCTGTCAGTGCTGACCCCTGCCACCATGCTGTTTAAAACATGGGACGACCTTTCACTTCAATGGGAGGACGTAGGAAGTTTGGGCTCGACCAAACCGCGTGACAAGATTCTGAATCTCACCGGCGCCAGGACGCTTGACGATGCCCGGCAAATCTTTATGAGCGATGCGGACCGAAGGATGGACATCATTCTGGCCAATGCGGACTCGGTGACCTATTTGATTACGCACCTGGGGCGCAAGCTGGTTCAGGGGGCCTGAACAGGCCCCCGAGGGGTGTATCAGTCTTTCTGGTCGCGCAGGATGTTGCCCGAGGCGCCATCAATGCGGGCTTCATATACGGTGCCGTCAGACTTGCGGCCTTTGACTTCCCAGTAGCCATTGTCGTCTGCCTCAGCGGCGTACACCTCGACGTATCCACCTTTGGTCTTGGCAACTTCAATCGCCTTCTCGATCGGGATCCAGCCCGCGCCCGGCTTGTCGGCAAAGGCAGCACCGGCGCCGAGCAGCGCGGAGGTTGCACACAGAGCGACTAAGGTTTTCTTCAGCATTTTCTTACTCCATTGTGGGAAATGTCCTGAATTTCTTAGGTGCTTTCAAACGAGAATAAGTTCCAATTGATGTGCAATCGCCATGATGGCTGTTCTCGCGGCCCATCCTGGGAGGTTAGAATGTACGAAATCAGGATGAGTTAATGAGCGAAAAGTCCATTTCAGAAGCCGAATATGACGCCATCACCGACGCCGCCGCGCATTGGTGCATGCGCCTGCACGCGGGTGATTGCACCGCGAGTGAACGTCAGGCTTTTGCCCAATGGCACGATTCGCACCCGCTGCACGCCTTCGAATATGCGGCAATGCTGGAGATCTGGGACGTTGCGGACCATCTGCCACGCCAAAACACCACACCGCCAGAGGTGCCGTTCAAGCCCCGTAGCCGGTCGCGCATCTACGCGGTGGCTGCGGCGATCTGCCTGGGCGCCCTGCCCCTGGCCGCCTTCACTGGCTGGGAAGCCGGTTGGTTGCCCAGTTCCTATGAGCGCTTTGATGCCGCTAATGGCCTGCGCCAGGTCATCCTCGACGATGGCAGCCAGGTAGAACTCAACCTGGGCACCGAACTGGTCTACAGCAACTACAAGGACCAGCGTCGGGTCACTCTGAAAAAAGGCGAGGCGTTCTTCAAGGTCAGCCATGACAGCGCCCATCCGTTCATTGTGCACGCCGGCAGTGGTCAGGTACGTGTCACGGGCACCCAGTTCAACGTCTGGAAATATGGAGACCAGGTACGGGTGATGTTGCTTGAAGGCTCGGTTCAGATTGCCAGCGATCAGGTCCATGGTAGCGTGCCCCTGACACCCGGCATGCAAGCCAGCTACCAGCAGGGTGATGCCACGCCACGCGTGCGCACGATCAACCCGAATGACACCGCGCTGGCCTGGCGCCAGGGCAAGCTGGTCCTTGACAACCTGGCTTTGGCCGACGCGTTGCCGCTGATCAACCGCTACCTGAGCAAGCCGGTGATGCTGGCCGACGCCACGACCGGAGCGATACGCATCGGTGGTATCTACAACATCGATGAGGTCAACAACCTCGTTCCCTCCCTGCCCAAGGTTTTGCCGGTATACCTGACCCAGAACCAGGACGGCAACCCCGTACTCAATTCTATTCCGCGTAAAACACCCAAAGGCTGACACCCTGCCTCCTTGCACGGGGGATGTCGCGCCGCAAGTGTCCATTTTTTTAACACTCCCCTGCCTTGAATCGCCCGTGCTCAGCGCATTCACCGTTTTGTCACACGTGTTGTTACAGCGCTGATACAGCCAGTGAAGCGTTTGCGCAGTGGCTAAGTCTGTGGGTTTGGGCAGGGTGCTGTTTCAGGATTGAAACAGCGATGCCATCACTTTGCCCTTCAATGCCCGTAACACATTGAATACCAAGGCCAAATAAAAAGCGGCACGGCTTCTGCTCTATCCCTTACAGCGCTGTTTAGGGTCAGCGCGAAGAATAAGGAATGCCGCCGTGAATACATTCACTCAAGGTTCGATGAACGTGTTGCTGATCAGCTGTGCACTCAGTGTCGGCCTCAGTGTTCCGAGCTATGCGGGTGACGGCGTTATCGTGACGGGTCGAGACGTACAGGGGCACATGTACGGTCGATCTGCATTCGGCAAAGACCCCTACCCCACTACCGCCAATGCCAATCCGAGCCGCGAGATCCTAGGGTCCACCAGCGAGCTCAGTGACATGGACATCGGTGGCATCAGCAGCGGCTCAAGCATCACCCGCGCCATCATCCCAAACGGCAACATCCCTGGTTTGACTAACACCCAAGGCAGCGTGTCGACACTCGGTTCCGGCGCAGCCGTCAGCCATGGTGCAGGCGCCTCCATGGGCGGGCAGATCAGCGATTCAATCCAACGTGGCATGGCCCCCCTGAACAACCTCGGCAGCATGATGGGGGGCAAATAATGAAACGTTCCCTGCTGCTTCTCGCCCTGCTGAGCAGCACGGCGGCCATGGCCGACAACACCGCCGTGATTAACAACAGCGGCAAAGACTACAACGGCAACGTGATGATCAATCAGGCGGCCGGCAACCAGCAACAAATGGCCAATAACCGCGCCGTCACGCTCGGTGGGCAGGCCACCACCCGCAATACCCAGAACATGAACGGCAACGTCGATCCCTCTCTCAACGCGAAGGCCTCGATCGAAGGCGCCTCTTTTACCAATGGCAACGGCATGGTGGGCATCAACCAGTCCGCCGGGGCCAATAACCAATCAATCAATGCCGTGCGGATCAGCATCAACCCTGGCCCGCAAAGCATCGACGACAGCGTCCTGTTGCAACAGAACACGACGACGCTGGCAACCGACTCAGGGCTCACCCCCACCACTGGCAGCCGCCAGGTCGTGACAAGCGACCAGGCCTTCACCGGCAGCCGAGGAGTGATTCAGGTGAACCAGAGTGCAGGGGTGGGGAACCGAGTGGCTAACACCCTGGGCATCACTATCAAGTAACAGCTTGGTAGCACACGTTAGACCGTACCAACACTTAACCCACTAATTAGAAGCAAGGAGAAACACCATGAAACCTCAAATGGCTCTGAAACCAATGGTTTTCGCTCTCGCCGCGCTCATGGCTGCTGCCGCTCAAGCAGGGGGTGGCTGGCACCCTGCGCCTCAACCAACCGGCGTGGTCGCCTCCGTGGTTACGGATGTGCAGAACAGCGCGGGCAACAAATTCGACGACACCAACACCGAAAACAACGCCTCTGCTGATGGCTCGGTAAACGGCAACAGTGGTAGCACCATTGTTAACAATCAGTCAGGCACCGGAAACCAGGCAGACGGTTCAGGCGCCATCTCCAGCGCCAAGGGCGACTTTGCAACCGTGTTTGCCGTAGTCGATGTGAATCAAAACAGCGTGCTGAACAATTATGTCAACAAAGGTACCCAAAACAACGCATCCCTGGATAACGCGGTTAACGGCAACTCCGGTAGCACGATTTATAACGGTCAAGCCGGTCAAGGCAACCAGGCCAAGGGCAACCTGGCAATCACCACGGCTGACGGTAAAAATATCGCAGCGGCGGCCAACACCGAGCAAAACTCGCTCGGTAACAGCTACCTCAACGCGGCCGCCAGCGGGAATGGCCATTACAGCAAACCTCAATACGTGTCTAACAACTCCAGCCTCGACAACGCAGTTAACCGCAACAGCGGCAGCACAATTGTGAACTTGCAATCCGGCTCCGGCAACCAAGCCAGCGGCAGCCTGTCGATCAGCCAAGGTTGCAGCGTATGCGCCAGCGGCGTGCGCTTCTGATCCAACGGGGCCTTGGCAACAAGGCCCTCTTTATTACAGTGCCCAGCAGGTCATACGATCATGCGCCTCGCGACCCTCAGCCTCTTGATGCTGCTTACCGGCCCTACCTGGGCAGGCACCATGGCGATCTCCGCCATGCCTGGTGGTGCAGTCATCTACAAGAAGGTCGAGAGTATCCGTGAACGCCGGTTCGCCAACCTGGTGGAACAGAAAACCGATTTCAGCTGCGGTGCTGCGGCACTCGCCACCATCCTGCGCCAGGGCTACTGGCTCGACGTAGACGAAGACCACGTCATCAAAGGCATGCTGCTCAATGCAGACCAGGACCTGGTACGTACCCAGGGCTTTTCCATGCTGGACATGAAGCGCTACCTCGAAAGCATCGGCATGCGTGCCCGGGGCTACAAAATCGGGCCAGATACCCTGGCGACCGTGAAGATCCCCGTGGTGGTGTTGCTGGAAATTCGTGGCTACAAGCACTTCGTGGTGTTGCAGCGCGCGGACAAGGAGTGGGTCTATGTCGGTGACCCGGTGCTGGGCCACAAGCGCTATTCACACGACGACTTCGTCAAAGGCTGGAATGGCATCGTCTTCGCCGTGCTGGGTGAAGGCTACGACAAGGCCAACGCCTTGCTTGACCCGCCCGCGCCACTGACCGCCAAGAACCAGTTGAATGAGTTCAGGCCCGTAGGCGATGCCGAGTTGATGGACTTCGGTTTCATCCAGAGCGACTTCTTCTAAGAAGCGCAAAAAGGAGCAGGACGCTCCAGGAGCAAGAGATGAACACTTCCCGTTGGCTGACGGTCTTGTGCCTGGCAGCCTCAATGCCCGCTTATGCTTCATCGGGGTTCAAGCCGATTGAGCTCAAGGATTCGGAAATGGCCGAACTGCGCGGCCGGTATGTGATGCCGGGGCGGATTATCAGTTTCGGTATTGTCATGAGCAGCACCTGGACCAATGCCATAGGCGACACCATCACCGGCAAGGCCAGCATGCAAGTCGACTCGTCCACCATCACCCCGCAGTTTTACGTACAGACCACCGGCTCGGCTGGCACGGGCACCCACCAGGATACCGGTACCGGTAACGTGGTCGGGGGCGCAGGCCTGGGCACCGGCACGGGCGTGACCCAAAGCGTACGCACCGCCGGCGATGGCAACACTGCCTACAACAATGTCGGTATCAACGTCACAGAGAATGGCTTCGCCCCCTCCAACATCGTGCAATCAGGGCATGTGCTGGTGGCGGGTGGCACAGTCAGCGGCGACAGCGCGGCCGGCCGTGTGAGCGTGTCGGCCAACAATGGCGGCTTGCAGATGGCGATCCAAGGCAATCATAACCAGGGCAACAGCCTCCAGCAGATCGGTGGCGGGCAAGTGCTCCAAGGCACGGTATTAACCGGCGATAGAAACGTCGTCACTAACATGACCCAGCTCAATGTGGTGATGAACAACGGCCTGACCAACCCGGCATTGAACTGCAATCTGGACCCACTCAAAGGCCTACGCACGCTAGGTTATTGAACTACGCTGACCCTCGACACTTTCGCATTAGAAAAGGACGGCTTATTTCATGCATCGATCGTTATCGCTACGTGCGGTGGTTTGTTTAAGTACGCTCTTGCCTGCATCCATGTTGTATGCCGCGCCAGACGCCGATATCGAAGCCCTCAAACAGGAACTTCTGGAACTCAAGCAGCGGTACGACGTACAACAAAAAGCCTTGGCGGTGTTGGAGCAGCGGGTTCGTCAAGTCGAGGATCAACCGGCCACACCGGCGCCCAAACGCCTGGCCAAATCCCCGGCAGACTTCCAGAAAGCCAGCGGCACAACGGTGGCCGGTACCGGCGCGGCAGCGGCATCAGGCGGTGCGGGAGGCGGTGGCAGTTCCTACGGTCAGTCGCTCAAGGACGATTCAGCGCCTGCGCAAAGCGTGAGCAACCTCTACAACGAGGCCAGCGGCTTTTTTGGCAATGGCAAGTTCAGCTTTGAAACCGGTGTGACCTATGCGAGGTACGACGCTCGCCAACTCACGCTCAACGGCTTCCTGGCGCTGGACTCGATCTTCCTGGGCAATATCAACCTGGACCGGATCAAGTCGGATAACTGGACCCTGGACCTGACTGGCCGCTACAACGTCGACAACCGTTGGCAGTTCGACGTGAACGTGCCGGTGGTGTACCGCGAGTCGACCTACCAGTCCGGCGGTGCCGGCAACAACGCCAACGCCACCTCGGAAGAGTCGGTGAGCCGCGACCCAACCATCGGCGACGTCAACTTCGGCGTGGCCTACAAGTTCCTCGATGAAACCCCGACCCTGCCGGATGCGGTAGTGTCGGTGCGCGTCAAAGCGCCTACGGGCAAAGAACCGTTTGGCATCAAGCTGGTGCGGTCTACCGCCAACGACAACTTGTATGTGCCGGAAAACCTGCCGACGGGTAACGGTGTGTGGTCGATCACGCCGGGTATCTCGCTGGTCAAGACCTTCGACCCGGCCGTGCTGTTTGGCTCGCTGTCCTATACCCATAACTTCGAGGAGTCGTTTGACGATATCAGCAGTGACGTCAACCAGAAGGTCGGCGGCAAGGTCAGCCTGGGCGACAGCTTCCAACTTGGCCTCGGCGTGGCCTTCGCGCTGAACGAGAAGATGAGTATGTCGTTCTCGGTGTCCGACCTGATCCAGCGCAAGAGCAAGCTCAAGCCTAACGGTGGGGACTGGCAGTCGGTGACGTCCAGCGACGCCAACGCGGGTTACTTCAACGTGGGCATGACGATTGCGGCGACGCAAAACCTGACAATCGTGCCTAACCTGGCGATCGGGATGACGGACGATGCGCCAGACTTTACGTTTAGCCTGAAATTCCCGTACTACTTCTGACACCAAGCGGCCCAAGTCAATACAGCGCACGCAGCGCACAAGGAAAAGCCCCGCAGCGATAAGGGTCGTTGCGGGGCTTTTCGGTTTACCCGCCCTAGCGGATCTGGTGTTTGTGAAGCAACCGGTAGAACGTGGGCCGGGAAACGCCCAGTACACGGGCCGCCACACTCAAGTTGTCGCTGTGCCGATTGAGCACGTCGCACAGCGCCTGGCGTTCGGCGCGGTGCTTATAGTCTTCCAGTGTAGCCATGGGCGGCGAAATTGCCTGCTGGCCGTGCAATCCCAGATCAACGGCTTCGATCTGGCGTCCTTCGGCGAGCACCAGCCCGCGGCGTACGCGGTTGGCCAACTCGCGCACGTTTCCAGGCCAAGCGTGCTCGCCCATCGCGACGAGGGCGTCATCACTGAAACTACGCGGGCGACGACCGGTTTCCTGACTATAGAAACGTGAAAAGTGGTTGGCCAGCATCACGACGTCGCCATGGCGGTCGCGCAATGGTGCGGTCACCACTTGCAGGACATTGAGGCGGTAATACAAGTCTTCGCGGAAGGTGCCTTTCTCAACGGCGGCTTCCAGGTCGACGTGGGTGGCGGCCAATACCCGCACATCCACCGGGATCGGCTGGCTGCCGCCAACCCGCTCGATCTGCTTTTCCTGGAGAAATCGCAAGAGATTGGCTTGCAGCTCCATCGGCAGATCACCGATTTCATCCAGGAACAACGTGCCGCCGTTGGCCGCCTCGATTCGCCCGACCTTGCGTTGATGGGCGCCGGTGAACGCACCTTTTTCATGGCCGAACAATTCGGATTGAATCAAGTGTTCAGGGATCGCACCGCAGTTGATCGCCACAAACGGCTTGTCATGCCGCTGCGATTGTCGATGCAACGTCTTGGCCACCAGCTCTTTGCCGGTGCCGCTGTCGCCACGAATCAACACGGGAGATTCGGTGGGCGCCAGTTTCGACAATAATCTGCGCAGTTCGCGAATGGGCCGGCTGTCACCGAGCAATTCGTGCTCGGGCTCATCCACCGGGGTATGGCCCTTGCCCCGCAACCGCGCCATGCCAAAAGCACGGCCCAGGGTCACCTGTACGCGGGCGACGTCGAAAGGCAAGGTATGAAAGTCAAAGAACCATTCGCAGACGAAGTCACCGAAGTTCTGCAGCCGCAGCACATCCTGGTCGAGCACGGCGATCCACTCGGTTCCACTGCGGCCGATCAGCTCTTTGACGGCTTCGGGTCGTTCCAGGTGAGCGGGCTGCAAGCGCAGCAGGCCGACGTCGCAGGATCGGTCGCCCACCGCGTCCAAGCTGCAACTGTCGACTTCCCACCCCGCCGCGCGCAAACCGGGCAGCAGCCCGTGGCAGTCATCACAAGGATCAACTACGAGCAATCGACGTTGAACGGGGGGTCCACCCATGACTGTTCCTTGGCGTCAAAATTGGTAAATTTATTTAGAAACAACAGTTTGGAACGTCTGTTGCCAACCGTAGCAAGATATTGACGCAGTCCTTGTACCGTTTCGCTATAAGTTCGGGCAAAAAGCCATTCCCCACGTTCGCGTCGTTAAAAGTTACGCGACGCTGAAACGTTCAATCCGCTTTCAAAACAGCCGCTTACATGACGTTAATCACTAAATGTTGAAAATAGTTGTTCTAATGTGTGACCCGTACCCGGCCATCGTGCATCAGTACAAGTAACCCGCCGCACGGTCAGCCCAACCGCCGGCACTCACTTGAATGGGCAATGAGAGAGAACCCACATGAACGCCCCGCTCCGCATCAACGAAGCTCTTTTGATCGCAGACCGTGCCTTCCAACCCTTTCAGTGCGTGGCCTGGCACGATGGCAACGGCGCCCTGAGCCTGAGCGTCATCGACCGCACCAATACCCGCATCGGCAGTAAACAACTCTCGTCAAGTGCCTATACCGACCCGACGCAGTTGGAAAACTTGCTGTTGCAAGCCCGTGCCGAGCTCGATAAAGATGGCCACCAGTTGCAATCCTGGGCAATGCCGAAGTAATCCAACGCTGTAACTTGCGCTCATCGTTTTAAATGAGCGCACGTTCAGTGTTAGAGCGAAAACCGCTTATCGCTTCGCGAGAATAAACCGCTCAATCGCTTCGGCAGCACCGTCTTCGAGATTGCTGCCAGTGACCACACTGGCCTGGCGCTTGACGGTTTCTTCAGCCTGCCCCATGGCAATCGATAACCCGGCCACATGAAACATCGCCGGGTCATTGCCACCATCACCGATGGCCGCCGTCTGCTCCAAGGGGACCCCAAGGTGCGCCGCCAGGGTTTTCAAGGCCTCGCCCTTGTTGGCCAACATCGCGGTGACGTCCAGGTACACCGGTTGCGAGCGTGACACTTGGGCCACCCCCTGCACCTTGGGCTGCAGCTGCGCTTCCAGCTCCACCAGCAATTGCGTGTTGTGGCTGGCAGCGACGATCTTGTCGATCCGGTCCAGGTACGGCTCAAAACTCTCCACCACTACCGGCCCGTATCCCAGGCCATCGGTTTCGCGCTGCTGCATCGGCCCTGGCGGGTCACGGCGCAGCCAATCGCCATCGGCAAACACCCACACTTCCACCTCCGGCTCCGCTGAAAACAGCGCCAGGGTCACCAGCGCCGCCTCTGCCGGCAGATGGTGGGCGACCAGGATGCTGCCATCCGGGTTGATCAGCGTGCCACCGTTAAAGCCCGCCACCGGCACATCGATGCCGAAGGTTTCGATCAGGTGCAGCATGGCCTTGGGCGGTCGCCCGCTGGCCAGGCTGAAAAATACCCCACTGTCGCGCAAGGCGCGCACGGCATCGGCAGTGCGCTGGCTGAGGCTGTGATCAGGATGCAACAACGTGCCGTCCACATCACTGAGGATAAAACGGATGGGATGAATCGCTGCGTCACTCATCCGAGGCGGTGCCATGCACGGCCATCACGGGCCAGCAACGCATCGGCGGCTGCAGGACCATCTTCACCCGCCTTGTAGGCCTGGATCCCGTCATCTTCCTGCCATGCATCGAGGAAGGGCTGCACAGCGCGCCAACCGTTTTCGATGTTGTCCGCACGCTGGAACAAAGTCTGGTCGCCGGTCATGCAGTCGTAGATCAGGGTTTCGTACCCGGTCGAGGGCTGCATCTCGAAGAAGTCCTTGTAGGCAAAACCCAGCTGGATGTTGGCCATGTCCAGGGTCGGCCCGGGCTTTTTCGCCAGCAGGTCGAACCACATACCTTCATTCGGCTGGATCTGGATTTTCAGGTAGGTGGGCTTGAGCTCATCGACTTCGGTATCGCGAAACTGTGCATAGGGTGCCGGCTTGAAGCAAATCACGATTTCGGTGTCGCGCACGCTCATGCGCTTGCCGGTGCGCAGGTAGAACGGCACGCCGACCCAGCGCCAGTTGTCGATCATCACCTTGAGGGCGACGAAGGTCTCAGTGCTGCTGTCAGGTGCAACGTTGGCTTCTTCGCGGTAACCCGGCAGTGGCTTACCGCCGATTTCACCGGCGGTGTACTGCCCGCGTACCGAGTTGGTCCGCGCATCTTCCAGGGACCAGGGGCGTACGGCGCCAATCACCTTGGCTTTTTCACCGCGCACGGCGTCGGCACCAAAGGCGGCAGGTGGCTCCATCGCCACCATCGCCAGCAGTTGGAACAAGTGATTGGGCACCATGTCGCGCAGGGTGCCGGTCTTCTCGAAGAAATTGCCACGGGTTTCAACGCCGACCGTTTCAGCGGCGGTGATTTGCACGTGGTCGATGTAATGGTTGTTCCAGAACGCTTCGAACAGCACGTTGGAGAAACGGCTGATCAGGATGTTCTGCACCGTCTCCTTGCCCAGGTAATGGTCGATGCGATAGATCTGCTTCTCGCTCATCACCTTGAGCAGGCTGGCATTCAGCGCTTCGGCGGTGGCCAGGTCGGAACCGAAAGGTTTTTCGATCACCACGCGACGGAAGCTGTCATCGGTTTCCGTCAGCAGGCCAGCACTGCCCAGGCGCTGCACCACGTCGCTGAAAAAGCGCGGGGCGGTGGCCAGGTAAAACACCGCGTTGCCAGTGCCGCTGTCGGCGATCTTCTTGCCAATGTCGGCGTAGGTGCCGTCGTCGAGGAAATCACCTTCGACGTAGCTGATGCCCTTGGCCAACTGCGCCCATAATTGTGGGTCCAGGGCGTTATCCGCATTACCCTTGACCTTGCTCGCCGCTTCGGTGCGAATGAAGTCTTCGAGTTTCTTCGCGAAATCGGCGTCGCTGATGGCGTTGTGATCAACGCCGACGATGCGCAAACCATCGCCCAGCAGCCCATCACGACTGAGGTTGTACAGCGCCGGCATGAGCAGGCGCTTGACCAGGTCGCCATGGGCGCCAAACAGAAACAAGGTGGTCGGTGGTGCAGGTTCGGCCTTGGTTTTTTTGCCGTTGGCGGTCATTTTTTGGAAGTCTCCACGTGACCACCAAAGCCGAAGCGCATGGCAGAGAGCATTTTGTCACCGTACGTGCTCTGCTGACGCGAGCGGAAGCGGGCGAACAGCGAGGTGGACAGTACGGGCACCGGCACGGCTTGTTCCATGGCGGCTTCGATGGTCCAGCGGCCTTCGCCACTGTCGGCAACGGAACCGGAGTAACCGTCGAGTTTCGGGTCGGTGGCCAAGGCGTCGGCGGTCAGGTCCAGCAGCCAGGACGACACCACACTGCCACGGCGCCAGACTTCGGCGATATCGGCAACGTTCAGGTCGAAACGCTGGTCTTCCGGCAGGTTTTCCGAATTCTTGGTCTTGAGGATGTCAAAACCCTCGGCGAACGCCTGCATCATCCCGTATTCGATGCCGTTGTGGATCATCTTGACGAAATGCCCGGAACCCGCAGGGCCCGCGTGGATATAGCCCTGCTCGGCGCGAGGGTCAGCGCTGGCAGAACGGTCCTTGGTGCGCGGAATGTTGCCCTGGCCCGGGGCCAGGCTCTTGAAGATAGGATCAAGGCGCTTCACGGTCCCGGCATCCCCACCGATCATCATGCAGTAGCCACGTTCCAAGCCCCAGACGCCGCCGGAAGTACCGACGTCGACATAGTGCAGGCCTTTTTCCGCCAGCGCCTTGGCCCGGCGAACGTCGTCCTTATAGTTGGTGTTGCCGCCGTCGATGATTGCATCGCCGTCTTCCAGCAGTGTGCTCAATTGGTTGATGGTGTCTTCGGTCGGCGCGCCTGCCGGTAACATCACCCACACGGTACGTGGCTTTTGCAGCCCGGCAACCAGGGCCTTGAGGCCGGCAACGCCAGTGGCGCCCTCTTCGCTCAAGCCTTTTACAAATGCTTCGTTACGGTCGTAAACAACGGTGGTATGCCCATTGAGCATCAGGCGCCGTGCAATATTCCCGCCCATGCGGCCTAGTCCAATAATCCCCAGTTGCATGTGCTGATGCTCCTAACTACTAAAAAATGTGTGACATAGTTTATAGCGCAATGAGGCTAATGAGGGTTAGTCCAGCGCGGATACCTGTAGTTTCATGAGAAAAATTTGCCACCACTTCGGCATCACTGCACAAAAAGTCACACGACCTTCAAAAATAAAAAAGTTCCATTGCTCGCAAAAAGAATTCAGAATCGCCCTGACTGCTGCCGAGAACCTCGACTCAAGCGTTCTGGCACACCGCGACACACTGGCTATTTGCGAGGTAAGCAATGAGCACTGCACAGATGAACCGTCCGCCACAGACCCTCTACGTCACCATTCGACGCGACGAGCTGCGCCAGTTGAAAGACGAACGCGAACAACTGCAGCAGGAAGTCATACGCCTGCGTTCGCACATCATCCAGGCCCAGTTGGATCAGCCTTCCGGCGCTCAGCCAGCGCTCTGCTAAGCCCGTCATCACTTTGTAAGATTACGCCTACAAAAATCTCACAAAGTTTTCACACTTCCCTCCCGATACTCCCGCCCGAAGGGCCACCCCATGCAAGGGTGGCCTCTGTTGCGCGCGGCCCTGCGCGTCGACTGAAAAATTATCGGGTTGGAGCGCTGGATGGCGATGTTCGAACGCAGCACGAAGTCTGCGAAAAGCTTTGATTGGGCCGGTCTTGGCTGGCTATTCCTGTTTTTCTGGTACTTCTCGGGCATTACCCAACTGCTGATTCAGCTCAGTGGCACCTCTGGTTTCAGTGGTTTTCGCCAAGCGTTCTTCATGAGTGCGATCTGGCTGGCGCCACTGCTGATATTCCCCCGCCGTACGCGCTTGTTAGCCGCCTTGATCGGCGTAGTCCTGTGGGCCTGCTCCATGGCCAGCCTGGGCTATTTCTTCATCTACCAGCAGGAATTTTCTCAAAGCGTCATCTTCATCATGTTCGAGTCGAACATCTCTGAAGCCGGTGAATACGCCACCCAATATTTCGCCTGGTGGATCGTGCTGGCGTTCATCGCCCACACCGCCGTGGCCATTTTCCTATGGACCCGCGTCCGCCCGGTGTATCTGCCACGTGGCCAGGCGCTGCTCGCAGCGACGGCTATCCTGGTGGGCGTCATTGGTTACCCGCTAGTCAAGCAGATCGCCCGCAGCGACACGATGGACGATGCCATCGACCGCTTTGAATCGCGCATCGAACCTGCGGTGCCGTGGCAGATGATCGTCGCCTACCGCCGTTACACCGAGCAGTTGGACAACATGCAAGGCATGCTCGACAGCGCCAGCCAGATCCCGCCTCTGACAAACCTCAAGGACAGCATGGCCGGCCAGCCCTCAACCCTGGTACTGGTGATCGGCGAGTCCACCAACCGTCAGCGCATGAGCCTCTACGGCTACCCGCGTAACACCACGCCGGAGCTGGACAAACTGCGCGACCAACTGGCGGTGTTCGACAACGTCATCACCCCGCGCCCCTACACCATCGAAGCGCTGCAACAGGTATTGACCTTCGCTGACGAAGAGAACCCGGACCTGTACCTCAAGACGCCATCCATTGTCAGCGTGATGAAACAGGCCGGCTACAAGACCTACTGGATCACCAACCAACAGACCATGACGAAGCGCAACACCATGCTCACGACCTTTTCCGAACAGGCCGACGAGCAGGTGTACCTGAACAACAACCGCAACCAGAACGCCCGTCAATACGACGGCGACGTACTGGCGCCGTTTTCCAAGGCCCTGGCCGACCCGGCCGAGCGTAAGTTCATCGTGGTGCACCTGTTGGGCACCCACATGAGCTACCAGTATCGCTACCCGCAGACCTTCGATAAATTTACCGACCGCCAGGGCGTGCCGGCGGGCGTGAGTGACGATCAATTGCCGACTTACAACAGCTACGACAATGCCGTGCTGTACAACGACTTCGTGGTGTCGAGCCTGATCAAGGACTACGCCAATACCGATCCAAACGGTTTCCTGCTGTACTTATCGGACCACGGCGAAGACGTGTTCGACTCGGCAGGCCACAGCACGCTGGGACGCAACGAAAGCAAGCCGACGGCGCCGATGTACACCGTTCCGTTCATGGCCTACGCCTCGCCAAAATGGCGTGAAAGCCACGACTGGAGCTTTGCCGGCGACTTGCAACGGCCTTACAGCAGCTCGCAGTTGATTCATACGTGGGCCGACCTCGCCGGCTTGAGTTTCAACGAGTTGGACCGTACGAAAAGCCTGGTGAGCGACCGCTTCACGGCGCGCCCACAGATGATAGGTAACCCATACCTGCGCCAACAAAAACCCCTGATCGACTTCAGCCTGATCAAGCCGAAAAAGGTGAGCCCGACTGACGTGGTGCTCCAGGAACAACCGGCGCCGTAACACAAAAATAACAATCATTCTCGTTTAAGCCTAAAGTTCGCCCGCTCTTTTCGTCTTTGAACCATGGCCTTTCCCGACCGGAAAGGCCAAAAAGACGACAAGGAGTCTTCTGCGATGTTTGCGTCTCTAACCCGTTCCATGACCTTCACCCTCAGCCTCTTCAGCGTGGTCGCGAGCCCGGATCTGTTGGCTGAAACCGACCCCGAACAGAAAACGTTCGAACTGGGCGCCACGAGCATCACCGCCGAGAGCCTTGGCGCCACCACTGAACACACGGGCGCCTACACGACCGGTTCGATGAGTACCGCCACCCGCCTTGACCTGTCCATCAAGGAAACCCCGCAGTCGATCTCGGTGATCACTCGCCAGCAGATGGATGATTTCAATCTCAATACGTTGACAGAGGTGCTGCGCCAGACCACGGGGGTCAACGTTCAGCACAACGATTCCGACCGTGTCTCCTACTCCTCGCGTGGTTATGGCATCAGCAACTACCAGATTGATGGGATGCTCAACACCTTTGGCTACATGAAATCCGATGCCGACACCATCATCTACGACCACATCGAGGTGGTTCGTGGTGCCACCGGCTTGACTACCGGCGCCGGCGACCCCTCCGCCACGGTCAATATGGTGCGCAAGCGCCCTACCGCTCAATGGCAGGCGCAAACCGGGGTAAGAGCCGGCAGCTACGACAACTACTACAGCTACATGGACGTGGGCGGGCCGCTGGCGTTCGACGGCAAGCTGCGCGGGCGCACGGTGCTGGCCTACCGCGACAGCCAATCCTTGCGTGATAACTACGGGCTGCAACGGTCGGTTGGCTACGGCATTCTTGAAGCAGATTTATCAGACGAAACCGTGCTGGCCGTAGGTTTTGATTACCAGAACAAGCAAGTGCAAGGCACGTCCTGGGGCACCGTGCCTTACTGGAATAGCCAGGGTGGCAAGGCCGGGTTGTCGCGCTCGACCAATATGGCGGCGCACTGGAGTTCCTGGCCGCTGACCGACAAGACAACCTTCGCCAGCCTCGATCATCGGCTGGGCGGTGAGTGGCATTTAAAGGCCGCCTATACCCATCGCCAGAGCGACACGGATGGCAAGGTGTACTACGGTGGCGCGGGTTTCCCCAATGACGACCGCAGCGGCATGACCGCCTGGGCCAGCCACATGCGTGGCACCTCAAGAATGGAAGCTGTGGACCTCAACCTTGCCGGCAGCTACGCGTTGCTGGGCCGCGAACATGCACTGATGATGGGTTATGGCGAGGCCACGCAGCGCGACGTGTCCCCTGTGATGCGCAGCAGCATACCGGGTGGCTACTACACGATCGAAGACTGGAAATACATGGGCGGGATTGGCACGTTCGGCGACACCGTTACCGACCTCAAGGGTGAACACAGCAGCAAGCAACAGAAAGCCGGCTACTTGGCCACGCGCTTGAGCCTCACCGAGCGCTTGCACGCCGTACTGGGCAGCCGCTATGGCAGTTGGGCGCTGGAGAGCGCGACGCCCGAATACGGTGACGATGACCAGTTGATCGCGGCCAACAAGACTCACAAGACCCACAACGACCTGTTGACGCCTTACGCCGGCCTGCTCTACGACATCACGCCGGAATACACCGTCTACGCCAGCTACACCGACATCTTCAAACCGCAAAGCCTCAAGGACGTCAACCGCAACTACCTGGAACCGGTGGTGGGCAGCAACTATGAGGTGGGTCTTAAGGGAAGTTTGCTGAAAGAGCGCTTGAACGTGGCAGCCGCGTACTTCTGGAGCACACAGGACAACGTCGCTGAGCGGGATGAATCGGCCCTGCCTAACCCGACCACGGGCGAGGAGTACTACAAGTCCGGCGGCAAAGGCAACAAGGTCAACGGCTTCGAATTGGAGGTTGCCGGCGAAGTGATGCCGGACTGGAACCTGACGGCGGGCTACACCTACACTCACTCCGTTAATGGCTCGGACAAGCGCAACAACACCGGGCAGCCATTGAATTTGCTGAAGGTGTCCAGCGCCTACCGTTTGCCGGGGACGTGGCGAAACCTGACGGTGGGTGGTGCCGTGAACTGGCAGAGCGATATCTATGAGTTCAGCGACAGGCCTACAGGCCAACGTGTCGGTAATCAGCGGGTCACCGAACGGGCGAAAATCACCCAGCAGGCCTACGCAGTGGTCAACCTGATGTCCCGCTACCAGTTCGACGAACACGTTTCGGCGTCGATCAACGTCAATAATCTATTTGATAAAAAATATTACGAACGCGTCGGCTTCTATAACGGCGTTTATTGGGGCGACCCGCGCGCTATCACGCTTGCGCTGGATTGGACGCTTTAAACTACAGCTTATATGACCGCCAACCTTAACAAAATCGTTAAGGTTGACGCCTATCCAATTAAGCTTCGCTTAATCCACCCTGCACATAATCGGCCCCACGAGTCTGATCTAAGAGAACAGACACCGATCACACTTTTTGGGAATACTGACAATGAAAATCTCGACGCTGATGCTGGCTGGCTTAATGACCTTGACTTCCGCCGCTGCCTTCGCCGAAGGCGGCTCAGAGCGTTCTAAAGAGTTTTACGCTAACTTTAATTTCATGCAGGACAAGATGAACGGCCCAGCCGAGGAAACGGCCTCCAGTGATGTTAAAAACTCGAAAACCGATGAAACACAGCAACCAAAAAGTTGATTTACCGTCATACTCTTTGTCATTCCGCTCCGTTGACAAAGATTAACTTGGCGCCATGTAATGGCGCCTTTTTTATTGCCCGCCATAACACTATTTTTTACAGCGGCTTATTCCAAAACAACATGGTGCCATAAGCGGGATCAAATTTAGCGCCGTCAAACCCGAACTTGCGGTACGCCGCCTTCGCTACTTCATTGCCCTCAAGCACTTCCAAAGTAATCTTGCAGCAACCGCGTTGGCGGGCGATTTCCTCAACCTTCTGCAACATTTTCTGACTCAAGCCCAAGCCACGGAACCGATCCATTACCGCCACATCATGGACGTTGACCAATGGGCGACAGGCGAAGGTCGAGAAACCTTCAAAACAATTCACCAACCCCGCCGGCTCTCCATTCACAAACGCCAACACGCTGAACGCGTGCGCACGCTTGGCTAATTCGCTCGGCAGTTGCGCTAGCAAATCCGGGTCCAGGCTGTGCCCGCCCCCCATCGCGTCTTCGGCGTAATGGTTGATCACCAGCGCGATGGCTTCGGCATGCACGGTGTTCGTGTAGCTGGCTTGCAGCACCAGGATGTCAGGGGTGTCCATTTCCTTCCTCGATAACGGCAACAAGGGATTCGGTTCCCTTTGAGAGGCCAATTGTAAACGTGGAAGCACCACCTGCTGAAGGAGATTAACTACAAATATGCGTTTGAAAACGCGAAGGTTGTGCCGGTAAAAAAGCGCGAATCTTTCATTTCCTGATCTTTTCGCACGCGCTTGAGCCGTAACGCTGCAACTGCATTTCCTGCAAACGGCTCAGGGTGCGGCGGAAAGGAAACGCCAGGTAACCCTCGGTATAGAGACATTCGAGGGGCACCTGAGCCTCGATGAACAACGGCACCTTGCGGTCGTAGCATTCGTCCACCAATGCAATGAACCGACGCACGCTATCGTCGTGCACCGACAACTGCGGCAATTCGCGATCACCGGCCACCACACGCTGGGCGCCGTCTTCGGTGCCACGGGCTATGCGGCCCGGGCGCTGTTGCGCGCTAAGATTAGGGACTTCGCTCAACAGGATGGCATTGAAAAGATCGCACATCAGCATGAAGTCCATCGCGGCCAGCGGCTGCTCACAGAGATCGGCATAACGGCACCAAAGCACTGTTTCACAGGACTGGACAGCCAGAATAGAACGATGCCCGACGGGAATCGGCCCGCTGCTCACTGCCTGGTCTTCGGCCAATTGCTTGAACACAGCTGCCAACGCATCGGGTTGATTCACCCAATAGCGCTGAAGGCCGGCGCCAGGGTGCAAGCGATGATCCTCAGCGCCATCCACCGCCACCACTTGCAAATGCTGCTCTATCGCCGCAATGCCGGGCAAAAACCGCTCACGGTTGAAGCCATCGGCATACAACTGGTCAGGCGGTTGGTTAGAGGTGCAGACCATTACCACGCCGTCCTCGAACATCACCTGAAACAGGCGACCGAGGATGATCGCGTCACCAATGTCATTGACGAACAGTTCATCGAAGCACAACACGCGCACTTCCTGGCTGAGCTCCCGGGCCAGCGCCTGCAAAGGGTCGTGGGTACCCGTCAGTTGGAACAGACGCTGATGCACCCACCCCATGAAGTGGTGAAAATGCTGGCGCCGCGCGGGCACCCGCAGGCTTTGGTAGAACTGATCCATGAGCCAGGTCTTTCCACGACCCACAGGCCCCCACAGGTACACGCCGGTGATCGGCGCGCGACCTTGATGCAAGGCTTCATGGCAGGCTTGTAACGCATCCACCGCGCGACGCTGGGCGTCGTCGGCAACGAAGCCCTGTTGAGCAATGGCGTATTGGTAGGCAGCGAGGGGTGAGTCAGAAGTCATGCCCGCCATTATGACCTACGGAGAAAGCTACAGCCGTAAAAAAACGGCCCGACAGGCCGTTTTTTACTGCAGCGTAGTGACTCAGGCGAGGCTCTTGCTGACCACCTCGAACACATCGCTCGACAGTTCGCCGGACGCTCGAATGCGCTCCAGCTCCGCTTTCATCAGCGCCTGACGCGCGCTGTCGTATTTACGCCAACGGGTCAGTGGCGCCAATTGGCGCGAAGCGATCTGCGGGTTGAAGGCATTGAGCTCGATCACCAGGTCCGCCAGGAAGCGATAACCCGAGCCGTCCGCTGCGTGGAAGTTGATCAGGTTCTGCCCGGCAAAGGCGCCGATCAAGGCGCGCACCTTGTTCGGGTTCTTCAACGTGAACGCTGGGTGTTCCATCAACGCTTTGACCCGCGCCAGCCCGCCCGGCAAGGTGCTGCCGGCCTGAACGCTGAACCACTGGTCCATGACCAGTGGGTTGTCTTTGAAGTTGTCGGCAAACACGGCCAGCGCCTGAGCCTTCTCCACTTGGAACGGCGAATTCACCAGCACCGCCAGTGCGGTCAGGCGCTCGGTCATGTTGTCGCTGCTGTCGAACTGTTCAAGCGTCGCGGCCAGGACTTCCGGCTTGCCGCTAAGCATCAGGTACGACAGCGCGATGTTCTGCAACGCACGACGGGCAAAATGCTCAGCGGCAGCAACATACGGCGTTTGCTTGGACAGCTCGCGACTGGCCTGGTAGCGCAGCCACAGTTCTTCATGCAGGTTGTCGGCCAGTTGCTTGCGCGCAAACTCACGGGCGGCGTGGATGGCATCCACATCCGCCACTTCGCTGATTTCGGTCAGGTAGGCTTCACCCGGCAACGATAGCATTTCCGCAACCATTGCCTGGTCCAGGCGTTCGTCGCTCAACACGCTGCGCAGCGCGGTGATCAACCGCTGATCCATCTTCAAGACCTGGCCTTGTTGATACTGACCAACCAGCGCCTGCAACACCTGCACCGAGAGCTGCTGACCGGCATCCCAACGATTGAAGCCATCGCTGTCATGCTGCATCAGGAACATCAGTTGATCGCGGTTGTACGGGAAGCTCAGCTTCACCGGCGCCGAGAAACCGCGCAGCAGCGAAGGCAAAGGCTGCTCGGCGATATCAATGAAGGTGAAGGTCTGCTCGGCCTCGGTCACCGAGATCACACGCGACGTGCCGCCCGCAACCGCTTCACCGGCCAGGCGCAAGGCGATATCCGCGCCCTTCGCGTCCAGCAAGCCCAATTCCACCGGGATCACGAACGGCAGTTTCTCTACCTTGTCCGGGGTTTCCGGGCAGCTCTGGCGGAAGGTCAGGCTGTAGGTTTTGGCCGCTGCGTCGTAGGACTCGCTCACCGCCAAACGTGGCGTGCCGGCCTGGCTGTACCAGCGTTTGAACTGAGTCAGGTCGGCGCCGTTGGCATCTTCCATGGCCTTGATGAAGTCGTCGCAGGTCACTGCCTGGCCGTCATGACGTTCGAAGTACAGGTCGCTGCCTTTACGGAAGCCTTCAGCGCCGAGCAAGGTGTGGATCATACCGACCACTTCCGAGCCCTTTTCGTACACCGTCAGGGTGTAGAAGTTGGAGATTTCGATAAAGCTGTCCGGGCGCACGGCGTGAGCCATGGGGCCGGCGTCTTCGGCGAACTGGTGGGTACGCAGGTACGCCACATCCTGGATGCGCTTGACCGTGGCCGAGTTCATATCAGCCGAGAAGCCCGAATCACGGAACACCGTGAAACCTTCCTTGAGCGACAGCTGGAACCAGTCGCGGCAGGTCACGCGATTGCCCGACCAGTTGTGGAAATATTCGTGGGCAACGATCGCTTCCACCCGCTGGTGGGCGGCGTCGGTGGCGGTTTCGGCGCGGGCCAGCACGGCGCTGGAGTTGAAGATATTCAGGCCTTTGTTTTCCATGGCGCCCATGTTGAAGTCGTTCACCGCGACGATCATGAAGATGTCGAGGTCGTACTCACGGCCGTAGGTTTCTTCGTCCCAGCGCATGGATTTTTTCAGGCTGGTCATGGCGTGCTGGCACTTGTCGATGTTTTCCGGCTCGACGTAGATGCGCAGCGCCACAGTGCGGTCAGTCATGGTGGTGAAGGTGTCTTCAACACACCACAAATCACCGGCCACCAGGGCGAACAGGTAGGCAGGCTTCTTGAACGGGTCTTCCCAGGTTGCCCAGTGGCGGCCGTCTTCGCCGGGGCCGCTGGCGATCGGGTTGCCGTTGGACAGCAGGATCGGATAGCGGTGTTGCTCGGCGATCACCGTGGTGGTGAATGTGCTCATCACGTCCGGGCGGTCAAGGTAGTAAGTGATCTTGCGGAAGCCTTCGGCCTCGCACTGAGTGCAGAACATACTGCCGGACTTGTACAAGCCTTCCAGGGCGGTGTTGGTTTCCGGGTGGATTTTTACCGTGGTATCCAGGGTAAACGTCGCACTCTGCGGATGCACCGTCAGGTGGCTGTCGGTCAGCTGATATTCATCGGCGGTCAACGCCTGATCGGCGAGGTTCACGCTCAACAGCTCCAGCTGCTGGCCATCCAGCACCAGCGGCGGCAAACCTGCGCCGCGCTCCGGGTTGCGGCGCATCACCAGTTGCGCATGGACCAGACTGTGGTCCTCGAACAACTCGAAGGTCAGGTGCGTCTCGTCAATCAGGTAGTCCGGCGCCTGATAGTCCTTCAGGTAAATCATCTTCGGTTGTTCGGTGCGCATGGGTGGCATCCTTTTTACTGATGCACGGCGAGCTGATAGGCCGTGTACTTGCGAATGTTGATTACGCCGGTGTCGAAGATCAGGTATTGGCCCTTGATCCCCAGCAACGTGCCTTCGGCAATCGGGTTCTTGTCCAGGTTGAAGCTGACGATCTTGGTCGGATACTGCTCGACCGGGTAGCGGATTTCGATCGGTTCGATGTCGGCAATCGTTTGGATGGCCTGCAGTCCAAAGCGTTCCTGCAAACTCAGCAGGCCCTCGGCGCAGGAGGCGAACAGTTCATCACGCACGTGCTTGAGGTCGACAGGCTGCGCATCGCCTTTGAGCAGCGCGCGCCAGTTAGTCTTGTCGGCCACTTGGCTACGCAGCACGTCCTCGACGAAACCGGATTGCTGGCGGGTCGCCACGCGCATGATCGGCAGCGCCTGGCTCGCGCCCTGGTCCAGCCAGCGCGTCGGCAGTTGAGTGGCACGGGTGATGCCGACCTTGATCCCCGACGAATTCGCCAGGTAGACCACGTGGTCGGTCATGCAGAATTGCTCGCCCCAGCCTGGGTCGCGGCAGGTGCCGGCGTCGTAATGGCAACGCTCGGGGCTCATGATGCACAGGTCACACTGGGCCAGCTTGGTCATGCACGGGTAGCAATACCCCTGGCTGAAGCTGGTCTTGGTCTTGCGGCCGCAATGGCTGCAATGGATGGCACCGAGGTATTCCAGGCGAATGTGCGTGCCGATCAACGGATTAACCGGCACCTCGGCATCGCCAAGGCGAAACGCGTATTGAACGGTCGGCTCACCGAGTTGCGCCGACATCTTGCTGACTGCACCACGACCAATTTCAATCAATGGATCGCATCCGACTTGAACAGGATGTTCGGCACCGGCGCGGACTTGGACGCGCATTCCTGTGGCCCCATGTAGCCGGTGCGCTGGTCTTCCGGCAAGTTCTGGAGTTCCCAGGCGATCACGGCTTGCAGAGACAGCTCGCGCTGTTCAGGGGACAGTTTGCGCCCATCGGACCACTTGCCGATTTCCACGGCGAGCTTGAGGCTCTCGTAGATGTCCGGGGTAATGTTTTCAATCATTTCAGCAAAAGAGGACATGAGGCTCTTCCTTATCAAATAGACGATTTGCGGCGGCTGTACAACCCGCCCAGCAAGCCGGTCAAGCAACCGATAACCAGGCCGCCGACATGGGCAGCGTTGGCGATTTCGCCGAAGCCGATCATCGAGATCAGCCCCGACATACAGAGCACCAGCCAAATCAGCATCATCGCCAGCACCCCACGGGGCAGGCGATAAGCAGGGTTCGGCGACAGCAGTTGAAAAATCCAGCAATGCCCAAGCAGGCCATATAACACGCCGGACAAACCGCCAAACAGCCCGGGGCCGCCGTAGGCGTATTGAGCGTAGTTGGAGACCAGGCTGAACAAGAGCGTCAGCCCCAGCAGGTTGATACTGCCCTGGCGCGCTTCGATGCGCCGGCCCAGCTCCCAGTACCACATGCCATTCATGGCCAGGTGCAGGATGCCGAAGTGGATCAGCATCGGCGTAACCAACCGCCACCATTGCCCCGAGGCCAGTGTATCGGCCAGCGGCGTGAACTGGATGTACTCACCGAGAATGCGAAACGGCAGGAACGTCAGCCAGCTCATGGCCTGCAGGTTTTCGCCAAGCAAGGTCACCGCGCCAACGATGATGCTCGCCAGCAGCACCAACGCCGTCACAGGGCTATGCCGCAGTTGCTCGACAAAACCCGGGCGCTTGACCGGCGCCTGCTCAGGAATATCCAGTTGCTGGTCCGGATCACCCGCAGGAAAGCGCTGATACAGCACGCGCACATCGTCGCTGATGGTCTCGGGCACCCATAACACTTGCTCGCCCGATTCCTCGCTGATGCGATGGGGCACTTGCATGCGTTGCAGCAGCTTTACGAAGCCACCCAAGTCGACGCTCAGCGGCAGGCGCAATACAGCCACAGTACTCATGTGATGACCTCGGGCCGCTCAACGTCAACCCATACAAATTTACGCGGGTCCAGGCGGGTTTCCTGATCCAGGCGGTACGCCACCAACTTGCCGTACAGCACCGCGCTGTAGTCCAGGCAGGCCAGGTTGTCGCGGATCGGCGCCGGTTTGCCGCTGCGCCAGTAATGGCCGACGAACAGCAAAGGCTCGTCGACGCCGTAGCGCAGCAGGGAATTCTTTTCAGTGGACGACAACGGCGTGCGCGCCACCGGCTCCGGCAGTGCGTCGGGCTGGAACACGATGTCGCCGTAGGTCTTGGGGTCGTCTTCCCAGAACTTGGTGCGGAAAAACGAGCGCGTCAGGCCGTCGCCACCGGTCAGCGTCAGGCCATCCGGCAGGCGCATGTCGGTGCCGCGCAGCAGGCGGTCAAACGCATTGCAGGCAAAACTGCCTGGGACGGCGGCGGCCTGCAGGAAGTGCTGGTCGATGCAGCCGTCCGGGAAGGTCGCGCGCAGTGGCTCGATAAACCCGTCATCCCAGCACGCGTGGACCACCCGGAAACGCCCGGCGTCGACAAACAGCGGCATGTCATAGAACCAGCCGAGGAAGTCGTGCCAGTCGGCCGGGTGGTGTTCGAACTGGGTCAGCGTCTCGTGGATCAACCGCGCATGCCGTGGGTTGCGCTCACGCACGAACTGCTTGCCGCTGCCCGGCGGTGCTGGCGTGCTCCAGCCCAGTGCGTTGAATTCGTGGTTGCCCATGATGCACAGCGCCTGGCCAGCCTCGGCCATGTCGTGGACGATATGTAACGCCTCGCGGATACGAGGGCCACGGTCGATGATATCGCCGAGGAACACCGCCATACGCGAAGGATGACGCCAGGTGCCGCCCTGCTTGTGGTACCCCAGCCGCTCGAGCAAGTGCTCAAGGGTATGAGCGCAACCGTGCACGTCACCAATCAGGTCGTAGCTACGCGCGGGATCGAGCATCAGTCGCCTCCACCCCCCAAGCGGCTGCCCCAGCCCAACTTGGTGCGGCACACTTCGTAGTAGTTGTGGTCCAGCGGGTGGATCAACCGCAACTTCTGTGCCTTCTTGCTCACGGTGATGGTGTCACCGGGCGCGCAGGTGAAATGGTTCTGACCGTCACAGGACACCTGCGGGTAGATCTGCATGTCTTTGGACACCACGATTTTCAGCTCACTGTTGCCGTCGACCACGATGGGCCTGCTGGACAACATATGGGGGTACATCGGCACGATCACAATGGCATCCAGCTTGGGATGCATGATCGGGCCACCCGCCGACAGCGCGTAGGCGGTGGAGCCGGTCGGCGTGGCGACGATCAGGCCGTCGGCCTTCTGGCTGCACACGAACTGGCCGTCTATATAGAGTTCGAACTCGATCATTCGCGTGGACTTGCCGGGGTGCAGCACCACGTCATTCAAGGCGTCGCCCTGGCCGATGGCTTCGCCGTGTCGGCGCACTTCGGCCTGCAGCAGGAAGCGGTTTTCCACCAGGTAATGGCCGTCGAGCACCTTGGCCACTTCGACTTCCAGCTCATCGGGGCGGATATCGGTGAGGAACCCCAGGCTACCCCGGTTGATCCCCAGTACCGGCACGTTATGCCGCGCCAGGGCCCGGGCGGCGCCGAGCAGGCTGCCGTCGCCGCCAACCACGATAACCATGTCGCAGACTTCGCCGAGCATCTTGCGCGACGAGGTTTGCAGGCCATGGCCTGGGAGGATTTCGGCGATGGTGTCTTCGAGGATCACGTGCAGGTGGCGTTCCAGCAGGAATTTTTTCAGCCGGCGGACGGTGTCCAACACCTGGGTACTGCCCAGGCGACCGATAATGCCGATATTGCGAAATTGCTCCATGGGGCTCCTGCGGGATTTGGGGTGGGGCAAAAAAGAACGATTATGGGCGAAAGGCCGCCCCAGGCAAAATCCTTTGTCGCCATGAACCCTTGATGACAACGGTTCTCAGCCACCTGAGCCCCCGTTAAAAGGCTATGCTCGGACCATGACTGTGTTCCCGGATCTGCAGACCCTGCCCCGCCAGCTGCGCCACCCTGAAGTGCGCGACTTGGCGTGGGTGATGCTCGCCCCGCCAATGCTGGCGCAGACGCCGTGGCCGCAACGCCACCCGTTGGCCGGCAGTGATTGGGTGCAAGCGCCACACCTGCTCGAACAATGGCTACGTGCACTCGATCACGACAGCAGCCCCTTGCAACAGTGGCTGAGCCTGGCCCGTACCCGTCGTCTTGGGCTTTATTACGAGCGGTTATGGCAGTTCGCCGTGCAGCATGCGCCGGGCGTGGAGTTGCTGGCCGCCAACCTGCCGATCCGCCGCGCCGGGCATACCCTCGGCGAGCTGGATATGTTGCTGCGCGACCGCGATGGCGTGCATCACTTGGAACTGGCGATCAAACTCTACCTGGGGCCGCAGGACGGCGACGACCAGGATACAGCGCAGTGGCTGGGGCCGGGTTGTCATGATCGGCTGGACCGCAAGCTGGCGCATCTGGCCCAGCACCAATTGCCAATCTCGGCGCGGGCGGAGAGCCGCGAGGTGTTGGCGGCGCTGGATATCCAGCAGTTCGATGCGCATTTGTGGCTGGGCGGGTATTTGCTGTATCCCTGGCCCGGTGAAGCGCAGGCACCCGTGGGTGCCCACCCGCAGCATTTGCGTGGGCGCTGGTTGCATCAGCGCGACTGGCGGGCATTTGTCAGCGCCAGCGCCCCCGGCCGCTGGCAACCCCTGCCCCGGCATGCATGGCTGGCGCCGGCGCATTAC
Organism: Pseudomonas sp. EL_65y_Pfl1_R83; assembly: GCF_963970695.1. NCBI lineage: Bacteria > Pseudomonadati > Pseudomonadota > Gammaproteobacteria > Pseudomonadales > Pseudomonadaceae > Pseudomonas > Pseudomonas sp. EL_65y_Pfl1_R83. Next base: position 58,543 of record NZ_CAXAQI010000013.1, on the reverse strand, counting down.
CCAGCGGATGAGGTATGGAGTGAGGAGCAGATGCAGGGTTGGCTGGCGGACCTGGATCCGATGGCTCCAGCACAGCTATTAGTTCGGCTGGTTCAGGTGGGTGAGGATTGGGAAGAGGCTGAGCGGCTGTTTCTGGTGGCGGATCTTTGGCCGAATGTGCCGGGGGCGGGCTGATAACCTTGTGGTGTATTTGAGGGCTTGCTCGCGAAGGCGGCGGCCCAGGCGTTACACCTTATCGATATGCTGATAATCCAACTGCAACCCAGCCGCCAACTCCTCAGCCCGGCCCAACCTGATCGGCCCACGCTCGATGTCTATCAATAATCCCGAGCACTCCAGCAACGGCAGTCCTGCGACATCCTTAAGCCGCCCATCGGTGATCACCAACAAGCGCTGCTGCTCAGTCGGAAACCGCTTACGCCGCACTGCCAGCCAATTCCCAGCCTCAGTCAGCGCAGCGAGCAACGGCGTGCCCCCGCCCGCCCCCAACGGGTCCAACCATCCGGCCAAACCCTTCGCAGCTTTCAGTCCCTGTACCTGCCATTTGGGCGATTGCCCACTGGCCGTCAACAAGGCCATCCGCACGCGTTGGCGGTAGGCGTCATCAAACAACTGGGCCAGCAAACCTTTGGCATCGGTGAGCGCACGATGGCGCCGGGTTGACGCCGACGCATCGACAATCACCAGCCACAACTCATGGGCCGAGCGACTGCGCAGGTGAAACCGTAGATCCTCTCGCGATTGCGGCCGGCCATCGAGCAGAGTGCCGGGCCAATTGATCGAACCCTGTTTCGCACTCCGGACCTTACCGTGCCTGCCTCTATCCAGTCGTCCTGCCTTGGGCCGGGCATCCGCCCCCGCGTCAGGTCGAGGGCGAATGCCTAGGGCTTTTTTGGCCAGGTGGGTACATCCCGGCGTGCGCCCGTGGGCAGGGCCGGTGCGGGCATGTCACCCCATTGGCCTTGACCCGGCGACGTGTCGGAGGACGTTGGCGACTGCCCTTTACTCGGCGCATTGGACGGCGGCGATGGTTCCTGGCGGCGATGGCGCAGGGCAAACTCGGCGACGGCTTCGATGTCTTCCTCGGCGATCGCATCCGCCCCGCGCCATGCCGCGTGCGCCCTGGCGCCGCGCAGCCAAACCAGATCCGCACGCAAGCCATCGACACCGGCGGCAAAGCACCGCTCTGTGATCTGCGCCAGTGCCTGGTCATCCAGTGCGATGGTGTCGAGTCGCGCCCGCGCCTGGGTACAGCGCTCGCGCAGAGCGGCTTGGGGCTCTGCCCAATGCGCGCAGAACGCCGCCGGTTCGCTGTCAAAGTCCAGGCGACGACGGATGATTTGCCCACGCTCGACCGGCAGGGTCTGCCCACTCAAGGCCACGTTGAAACCGAAGCGGTCGAGCAGTTGCGGGCGTAACTCGCCCTCCTCCGGGTTCATGGTGCCGATCAGTACAAAACGCGCCGAATGGCGATGGGAGATGCCGTCACGCTCGATCAGGTTGGTGCCGCTGGCCGCCACGTCGAGCAGCAGGTCCACCAGGTGATCGGCCAGCAAGTTGACTTCATCGACATACAGCACGCCGCCGTCAGCCTTGGCCAAGACGCCGGGGGAAAACTGCGCGCGGCCTTCGCCCAATGCGGCGTCCAGGTCCAGCGTCCCCACCAGCCGCTCTTCGGTAGCGCCCAAGGGCAAGGTGACGAATTGACCACTGGCCAGCAGGTCTGCCAGCCCCCGCGCCAAGGTGGACTTGGCCATGCCACGCGGGCCTTCAATCAGCACGCCGCCGATCTTCGGGTCGATGGCAGTCAGGCACAGGGCCAATTTCAAGTCGTCGGCGCCGACCACGGCGGACAGCGGAAAATGCGGAGTATCAGTCATCAGCTGTCTTCTTCTATATCCAGCAACAGGTTTTCCAACGCTTCTTTATAAGCCCCCGGCGCCTGCCACTGGCCACGTTGCTGCGCTTCCAGCATGCGTTCGGTCATGTCACGCAGGGCGTCGGGATTGTGCTCTTGCACAAAGGCCCGTGTGTCAGGGTCCAGCAGGTAAGCGTCGGCGAGCAAGGCGTATTGATGATCGTCGATCAACGCGGTGGTGGCATCGAACGCGAACAGATTGTCCACGGTCGCGGCCATTTCAAACGCACCTTTATAGCCATGGCGCTTCACGCCGTCGATCCACTTGGGGTTGGCGGCACGGGAACGGATCACCCGGTTCAGCTCTTCCTTCAGCGTTCGGATCTTCGGCAGGTCCGGCTGGCTGTGGTCACCGTGGTAACTGGCGGCCTTTTCGCCACTCAGTGTTTCCACGGCGGCGAGCATGCCGCCCTGGAACTGGTAGTAATCATTGGAGTCGAGCAGGTCGTGCTCGCGGTTGTCCTGGTTCTGCAACACCGCCTGCACCTGGCTCAAGCGCTGGGCGAATTGCTCGCGGGCGGCGGTGCCCTCATCGGAGCCGCCATAGGCGTAGCCGCCCCAGTTCAAATAGACCTCGGCCAAGTCTTCGCGGCTTTGCCACAGGCGACCATCGATCGCGCCTTGCACACCCGCACCATAGGCGCCGGGTTTCGCGCCGAAGATGCGCCAGCCCGCCTGTTTCGCTGCGGCCTCTGCGTCCAGGCCCGACTTGAACAACGCCTCACGTTCACTGCGCACTTTGGCCGCCAGCGGGTTCATGTCGTCTGGTTCGTCCAGCGCGGCCACCGCCTGCACCGCCGCGTCGAACAGGCGGATCAGGTTGGCAAAGGCGTCACGGAAAAAGCCGGACACGCGCAACGTCACGTCAACGCGCGGACGGTCCAACAGGCTGATCGGCAGGATTTCAAAGTCATCCACGCGCTGGCTGCCGGTCGCCCACACCGGCCTCACGCCCATCAGCGCCATGGCCTGGGCGATATCGTCGCCGCCAGTGCGCATGGTCGCGGTGCCCCACACCGACAGGCCGAGCTGGCGCAGGTGGTCGCCATGGTCTTGCAGGTGCCGCTCAAGAATCAGGTTGGCCGACTGGAAGCCAATGCGCCAGGCCGTGGTGGTCGGCAAGTTGCGCACGTCGACGGTGAAAAAATTGCGCCCGGTCGGCAGCACGTCCAAACGCCCGCGACTCGGTGCGCCACTGGGGCCGGCAGGCACGAAGCGGCCGCTCAAGGCGTCCAGCAACCCGCGCATTTCTGCCGGGCCACAGGCGTCCAGGCATGGCGCCACGACTCTGCGCAGGCTCTCGATCACCGCCTTCACCTCCTCCCAACCAGGCGCTTCCAATTGTTCAAGCGGCCCTTCCAACGCCTGTTCGATCAGCCGCGCTGCATACAACTCCAGGCGCTCACGGGTATCGCCGGCGGTGCGCCACAACTGCTCATCGATTTTCAGCAACACGTCGGGCCGGCGCCCTGTCCAGGGTTCGGCCAGGGCGCAGTCGAGTGGGTCGAAGCCCAGCTCGAAAGCCTTGGCCAACACTCGCAGCACACTCGATTGCGGACCTCGGCCGTCACCACGCGGGATGCGCAGTAAGGCGAGCAAGGTGTCGATACGCAAGCGGCCTTCAGGCGACTCGCCAAAGATGTGCAGGCCGTCGCGGATCTGCGATTCCTTTAAGTCGCACAGGTAGGTATCGAGGCGCGGCAGCCAGATGGCGGCGTCGGCGTCCTTGTCCAGCTCAAGCTCCTGGTCGATATGGGTTTCGCGCACCAGCGTGAGGATGTCTTTCTGCAACTCCAGGGCGCGGCGTGGGTCGAGCAGTTGCGCCTCGTAATACTCGTCGGCCAACAACTCCAGGTCACGTAACGGGCCATAGGTTTCGGCGCGGGTCAGCGGCGGCATCAAGTGGTCGATGATCACCGCCTGGGTACGCCGTTTGGCCTGGGCGCCCTCACCTGGGTCGTTGACGATAAACGGATAGATATTCGGCAGCGGCCCCAGCAGCGCATCGGGCCAGCAGTTTTCCGAGAGGCCCACGCCCTTGCCCGGCAGCCATTCGAGGTTGCCGTGCTTACCCACGTGAATCACAGCGTGGGCGCCGTAGGTATGGCGCAGCCAGAAATAGAACGCCAGATAGCCATGGGGTGGCACCAGGTCCGGGTCGTGGTACACCGCGCTGGCGTCGACCTGATAACCCCGCGCCGGTTGGATACCGACGAAGGTCAGTCCCAGGCGCAGGCCGGCGATCATCATCCGGCCGTCGCGGCACATCGGATCGTTATGAGGCGTGCCCCAGCGTTCCATCACGGCTCGACGATTAGCCTCGGGCAAGCGACTGAACAGTGTCTCGTAGTCGTCCAGGCCCAGGCTTTGATGGCACGGACGCAGGTCGAGACTGTCCAGGTCGTTGGTGACACCGCCCAGCAGTTGATGAATCAGCGCAGTGCCGCTGTCGGGCAACGTGTCCGGCAGCGGATAGCCTTCGGCCTGCAGGGCACGCAGGATATTCAGCGCCGCTGCGGGCGTATCCAGGCCTACGCCGTTACCGATACGGCCATCGCGAGTTGGGTAGTTGGCGAGGATCAATGCGATACGCTTGTGCGCGTTCGGCACCCGCGCGAGTTCGACCCAGCGCCGCGCCAGCTCAGCCACGAAATCCATCCGCTCGGGCGCTGCTCGATAGCACACCACATCCGACTGGCTGCGCTCGCTGCGCCAGGCCAGGTCCTTGAAGCTGATCGGCCGGCTGATGATGCGCCCGTCCAGCTCCGGCAACGCGATGTGCATCGCCAGATCGCGCGGGCCGAGGCCTTGCTCGCTGGCCTCCCAGCCGGGCTGATTGTCCTGGGCGCAGATCGCCTGGATCACCGGGATATTGCGGCGAAACGGCCGCAAATGCGGCGCTTCGGGGCTGGATTGGGCAAAACCGGTTGTGTTGAGGATCACCGCCGCGCCGACCTCATCCAGCAAGTCCTCGACCACCGTCAGGCAGCCGGGCTCTTTAAGACTGGCCACCGCCATCGGCAACGGGTTCAACCCCGCCGCCTGCAAGCGCTCGCAGAACACATCAATAAAGCCGGTATTGGCGGCCTGCAAATGCGAGCGGTAGAACAGCACCGCCGCCACCGGCCAATCAGCGTTCCAATCCGCCTGCCAATCATTCAGGCGGGCAGTGGCGTTGCGCGGGTGATAAATCGCCGTGCGCGGCAGGGTTTGCGGTTCGGCCCAGGCGTAGTCTTGGCCTAGGTAGGCACTGGCCAGGCAGCGGTAAAAATCCAGCGCGTTAGCCAGGCCGCCCTGGCGCAGAAAGTGCCACAGGCGGTCACGCTCCTGTGCGCCAACAGTGCTCAAGCCGCTGAGCTCAGGGTCCGGGCGATCACACCCCGGCACCAGGATCAGTTGCACGCCGCGTTCCGCCAACGCCACCAGACGCTCGATACCGTAACGCCAATAACCAATGCCACCATGCAGCGAAATCAGGATGACCTTGGCGTGGCGCAGCACCTCATCGACGTACAGGTCGACCGAGGCATGGTTCTGCACTTGCATCGGGTTGGCCAGGCGAAACGTCGGGTAATCGTCCGGCAAGTGCTGGGCGGCTTCGGCCAGCAGTGCGAGGCTCGAATCACCGCTGCACAAGATCACCAGTTCAGCGGGGGTTTGGCCAAGGTCGGCAATATTGTCGTCTGAGACGAAACCACCGGGCTGGGTCCTGAGCAGGTGCATGGGTTAAACGCTGAGGGCAGCGCGCAGTTGCGCTTCAAGGCCCGCTGCGTCCAGTGCCTGGCCGATCAGCACCAGTCGCGTTATGCGGGCTTCGTCGGCGCCCCAGGCGCGGTCAAAGTGTTTGTCGAAACGCGTGCCCACGCCCTGGATCAGCAGGCGCATCGGCTTGTTCGGGATGGCAGCGAAGCCTTTGACGCGCAGGATGCCGTGTTGCACGACCAATTGGTTCAGCGCATCGAGCAGCAGCGCTTCGTCAGCCTGCGGCAGGTCGATGGAAATGGAGTCGAAGGCATCGTGGTCATGATCGTCCTCGCCCTCGTGATGGTGATCGTGATGGCTGTGACGACCGTCGATGTGTTCTTCAGAGCCAGCGCCCAGGCCAATCAGCACGTCCAACGGCACGCGACCGCTGCTGGCTTCAATGATCTTCACCGCTGGCGGCAGCTCTTCGGCGACTTCAAGGCGCACGCGGGCCAGGTCTTCAGGGCTGATCAGGTCGGATTTATTGAGGATAACGAGGTCGGCGCTGGCCAATTGGTCAGCGAACAGTTCGTGCAGTGGCGATTCGTGGTCCAGGTTCGGATCGAGTTTGCGCTGGGCATCCACTTGATCCGGGAATGCCGCGAACGTGCCAGCGGCCACGGCCGGGCTGTCGACCACGGTAATCACCGCATCAACGGTGCAGGCGCTGCGAATCTCCGGCCACTGGAAGGCTTGTACCAACGGCTTTGGCAGGGCCAGCCCGGAGGTTTCGATAAGGATATGGTCAAGGTCACCGCGACGCGCGACCAGTTCGCGCATCACTGGGAAGAATTCTTCTTGCACGGTGCAGCACAGGCAGCCGTTCGCCAGTTCGTAAACACGGCCGTTGGCTTCTTCTTCGGTGCAACCGATGGAGCACTGCTTGAGGATTTCACCGTCGATGCCCAGCTCGCCGAATTCGTTGACGATCACGGCAATACGACGGCCCTGGGCGTTGTCGAGCATATGGCGCAGCAAGGTGGTTTTGCCCGAGCCGAGAAAGCCGGTAACGATGGTGACGGGGAGTTTGGCCAGTGTTTTCATCGGATGCCCTTTGGGGCGGGCATACGGGACGATAGGCCCTGCGACGGCGCGCAGCAGCGGTTTTCGTCACCGGATCACCCCGCCCGGTTGAATTGAAAATCGGTTGCGAGGCAGGTCTCCTGGCTTGGGGCTTGCGGGTCTTGCGACCGGCGCTGGCTGCGCCTTCCCGCCGTATCGGCAGTGGCGTGGCAGTCAGATAAACCCTTCACAGTTGCGGGGGCAGCCGCGGCTTGGACCGCGTTCCCTTCTTAGCTTTGGCCTGGGCCGAAGAACCTCGAGGGTGCAAGGCTACGCAGTGCTTGGGGGATGGTCAATGATGGGGTTGGGTTGGTGTACATATCCGTTTCTGCGGTTACGGCTGCTATTGGTTCCGCCCTTACGGCGGAACCAATAGCAGCCATTACCCAAATAACGGATATGCCATCCCCAATTGACTCCCCTCCCACCCCCATGCTCTCCTACACACCTTGTTTCGGGTGCCCTTCACAGGGTGAAACGGGAAACCGGTGAGCCATAACATATGGCAAGTCCGGTGCTGCCCCCGCAACGGTAAGCGAGTGAAGCGTCAGATCCACTGTGCCTCTAAGGCATGGGAAGGCGATGCTTAATTAGGCACAATGCCCCTCGCAAGCCCGGAGACCGGCCCGAAAAATCAGATAACAAACCCGCGGTGGGCGGGCGCTGTTCAAAACCCTGCGAGCCTGGCTCGCGGGGTTTTCATGCGCTCGTTTCACCCTGATACCTGAAAGGGACGCGCCATGTCGATCATCAGCAGCACTTCGCACTCCGCCAGCAGCACCTCTACCTTGAGCCAACGCCTGACCGCCGCAATCGGCGCGTCGATCCTGGGCGCGTGCCTGGTGTATTTCGCCGGTTTCTCGCACATCGAGGCGGTGCACAACGCTGCCCACGATACCCGCCACAGCGCCGCGTTCCCGTGCCACTGAGACCTGCCGACATGATCAAGCGTATTGCGCAAACTGCCGGTTTCACCGGTCTTCTGGCTGCCCTGCTGCTGACCCTGCTGCAAAGCTTCTGGGTCGCTCCGTTAATTCTGCAGGCGGAAACCTTTGAAAAGGCCCCGGCAGCGACTGAAGTGATGCATGAGCACGCAGCCGGTGCTGCCGCGCATACCCATGACCTCGAAGCCTGGGAGCCGGAAGACGGCTGGCAGCGCGTGCTGTCTACCACCGGCGGTAATCTGGTGGTCGCTGTCGGTTTCGCGCTGATGCTCGCCGGTCTCTATACCCTGCGCGCACCAACCCGCACTGCCCAGGGGCTGCTCTGGGGGTTGGCCGGCTACGCAACCTTCGTGTTGGCGCCGACAATGGGCCTGCCGCCTGAGCTGCCAGGCACTGCTGCCGCTGATCTCGCACAACGGCAGATCTGGTGGGTAGGCACCGCCGCCTCAACCGCTGCGGGCATAGCGCTGATCGTGTTCGGCCGCAATTGGCTGCTCAAAACGCTGGGCGTAGCGATTCTGGTCGTGCCACACGTGATCGGCGCGCCCCAGCCGCAAGTGCATTCGATGCTAGCCCCCGAAGCCTTGGAAGCGCAGTTCAAGGTTGCTTCGCAGTTGACCAATGTCGCCTTCTGGCTAGCGCTGGGCCTGATCAGCGCTTGGCTGTTCCGCCGCAATCGTGATGATCAATACCCAGCATGATTTTAGTGGTCGGCCTGGGGTGCCAGCGGGGTTGTGACGTTCACACCCTGCTGGCCCTGCTCGAGAGCGCCCTCGCCGAGGGCGGTATCGAGCCCCAACGGATCACCGCGCTGGCCAGTATCGACCGCAAGCGCGATGAACCTGGCCTTCGAGCCCTGGCCGATCTGTTGAACGTGCCGTTCCAGTGTTTCGACGCTGATCAGTTGGCGGGCTATGCAGAACAGCTGAGCCACAAATCCGCGATCGCGTTTGCCCATACGGGCTGCTACGGCATTGCCGAAAGCGCCGCCCTGGCCCTGGCTGAACACCTCGCCAACGCCCCTGCCCGGCTATTGATTACCCGCAAGCAAACCGCCCAGGCCACCTTCGCATTGGCTTGCGCCGGCTGAAAACCTGATAATCGCCCGTTCCGATCATGAGCGCTCTTCATGCTCGTGCGTTTTTTCATAGGATATTCCCATGACCGTCTACTTCATCGGCGCAGGCCCCGGCGACCCGGAATTGATCACCGTCAAAGGCCAGCGGCTGATCCGCAGTTGCCCGGTGATCATCTATGCCGGCTCGCTGGTGCCGACGGCAGTGCTCGAAGGCCACCAGGCAGAACAGCTGGTCAACAGTGCCGAATTGCACCTTGAACAGATCATCGACCTGATCAAGACCGCCCATGCGAAAGGCCAGGACGTGGCACGCGTACATTCTGGCGACCCGAGCCTGTACGGGGCGATTGGCGAGCAGATCCGTCATTTGCGTGAGCTGGGCATCCCATTCCAGATCATTCCCGGCGTCACGGCAGTGGCGGCTTGCGCAGCGTTATTGGAAACCGAGCTGACCCTGCCGGACATCGCCCAGAGTGTGATCCTGACCCGTTATGCAGATAAAACCAGCATGCCGGATGGCGAGGACTTCGACAGCCTGGCGCGACATGGCACCACCATGGCGATCCATCTGGGGGTCAATCACTTGGAGAAAATCGTCGCTCAACTGCTGCCGCACTATGGCGCGGACTGCCCGATTGCCGTGGTGCACCGCGCGACGTGGCCGGATCAGGATTGGGTGGTGGGGGCGCTGAGCGATATTGCCGGGAAAGTGGCGGCGAAGGGATTTCGGCGAACGGCGTTGATTGTGGTGGGTCGGGTGTTGGGCAGTGAGGGTTTCAGTGAGTCTTCGCTGTATCGCGCCGGGCATGCGCACCTTTATCGATCTTAATAATCTGAATTAGCTTACAGATTCAAAGCACTGATTTAATTGAATAAATTATGATAAACCGCGGGAGCGGGTTTGCTCCCACAGTTGATCTGCTTTCTTAGCTAAGTATCTCAAGCCGTTGAATTCAAACAATAAAAAACGGCGCTCACGGGGCGCCGTTTTTTTGTCCGCAGTGAACACCTTACTCAGTAGTAGGCGTTTTCTTTCTGCGTGTGGTCGGTCACGTCACGTACACCCTTGAGTTCTGGAATACGCTCCAGCAGGGTCCGCTCGATGCCTTCGCGCAGGGTCACGTCCGCCTGGCCGCAGCCTTGGCAGCCGCCGCCAAACTTGAGCACGGCAATGCCGTCATCCACCACGTCGATCAGGCTGACCTGACCGCCGTGGCTGGCCAGGCCCGGGTTGATCTCGGTTTGCAGGTAGTAGTTGATGCGCTCGTTCACCGGACTGTCGGCGTTGACGTTCGGCACCTTGGCATTCGGCGCCTTAATGGTCAGTTGGCCGCCCATGCGATCGGTGGCGTAGTCGACCACGGCGTCGTCGAGGAAGGCTTCGCTGAAGGCGTCGATGTACGCGGTGAAGCTTTTCAGCCCCAAGGCGGTGTCTTCAGGCTTCTCTTCCCCTGGCTTGCAGTAGGCAATGCAAGTCTCGGCGTATTGGGTGCCGGGTTGGGTGATAAAGACGCGAATACCGATACCTGGGGTGTTCTGCTTGGACAGCAGGTCAGCCAGGTAATCGTGGGCGGCGTCGGTAATGGTTATGGCAGTCATGGAAACTCCTCACAGGCTTGCCGGCAGTTTACGCCAAATCATTACAGAGGTACAAAGTCCTAGTATTTTTGTCGGGAAAGAGCTGCGGGATCATCAATGCCAAACCAACGCTTAAGCGTGCGATAGGTCGGCTTTTCCAGCCATTGGTAGCTCGCAAAGGCGCAAAGCGCCGTTAATACGATGCAAACAGGCAGCATCGCATAGGGATCTATTCCCGTACGCTTGACCACCCACAGGCCAGCGCACAGAACCAGCACGTGGATCAGATACACCGAGTAAGAGCAGTCCCCCATCAGCTTCAACACGCGTGAGCCTTGGAAGTAAGGCTCCAGTGCCACGCAACTGATGACCAGGATCGCGCTGGGCACGCCCCATTCAAACGCACGGGGCAGATCCGCCCCGCGATAAAACGCCATTGATGCCGCCACAATCCCCAACAACGGCACCCACGCCCTGGCCCGACACAGGCCGCGGCGATACAGCATGCCGATAACCATGCCCATCAGAAACTCCAGGACAATATCATTGCTGTAAAAACCGTCGGCCAAGTCAAGGGCGGGAGCGATGAGGTAGCACACCAGGTACAACAGCACGGCCACCACCCACAACCGATAGTCCCCACGAACCCACAAGGCGACGGCGAACAGGCCATAGAACAGCATTTCGAAGTTCAGGGTCCAGCCGACATCCAGCAGCGGATAGACGCCGTAGCCTGCCGGGTGCTGGGCAGGGATAAAGAGCATCGACAGGAGCACATGGCCCAGCGCGAGTTGAACATCGGGAAACATCGACGGCACAGCCAGGGTCAGGAGGGCCAGCAGCAAGGTATAGAACCAGTACGCCGGAGCGATCCGTGCCACGCGCATGAGCATGAAGCGCCGAGGTGTCAGGGCTTTGTCTGCGGTCGCAAGGAATATCACCAGGCCGCTGATGACAAAGAACACATCCACCCCTGCGCTGCCTTTTTCGACGAACAGATACTCCAGCGCGTTGTGCACCTCAAAGTTGAAAAACAGCTGCATGACATGGTGACCCACCACCAGCCATGCAGCCAAGACGCGGAGAAACTGCACTGAAATCAACATTATCGGAGTACCTTTTCGAGCGCCGCGCACTGGATATCCGACTGCTTCAACTTCCGCCTGGAGAGATGACTGGATCAATGAGCGTCGTTATAGGTTCTCATAGCGGTTCATGTCCAATACCCCCTCTTCCACGGGCGCGACTTCGTGGAGGTACTGCGACAGATCGTGGAAGTACTGCCAGAACAACGGATGACTGCGCCGCACGCCCCAGCGGTCGACGATCTTTTCGAAACGATCGGCATCTTTGGCCCGCTCCATTTCAGCCACGAACTCGGGCACTTCCTGAGCGGGTATATTGAACATGAAGTTCGGGTAACTGCTTAGTACGCCGGGGTAAAGGGTCAAGGTGTCGAGTCGCGGCTGGTAGCGATAGGCTTCGCCCAGCAAAAACGCGACATTACTGTGGGCGCGGTTGCGCAGCAGGCTGTAGATCTCGCGCTTGCCGCTGGCAGTTTGAATGCGCAACATCGTGGCTTCGGGCAATTGATCGATCACCTTGAGCCCGGCGGCCGGGCGTGAGGTCAAGCGGCTCAACGCCTGCTCCGCATCCTGCAAGACCGGATCAATACCGCTGCGCGAGCAATACGCACTCACACAACGGTTAAAGGGGTCCGGGCTGGCGTTCAAGCTGGCATAACGGGTCAACAATTGGTTGGCGAAATCGCGCTTCGGGTCGTTTGGGTTCAGGTGCAAACCCGTGGGTTTTTCATCATCAATGGCCTCATAGTCCAGCCAGAGCTTGATCTTGCCGCTGTTCTGGTACCAGTCGTCGAGGAAGTCTTCACGGGTATCGGCGGGCATCAGGCGCAGGAAGTTCTGCTCGGCGCCGTTACGGATCAGGTCGAAGTACAACCGGGTCTGGGCCTGGTGCGAGACATTGCCGAACACGTCGAAATTCACCGCCAATTGGTAGTACGTACGCTCCAGCAGCGGATAGTCGAACAACCACATCGTCTGCGGCACATCGCCGATCAGGCCTTTGGTCACCGAGGCGCTGTCGAAGTGGCGGAAAATGCTCAGCAAGGCATCGTCATTGCCCGCCCACAGGCTCGACCAGCTTGGCGGCGGCAGGTCAGCATAGCTGTCACGGCGCAGAGCCTCGTATTCATTGCGTTTATCGCGGTAGGCCCGCCACAGGCTGAGCACGCTGCCCACATCGTCATTCTGTCCCGGCATGGCCAGTAATGGCGTGGCCTGGCCGCGATAGCGCGCATCGGTGATGTAGAGGTCGTGGTCCGGGTCTTGGAACAGGGTCCAGAAGTTATCGCGGATCACATCCGTGGCAATCTGCCCACGGCACACCGGCCCACGAATGAAAGTGCGTACGAAGTATTCGGCGTTATCCAGCATGAACTGGTAACGCGCCTTGGCGGGGATGGCCTCGAAGGTTTCGAATGGATTGGCGCGACGGGCTGGGCCGTAGCCCGGCAAGGCGCTGACCTGCCAGTCGCCGGCGTAGAACAGCGCCTTGATGCGCGCCATTTTCACAGCACTGAAGGGGTAAGTGATGTGGGTTTTGTGCACGATCACGCCCTGCACTGGCCACAGGCGGTAATACACCTGGGTACCAGGGTCATCGTTAGGGCGACGGGTAGTGATCAGATCAATCGGCTGCCCGCTCGGGGTGCGCGACCGCACCCACTGGAAGAAATGCCCCGGCTCGCCATTCTCGAAGTAAATATGCGCCAGGTACAAATGCTCAAATAACCAGCGTGCCACCAAGCTTTCGCGGGCGCCTGGCTTGTTGAACAGGTTCTCCCACTGCTGCACCTGCACGGCTTCGCTGGCACTCGGCGCCAGGCTTTGTTCATCTATAGGCGCGCCGGACGCGAGCCAGCGTTGCAGCGTCTGGTACTGCTGCTCGGTCAGGCCGGTGACGGCGAGTGGCATGCCTTCCTTGGGGTGGGCGCCGGCGTAGGCGTTGAATTCGCCGGGTATTGCGCACATGTTCGCGCGGTTCAGGCCCAGGACGATGTCTTCAGGCAACTTGGCATTGGGTGCCAGTGCAGCGTTGTGCCCCAATTCGAGCATGCGCGCCATCAATGCGGCCTGGCTGCCCTGCGCGTCCAACACCGAGTAAAAGCCCTTCTGTTGCCAGGCCGCCTTGCCAGAAGCATCTATAAACAGGCGGGTGGTCGGCGCCGCCTGGCTGCGCTCGCCATCATACACCGGCATTTTGCTCGCACCGCGCACCGCGCCTTCGGCACTGCCCAGGTTGAGCTGGCAGGCGGAGTCGTAGCAGGCATGGCAGGCCACGCATTTCTCGGTGAAGATCGGTTGAATGTCGCGGGTATACGAAATCGCCGGGGCGGATCCGTCGGCCTGAGCAGTGCAGGTAACCAGTGCCAGGACGGCGCTGGCGATGAGGCGAAATGACATGGATCCGGTCCCGATTCAATGCGTGCGGCGAAAAGTGCCGGTGATTCTACCGGGCCACGCCCCCAGCCAACATGAACGATATTCATGTAAAACCCGTACATGCTCCAAATCGGCACAGGTTTGCTATGATTCACCCCCTCCGAAATGCCTGACCAGAGTAGTCCCATGTCCGATCGTAGCGCTCGTCTGCAAGCCCTTCACCAAGCCCTCAAGGACCGCATCCTGATCCTCGACGGCGGTATGGGCACGATGATCCAGAGCTACAAGCTTGAAGAACAGGACTACCGTGGCAAACGCTTCGCCGACTGGCCAAGTGACGTCAAGGGAAACAACGACTTGCTGGTGCTCACCCGTCCGGACGTGATCGGCGGTATTGAAAAGGCCTACCTGGATGCCGGTGCCGACATCCTCGAAACCAACACCTTCAATGCCACCCGCGTTTCCATGGCCGATTACGGCATGGAAGAACTGGCCTACGAGCTCAACGTAGAAGGCGCACGCCTGGCGCGCAAGGTCGCTGACGCCAAGACCCTGGAGACACCCGCCAAGCCGCGTTTCGTTGCTGGCGTGCTCGGCCCGACCAGCCGTACCTGCTCGCTGTCGCCCGACGTGAACAACCCCGGCTACCGCAACGTGACCTTTGATGAACTGGTGGAAAACTACACCGAAGCCACCAAAGGCCTGATCGAAGGCGGCGCTGACCTGATCCTGATCGAAACCATCTTCGACACCCTCAACGCCAAGGCGGCGATCTTCGCCGTGCAGGGTGTGTTTGAAGAGCTGAATATCGAACTGCCGATCATGATCTCCGGCACCATCACCGACGCCTCCGGCCGCACGCTGTCGGGCCAGACCACTGAAGCGTTCTGGAACTCCGTCAGCCACGCCAAGCCGATTTCCGTGGGCCTCAACTGCGCCCTGGGCGCCAGCGAACTGCGCCCGTACCTGGAAGAGTTGTCGAACAAAGCCAGCACCCATGTGTCCGCGCACCCCAATGCTGGCCTGCCCAACGAATTCGGCGAGTACGATGAACTGCCATCGGAAACCGCCAAGGTTATCGAGGAGTTTGCCCAGAGCGGCTTCCTGAACATCGTCGGCGGCTGCTGCGGCACCACGCCGGGTCATATCGAAGCCATCGCCAAGGCTGTGGCCGGTTATGCGCCGCGCCAGATCCCGGACATCCCCAAGGCCTGCCGCCTGTCGGGCCTGGAGCCCTTCACGATTGATCGCAGCTCATTGTTCGTCAACGTCGGCGAGCGCACCAACATCACCGGCTCCGCGCGTTTCGCGCGCCTGATCCGTGAAGACAACTACACCGAAGCCCTGGAAGTCGCCTTGCAGCAGGTGGAAGCCGGCGCCCAGGTGATCGATATCAACATGGACGAGGGCATGCTCGATTCGAAGAAGGCCATGGTGACCTTCCTCAATCTGATTGCCGGCGAGCCGGACATCTCCCGCGTGCCGATCATGATCGACTCCTCCAAGTGGGAAGTGATCGAGGCCGGCCTGAAGTGCATCCAGGGCAAGGGCATCGTCAACTCCATCAGCATGAAGGAAGGCGTCGAGCAGTTCATTCACCACGCCAAGCTGTGCAAGCGCTATGGCGCCGCCGTGGTGGTGATGGCGTTTGACGAAGCCGGCCAGGCCGACACCGAAGCGCGCAAGAAAGAGATCTGCAAACGCTCCTACGACATCCTGGTGAATGAAGTCGGCTTCCCGCCGGAAGACATCATCTTCGACCCGAACATTTTCGCGGTCGCCACCGGTATCGAAGAGCACAACAACTACGCCGTCGACTTTATCAACGCCTGTGCCTATATCCGTGACGAACTGCCGTATGCGCTGACCTCCGGCGGCGTGTCCAACGTGTCGTTCTCGTTTCGTGGCAACAACCCGGTGCGTGAGGCAATCCACTCGGTGTTCCTGCTGTACGCGATCCGCAACGGCCTGACCATGGGTATCGTCAACGCCGGCCAGTTGGAGATCTACGACCAGATCCCGGCCGAGCTGCGTGACGCCGTGGAAGACGTGGTGCTCAACCGCACCCCGGAAGGCACCGACGCCCTCCTCGCCATCGCCGACAAGTACAAAGGCGACGGCAGCGTCAAGGAAGCCGAGACCGAAGAATGGCGCGGCTGGCCGGTCAACAAACGTCTGGAACATGCGCTGGTCAAGGGCATCACCACCCACATCGTCGACGACACCGAGGAATCCCGGCAGTCATTCGCGCGCCCGATCGAAGTGATCGAAGGCCCGTTGATGTCCGGCATGAACATCGTTGGCGACCTGTTCGGCGCCGGCAAAATGTTCCTGCCCCAGGTGGTGAAGTCCGCCCGTGTGATGAAGCAGGCCGTGGCCCACTTGATTCCGTTCATCGAACTGGAAAAAGGCGACAAGCCGGAAGCCAAGGGCAAGATCCTGATGGCCACTGTGAAAGGCGACGTGCACGACATCGGCAAGAACATCGTGGGCGTGGTGCTGGGGTGCAACGGCTATGACATCGTCGACCTCGGCGTGATGGTGCCGGCGGAGAAGATCCTGCAGGTGGCCAAGGAGCAGAAGTGCGACATCATCGGGCTGTCCGGCCTGATCACCCCGTCCCTGGACGAGATGGTGCATGTCGCCCGTGAGATGCAGCGCCAGGACTTCCACCTGCCCTTGATGATCGGTGGCGCCACCACGTCCAAGGCGCACACGGCGGTAAAAATCGAGCCCAAGTACAGCAACGATGCGGTGATCTACGTGACCGACGCCTCGCGCGCCGTGGGCGTGGCCACGCAATTGCTGTCCAAGGAACTCAAGGCCGGTTTCGTCGAGAAAACCCGCCTGGAATACATCGACGTGCGCGAACGGACCTCCAACCGTAGCGCCCGCACCGAACGCCTGAGCTACCCGGCCGCCATCGCGAAGAAGCCGCAGTTCGACTGGAGCAGCTACACGCCGGTGGTGCCGACCTTTACCGGCGCCAAGGTGCTGGACAATATCGACCTCAAGGTGCTGGCCGAGTACATCGACTGGACACCGTTCTTTATCTCCTGGGACCTGGCCGGCAAATTCCCACGCATCCTTACCGATGAAGTCGTGGGTGAAGCGGCCACCGCGCTGTACGCCGACGCCCAGGAAATGCTCGCCAAGCTGATCGACGAAAAACTCATCAGCGCCCGCGCGGTATTCGGTTTCTGGCCGACCAACCAGGTGCAGGACGATGACCTGGAAGTCTACGGCGACGACGGCCAACCGATCGCGAAGCTGCACCACCTGCGCCAGCAGATCATCAAGACTGACGGCAAGCCGAATTTCTCCCTGGCCGACTTCGTGGCACCCAAAGACAGCGGTGTAACCGACTACATCGGTGGTTTCATCACCACCGCCGGCATCGGTGCCGAAGAAGTCGCCAAGGCCTATCAGGACGCTGGCGACGACTACAACTCAATCATGGTCAAGGCCCTGGCCGACCGCCTGGCCGAAGCCTGCGCCGAGTGGCTGCACCAGCAAGTCCGTAAGGACTACTGGGGTTACGCCAGGGACGAGCAACTGGATAACGAAGCGCTGATCAAGGAGCAATACAGCGGTATCCGCCCTGCCCCGGGCTACCCGGCGTGCCCGGATCACACCGAAAAAGCCCAACTGTTCCAACTGCTCGATCCGGAGGCCCGCGAAATGCAGGCCGGGCGTAGTGGCGTATTCCTCACCGAGCACTACGCGATGTTTCCGGCGGCGGCCGTCAGCGGCTGGTACTTCGCCCATCCGCAGGCGCAATACTTTGCTGTGGGCAAAGTCGACAAAGACCAGGTGGCGAGCTACACCGCCCGTAAAGGCCAGGACCTGGCCGTGACCGAGCGTTGGCTGGCGCCGAACCTGGGTTACGACAACTAATTGACCGCCCCCCAGGTTCTGTAGTAGCGGGCTTTCCCCGCGCGGGGCAAGCCCGTTCACTACACATCAAAACATCGTCAGCTATGCTGTCCCTCACACACCTTGTGTCGAGGGATTTATGGACGATCCAGTCAACAACAAGCCCCCTACTTTCTGGCAGATGCTGCACAGCGTCTTGGCGGCCGCCTTTGGCGTGCAGAGTGGCAAGAACCGCGCCCGCGACTTTACCCACGGCAAACCCAGCCACTTTGTGCTGCTGGGCATTCTGTTCACAGCGGTGTTTGCCTTGGCGTTGTTCGGCATCGTCAAGCTGGTGCTGCTGCTGGCCGGGGTCTAGCGCAGCAGCAGTTGCAAGCTGAAGGGATAACGGTAGGACGCCGGCTTGCCGACGGCAGACAGCGCACGAAAGTCAACGAGCGCAGTAGCGCCCAGTAAGCGCTGCGCCTGGGCGGCGTCAATCAGCTGGAATAACGCTTCCTGGCGATCACGTCCGCCGAAGGTGCCAATGTCCACACCCTTGGCATCATCATGAATCAACACCATCGCCCACCCGCCCAGGGTGAAATGCCCGGCGACCAGCGTACTCAGCCGACCGTCCAACCGCGCCTGCAAGATCTCCGGCGAACTGTTGGCCGCACTGAACAACACGTGCTTGCCAGGCATTTGCCCGCTGCCCTGCAGCGCCTGCATCGCACCCAGTGCCATCTCATCGTTGGCCGACCACACCAGCGCTGTCTTCGGGTAGCGCTTGAACAGTTGCGTGGCTTGCTCGAACGCGCGCTGACAGCTCCATTTGCCATAGACCAACTGGCGCAGCCGCACCTCGGGGTGCTCGGCCAGGGCGCGATGCAGGCCCTGTTCACGCAGCTGCGCGGCCGGGGTGTTCTTGACGCCGGAGAAGGCCAACAAATCAATGCTCTCGCCAGGCGCGACAGGGCCGTGCTGGCGCAGTAGATCGCTGAACATCAGGTACCCGGCCTGCTCGTCGTCGGGAACGATGCTGCCGAGCCAATCGACGTCGTGGCCGAGCATTTGCACTTGGTCGGCAGTCAGCGCGTTATTCACGATCAGCAGCTTGACCCCACTGCCCTGGGCCATGCGCAGAATCTGTGGGGCAACGTATTGTTCATTCACCAGCACCAGGTAATCCGGCCGCTCGTTGCCTTGCAGCGCCTCACGGGCCTGGATCAGGGTGATTTGGGTATCGCGCTCGGAATAGCGCACGCGTAAATGCAGGCCGAGGTCCTTGGCACCGGCCTGCATGAATTGCGCGTAGCTGACCCAGAAGGTTTCCGTCGACATGCCCGGGTTGAGAAACACCACCGACGTGGCATGGGCCGTTGCCCCATACGCCGACCCCATCAACCAGACACACGCAATCAACACCTTCAACATGGTTATCAAACCTTGAATATTGACCGCCATAATAGTGGCAATGCGACAGTCAATCGAAGCCGTTTACTGGTGGCTCACCCAGAATACGGCAGTTCCCACCACCAGTATGATCAAAAACAGAATGGCCCAGGCATCAACGGTACTGTCGGGTTTACGGGCTTTTGTAGGATTGCTCATCGCATCGCCTCTTGTCGGTTTTATAGGTGATTGCTAGGGGGCGTTCTCATCGATTTTCCCCGCGGTGCCGGGTCTGCTGCTGTGCAGGGCAAGGCGCGAGAAGCATAGTTTGGTCATTCCAAATAAGCTTCGAGCAACGCAGCCCTGCACAGCGGCGGGGAAAATCGATGAGAACGCCCCCTAAACATGCTCACAGTAAAGTTGACGATTGCCCGCATGACAAATGTGGGTATCGCGATAACGGCTCTCATTAGGCAATTTGGTTATTTGCATATACTCAAACATCACTTTTGCGCATAAACGCAAACTGGTATCGTGCGCCGGCTCCGTTGGGAGTGCGCGGCCGTGCGCGCAGATTTGCCGAGAACAGGACCTATATGTACGTATACGACGAATACGATCAGCGCATCATCGAGGACCGCGTCAAGCAGTTCCGTGATCAGACCCGACGCTACTTAGCAGGTGAACTGAGCGAAGAAGAGTTCCGCCCTCTGCGCCTGCAAAATGGCCTTTATGTGCAGCGCTTTGCGCCGATGCTGAGGGTGGCCGTGCCCTATGGCCAACTGACGTCACGCCAGACGCGCATGATGGCCAAGATTGCCCGCGACTTCGACAAAGGCTACGCCCACATCAGTACCCGCCAGAACGTCCAGTTCAACTGGCCGGCACTGGAAGATGTGCCGGACATCCTGGCTGAATTGGCGACCGTGCAAATGCACGCGATTCAGACCAGCGGTAACTGCCTGCGTAACGTGACCACCGACCAATTCGCCGGCGTGGCCGCTGACGAACTGATCGATCCACGCCCTTGGTGCGAAATCGTCCGTCAGTGGACCACCTTCCACCCGGAATTCGCCTACTTGCCACGCAAGTTCAAGATCGCCATCAATGGCTCGACCTCGGACCGCGCGGCCATCGAAGTGCACGATATCGGCCTGGAGCCAGTGCACAACGCGGCCGGCGAACTGGGCTTCCGCGTACTGGTGGGTGGTGGCCTTGGCCGGACCCCGGTAGTCGGCGCCTTCATCAACGAGTTCCTGCCGTGGCAGGACCTGTTGAGCTACCTCGACGCGATCCTGCGGGTCTACAACCGCTATGGCCGTCGTGACAACAAATACAAGGCCCGGATCAAGATCCTGGTCAAGGCGCTGACCCCTGAGGTGTTTGCCCAGAAAGTCGACGCTGAAATGGAACACCTGCGCGGCGGCCAGACCACCCTGACCGAAGCCGAAGTGCACCGCGTGGCCAAACACTTCGTTGATCCCGAGTACAAGGCCCTGACCAATCAGGACGCCGAGCTCGCGGCACTCGACCAGCAGCACCCAGGTTTCGCCCGTTGGCGTACCCGCAACACCCTGGCGCACAAGAAGCCGGGTTATGTCGCGGTGACCCTGTCGCTGAAACCTACCGGCGTTGCTCCGGGCGATATCACCGACAAGCAGCTGGACGCCGTCGCCGACCTGGCCGAGCGCTACAGCTTTGGCCAACTGCGCACCTCCCACGAGCAGAACATCATTCTCGCGGACGTTGAGCAGAGCCAATTGTTTATCCTGTGGGGCGAGCTGCGCGAAGGCGGTTTCGCCACGCCGAACATCGGCCTGCTGACCGACATCATCTGCTGCCCGGGTGGCGATTTCTGCTCCCTGGCCAACGCCAAGTCGATCCCGATTGCCGAATCGATCCAGCGTCGCTTCGAAGACCTGGACTACCTGTTCGACATCGGCGAGCTGGACCTGAACATCTCCGGCTGCATGAATGCCTGTGGTCACCACCACGTCGGCCACATCGGCATCCTGGGCGTGGACAAGAAAGGCGAAGAATTCTACCAAGTGTCCCTGGGTGGCAGCGCCAGCCGCGATGCGAGCCTGGGCAAGATCCTCGGCCCGTCTTTCGCCCAGGAAGCCATGCCCGAGGTGATCGGCAAACTGATCGATGTGTACATCGAACAGCGCACCGAAGATGAGCGTTTTATCGACACCTACCAGCGCATCGGCATTGACCTGTTCAAGGAGCGCGTCTATGCAGCGAATCATTAAGAACAACGAAGTCCTCGACGAAACCTGGCACCTGCTGCCCAAGGACGCGAGCTTCGACGGCATCTCCAATTGCGACGACCTGATCGTGCCGTTGGCGCTGTGGCGCGAACACGGCCACGCCCTAAAGGCCCGCGACGGCGGCCTGGGTGTGTGGCTGGACGCCGATGAAGAAGCCGAAGAGATCGGCGACGACGTGGAACACTTCCAAGTCATCGCCCTGAACTTCCCGGCCTTCACCGACGGTCGCAACTACTCCAACGCGCGCCTGTTGCGTGACCGTTACGGTTACAAGGGCGAGTTGCGCGCCATTGGCGACGTACTGCGCGACCAGTTGTTCTACCTGCGCCGCTGCGGGTTCGATGCGTTCGCCCTGCGCGCCGACAAAGATCCGTACGAAGCGCTGGAAAGCCTCAAGGACTTCTCCGTGACGTACCAGGCTGCAACGGATGAACCGTTGCCGTTGTTTCGTCGTCGCTGAGTCTTAGCGAAAGAAGAAGCCCTGGCATGCCAGGGCTTTTTTATGGATTGTGCTTAATCGACGCCAGCACCTGCTTCTGCCCCATCGAACATGGCACCCCTTCCGGCTGCGCCCGCACCGCTTCGATCACGCCCAGCAACTGCGCCTTGCTGTGGGCCAGTTGCGCCTGCATCGCTTCGATCTGTGCCACTTTGCGCTCCAGCGCGTCGACCAATTCCTCACGCTTGTGCTCCCCCGGCGCCGGCATTAGCGCTTTGAGTTCCTGCAAGCTGAACCCGGCCTGCTGCGCACTCTGGATCAGTTGAAGAGTCTGCAACGCTTGCGGTGCATAGCGCCGATAGCCGTTGGCCTGGCGCCCCACTTGGCTGATCAGCCCTTCGGCTTCATAAAAGCGGATACGCGACGCCGCCAGCCCGCTCTGTTTTGCCAGCTCACCAATATTCATCGCCACGCCCTGCTTGACATTAAAGTTAACTTTAAGCTTAGCCTGAGGCCTCCCCCGTTCAGGAGTCAACCCATGTCCCCCTTTGAAGCCCTGCAACTGCCCAATGGCCAAGTTCTTTCCAATCGTATCGCCAAGGCGGCGATGGAAGAGAACATGGCGGATACTCGGCAAGCGCCTTCGCGCGAATTGAAGCAGCTTTACAAAGCCTGGGCAGACGGCGAACCGGGCCTGTTGATTACCGGCAACGTGATGATCGACCGCCGCGCTATGACCGGCCCCGGCGGCGTGGCCCTTGAAAACGAGCAGCAACTGGCAAGCTTTCGCGAATGGGCCGATGTGGCTCGGGGCAAGAACGTGCACTTCTGGGTTCAACTCAGCCATCCGGGACGCCAGACTCCAGCCAACCTGCGCCAGCAAGCCGTGGCACCCTCCGCCGTCCCGCTCGACCTGGGCGGTTTCTCGAAGATGTTTGCCAAACCCAAGGCTATGACCGAGGACCACATCCAGGACGTGATCCAGCGTTTCGCCACCAGCGCGCGGCTGGCCGAGAAAGCAGGATTTACCGGGGTGCAAATCCATGGGGCCCATGGCTATTTGCTGAGCCAATTTCTCTCGCCGCTTAGCAACAGGCGCACCGACCATTGGGGCGGCTCTCTGGAGAACCGCGCTCGCCTGCTGCTGGAAGTGATCCGCGCGGTGCGTGCCAGCGTCAGTCCTGGGTTTTGTGTGGCAGTCAAACTCAACTCCGCCGACTTCCAGCGCGGCGGGTTCGAAGAGCGCGAGGCGCGCGCCGTGGTCGAGATGCTCAACCCGCTGCCCATCGACCTGCTGGAGTTGTCCGGTGGCAGCTACGAAGCCCCAGCCATGCAAGGCGAGGCGCGAGACGGCCGCACCCTGGCCCGTGAGGCGTACTTCCTGGAGATGGCCACCGAGCTTGCAACCGTCGCCACCATGCCGGTGATGGTCACCGGCGGCATTCGCCGCTTACCCATCGTGCAGCAAGTGCTGGACAGTGGCATCGCCATGGCTGGCATTGCCACGGCCCTGACATTGGAGCCGCAACTGATCCGGCACTGGCGCGAAGGCCGCGACCCCGACCCGCAACTCAAGCCAATCGACTGGAAGCGCAAACCCCTTGCGTCCCTGGCCACTCTCGCCGTGGTGCGTTACCAGATGCACCGGCTAAGCCGCGGCCATTTGCCCAAGGCCAAGGTCGCTCCGTGCGTCGCGCTGCTACGTGACCAATGGTTCATCGCCCGGCGCACCCGGCAATACCGCGCGACCATGACGCAATCTTCACATTAAAGGCGGAGCATTCGCCGTGATCGAACTGTCCCCTATTGATCAGCAGTTTTTAACCTCCCTGACGATTGGAGTTCTCCATGGCGAAAATCAACCTGGCCCAGCAATTGGCGAGCACCCTTGAACAGGCGGGCGTCAAGCGCATCTGGGGCCTGACCGGCGACAGCCTCAACGGCCTCACCGACGCCCTGCGCAGCATGGACAGCATCGAGTGGATGCACGTGCGCCACGAAGAAGTGGCCGCGTTCGCCGCCGGTGCCGAAGCCGCGGCCACGGGTGAGCTGACGGTCTGCGCCGGCAGCTGCGGGCCGGGCAACCTGCACTTGATCAATGGCCTGTTTGACTGCCATCGCAACCATGTGCCGGTACTGGCGATTGCCGCGCAGATTCCGTCTTCGGAGATCGGCCTTAACTACTTCCAGGAAACCCATCCTCAGGAACTGTTCAAGGAATGCAGCCACTTCATCGAGCTGGTGACCAACCCCGAGCAGATGCCCCATGTGCTGCACCGCGCCATGCGCTCGGCGATCCTCAATCGCGGCGTCGCGGTGGTGGTGATTCCGGGCGACGTCTCGCTGCTGGAAGTGGAAGACAAGCTCAAGCCCTGGCCCGCTCTGCACGCGCCGCGCACCTTGCCAGCTGAACAAGACCTGCAACGCCTTACCGAAATCCTTGAAAGCAGCCATAAAACCACCCTGCTCTGCGGCAGCGGCTGTGCCGGTGCACATGACCAAGTGGTCGCCCTGGCCGACGCACTCGGCGCTCCGGTGGTGCATGCGCTACGCGGCAAGGAGCACGTGGAGTGGGACAATCCGTTCGACGTGGGCATGACCGGCCTGATCGGCTTCAGCTCCGGTTACCACGCCATGCTCGACTGCGACACCTTGATCATGCTCGGCACCGACTTTCCGTACCGTCAGTTCTACCCGACTGACGCGAAGATCATCCAGGTTGACCGCAACCCGCAGGCGTTGGGCCGTCGTGCCACGCTGGACTTGGGCATCGCCGCCGACGTCAGTGAAACCATTGGCGCGTTGCTACCGCGCCTGACACGCAAGACCGATCGCAGCTTTCTCGAAGCGTCCTTGAAGCACTACGAAAAGGCCCGCCAAGGGCTGGACGATCTTGCTCAACCGTCGAAAGCCGATCGACCAATCCACCCGCAGTACGTGGCGCGCCTGCTCAGCGAGCTGGCTGATGATGATGCGATCTTCACCGCCGACGTCGGCTCGCCCACCGTCTGGGCAGCACGCTATTTGAAGATGAACGGCAAACGCCGGCTGATCGGTTCGTTCAACCACGGTTCGATGGCCAATGCCATGCCCCAGGCCATTGGTGCCCAGGCAGCCTTCCCGAATCGCCAGGTGATCTCGATGTCCGGTGACGGTGGATTCGCCATGTTGATGGGGGATTTCATCTCGCTGGCGCAGTTGAAGCTGCCAGTGAAAGTCATCGTGTTCGATAACTCGTCGCTGGGGTTTGTCGCCATGGAAATGAAAGCATCGGGTTACCTGGATACTGGCACCGAGCTGAAAAACCCGGACTTCGCCGCCATGTCCAATGCCATGGACATCCTCGGCATTCGGGTGGAACACTCCGAGGACCTGGAGCCGGCCCTGCGCCGCGCCTTGGCCCATGACGGCCCGGTGCTGGTGGACGTGATCACCGCGACCCAGGAGTTGGTGATGCCGCCGACGATCAAGCTGGAACAGGCCAAGGGGTTCAGCCTGTATATGCTTAAGGCGGTGATGAGTGGGCGTGGCGATGAAGTGATCGAGCTGGCGCGCACCAACTGGCTACGCTGAACCCAATGTGGGAGCGAGCAAGCCCGCTCCCACATTCTGATCTCATTGCCAAATCAAGCGTGCTGTTTTTCCACCCACTTGCCGTAGGCATCAATGAACGCTTGCAGAAACGGCTTGGTCTTTGCCGAGACCTTGCCTGCGTCATCGAACACGCTCCCCGCCCCCCCCAAGTAGGCCTCCGGCTGCTGCATGCACCACACATCGAGGAACACCAGGGATTGGCGCAGATGATGGTTGGCGCCAAAGCCACCAATGGCCCCCGGCGACACGCTGATGATCGCACCCGGCTTGCCACTCCAGGCACTC
This sequence comes from Pseudomonas sp. EL_65y_Pfl1_R83, assembly GCF_963970695.1. Taxonomy (NCBI): domain Bacteria; kingdom Pseudomonadati; phylum Pseudomonadota; class Gammaproteobacteria; order Pseudomonadales; family Pseudomonadaceae; genus Pseudomonas; species Pseudomonas sp. EL_65y_Pfl1_R83. The sequence continues at coordinate 32,914 of NZ_CAXAQI010000013.1, read as the reverse complement.
TGCCCGTACGGCCGGGAACCCACGTCGATGGCATTCTTCAACGGAGCGGGCACGGAACGGTTGTATTCCGGGGTCACGAACAGCACCGCGTCGGATGAGCTCACCTGTTGGCGGAAAGTGCTGTAGGCTGCGGGCGGTGCAGCGCCGTCGATGTCTTCGTTGTAGAGCGGCAAATCGCCAATTTCCACAATGTTCAACCTAAGGTTGGCAGGGGCCAGTTCGGCCAATGCCAAGGCAACCTTGCGGTTAATCGAGTCTTTTCTCAAGCTGCCAACCAGGACGGCTACCGTGTAGACCTTGCTCATTGGGGTTTCTCGACGTCTGACTAAAGGAACGTGTAGTTATAAAGTCTTCGCGGCGTGTTCACCAGAAGGTTTTGCTCATCCCCCGGACGTTTGCATCGCCCTACAACGTGTAGGAAGCGTCCAAAAAGATCAGCGAATAGTATTTTTATTCCGTAAGTAAACTACCCCGCTCCATAACGGTCTACAGAACCGCAAATCGAGTGTTTATCTCCAGAGGTTCTAAACAGATGGCAGCAGTACTAGTCGGACAGTTTCATGCCAGAGACGCAGAAGGACGCGTGTATTCGGTGCATGAGTTCCAGGAATCCAACCCGGCGCAAGGCGACCTGGCTGGCTCGGCACCTACCACCACCTACAAGCTGGCCATTGGCGACCGTGTAGAGAAACTGGAAGGCGACGAATTCAAGCTGATTCAGTCGGGCACCATTCTCGTGCGCGAATCGCAAACCACCCTCGCTTCATAAGATCTCGCCCTATCCACCTGCTCAGTCCTGGCCATTGATGGCATTGACTGGGCTGGGGTGATCACGGGCGGCGGATCTCCGTGACTTCAATGCCCTGCTCCCCCTCGACCTCTTTCAACGTCACCACTACCCGCCCACGCTCGCCTTCCACCGCAAACATCGAACGCTGGTAACCCGCCGAGTTGTAACCGGGATGCGCGACCACCTGCCTGATCAACTCAATGCCAAGGACTGCCCCCACCTGTTCGGCCACCTGTTCCTGGGAACGGATAAACGTTTCAAGTGCCAGCTTTTCCGGCGTGGTTTCGCTTTGGGTATTGAAGAGATAAGCAGCCACGCACCCTACGGTCACCAGAACCAGCAGTTGCTTGGCCGTTACCCCGAGGAATATCGAGGGTAGAGGCATTTGAGACCAGACCTGTTTTTGTTGTTAATGCCGGTAGCCGGCTGTGGTCGTTGATGATCAGCGTAGCCATTCTATTGAATACGCGGCGCGCTGCACATAGACTCCGGCGATGCGTTTACGTCATATCGAAGTGATTCAGGCCATCTTGCAGACCGGACACCCAGGCTTGGCCGCCGAGTGGTTGCAACTCCCCGTGGGCGACGTGGACGCGGCGCTCAAGGAAGCCGAGGCGCAACTGGGCTTTATGCTGTTCGCCAGCATCCGCGGGCGATTGCAGGCGACGCGGGAAACGCTGGAGCTGCAGGCAGAAATCGCCCATGTGTATGAGGCGCTGGAGCCGGTGCAACGCCTGGCCAGTCGCTTGAAACACCATCACGCCCCGACCCTCCGTGCCCTGTGCACGCCGCCCCTGGCCAACCAACTGTTACCGCACAGCATTGCGGTGCTGCGCCGACGTTTCCAGGACACACCTTGCAACCTGTCGAGCCAGCCGACACGGGAGATCGTCAGGAGCCTGCTGCTGCACGAGGCTGACGTCGGTTTAAGCCTGCATGACCCGGAACACCCACAGATCCACAGCACCGTACTGGCCCAGGGCAAGCTGCAATTGCTCGCGCCCCGTGGCTGGCTAAAGCCCAAGCAAAAGTACATCGCGTTGCAGGACCTGGCCGGGCAATCGATGATTGGCCTGGAGGGCCAGGACCCGCTCAGCCGCCAGTTGGACGCCAAGCTGCAAGCTTTGCGACCGCTGCCTGTGGTGCAGACGCGCGTACAGACCTATCAGATGATGCGCAGCATGGTGGAAGCGGGAGAAGGCTTGGCGGTGGTTGACCCGTTCACCGCGTTTGGCGCGCGTGAAGCCGGGCTGGATGCGTGCCCGGTGTCGCCGCCGATCATGGTCAACCTGTATGCGCTGACCCTCAAGGATGGCGTGACTTCCCCGGCGCTGAATGCACTGCTGGAGATCGTGACGCAGAAGGCTGAAGGCCTGTTGGTGGGCTAAGCCTATTCGACTTCGCTTTTGAATAACCGATACCAGAAGATCGCCACTTCGCGGGTTTGCGGATCGATGCCGCGATAGCGCAGCTTGTCGATGCCCCCCATCACGTAACCACAACGTTCATACAAACGGCAGGCGCCGAGGTTGTTGTTCTGGGTTTCCAGCATCAAGCCGGGCAGGTTTTTCTTGCGGCTCCAGAACTGCGCCACATCCAGCAATGCCTTCGCCACCCCATGACGCCGCGCGGGCAAGACCACCGCCAGTTCATCGACATGGGCATAGCCGTTCCAATTGGTACTGACCACGATATGCCCCACCGGGCGGTCGTCCAGGTAGGCCATGAAGATCGCGCTGTCGGGCGCATCGCGAAAACTGGCGAACTCCTCCGGATCGATGCCATAGCACTTGCGGTACGGCACGATGCGCTCCACGGGCCATTGATCGACCCGCGTGCCCATCTGCGGCTGCCCATAGCCGCTGACCTCAAAGCTGAAGTCATTGCCCCACACGTAGGCATCAAAACCTTCATCAGCGACCCGCACACTGAGCCCCGGATACTTCGGGTTCATCACAGCTTGCATAAACATTCTTAACCCTTGATGCAATCGACGGTGTAACAACGACCACTGCCGTCATCTTCGTGTTGTAACCCATGAACATCGGCGACAAAACCGGGGAAACTGCTATCGAACGTCCGGGCAAAGGCCAGGTAGTCGATGATCGAGCGCGTCGAATCAGTAAACCGCTCGCCCGGCATAATCAATGGAATGCCAGGTGGATACGGCACCAGCATTACTGCTGCGATGCGCCCTGGCAAGGCGTCAATCGACACCGCTTCGACTTCACCTCTCACCAATTGGTCGTAGGCGTCGGCCGGTTTCATCGCAATTTCCGGCAACACCGTGTACATGCGTTTGAGGTGTTTGGCGGTGGCATTGCGGCGGTAACAGCTGTGCAATTGATCGCACAGGTCGCGCAAACCCAGATCCTGATAGCGCGCCGGCCCTTGTGCGAAGACCGATGGCAAACAATTGGCGAGGCTGACATTGGCATCGTAACTGCGCTTGAACTCAAGCAATTCGGTGAGCAGCGTACTCCATTTGCCTTTGGTAATACCCATGGAGAACAGCACGAGGAAGGAATACAACCCGGTTTTTTCCACTACCAGGCCACGCTCCCACAGGAATTTGCTGACCACCGCAGCAGGAATGCCGCAGTCGCTCAGAGCGCCCCCGGCGGTTAGGCCGGGCATCACCAGTGTCACTTTTATCGGGTCCAGCAGCACGTAGTCCTCGGCCACATCACCAAAGCCATGCCAATCGTCCTCAGGATGCAACAGCCAATCGTCGGTAACCACCTGATCGATACCCGCCACCGACGGCGGCTGCCAGATGGAGAACCACCAGTCCTCGGCAGCAATGTGTTGGCGCAGGTTGGCCAGGGCACGGCGGAAACTCAAGGCTTCGTCGAACATTTCCTGCAACAGCGAGCGCCCGGCCGGGCCTTCCATCATCGCTGAGGCCACGTCCAACGAAGCGATAATGCTGTATTGCGGCGAGGTTGAGATATGCATCATGAACGCTTCGTTGAAACGATCACGGTCCAGCTGCCGCGCACCGCCGTCCTGCACGTGGATCATCGAGGCCTGGCTGAAGGCTGCAAGCAGTTTGTGGGTGGAGTGAGTGGTGAACACCAACGGGCTGTCCGGCGTGCGCGAAGTGCCCATGCCGTAGCGCCCGGCAAAGAACTCGTGAAACGCCGCATAGGCATACCAGGCCTCGTCAAAGTGCAGCACCTCGACACTGCCGCCCAATTGCTGCTTGATCAGCTCGGCGTTGTAACACAGGCCGTCGTAGGTGGAATTGGTGACCACCGCCATCTTCACTTTCGGCACTCGGCCACGGGTAAGCGGGCTGGCGTCGATCTTGGCGCGGATCGACTCGGGGCTGAATTCGCTCAGGGGAATCGGCCCGATAATCCCCAGTTCGTTGCGCTCCGGGCACAGGTACAGTGGAATCGCGCCGGTCATGATGATCGAGTGCAATACCGACTTGTGGCAATTGCGGTCCACCAGCACCAGGTCATCGCGACCGACCATGGAATGCCAGACGATCTTGTTGGCGGTGGACGTGCCGTTGATCACGAAGAAGGTGTGATCGGCGCCAAAATTGTGTGCAGCGCGGGCTTCCGCTTCGGCCAAGGGGCCGGTGTGATCCAGCAGCGAGCCCAGTTCCGGCACCGAGACGGACAGGTCAGAACGCAGGGTGTTTTCCCCAAAAAACTGATGAAACGCCTGCCCCACCGGACTTTTTCGATAAGCCACGCCACCGCCATGGCCGGGGGTGTGCCAGGAATAGTTGGAGTCGGCGGTGTGCTGCACCAGCGCCTTGAAGAACGGCGGCAACAAGCCATCCAGGTAAGTGCGGGCCGCGCGGGCGACTTGCCGGGCGAGAAACGGGACGGTGTCTTCGAACAGGTACAGAATGCCGCGCAGTTGGTTGAGTTCGCTCATGGCGTCGGCCGGCGCGTTTTCCAGGGTGACTTGCTCGCCCAGGGCAAAAATCGGCAGGTTCGGCGCCCGTAACCGTGCGAGGCGGATCAGTTCGACCATGTTTTGCAGCAGGTGGGTGTTCTCACCGGCACCTTCGGCGGCAATCAGCATGCAGGCCAAGCCATGATGGGTAGAAGCAACCAGCCGGCCTTCGGCGTAGTCCACGGCGGAAAAGATACTGAAGCCCTCTTGTTCCAACTCCCGGGCGATGCCACGGACCCGGTCACCGGCGACGGTGTCGGCTTTGATGTCGCGGTGCACGATGAGGATGGGAAACTTCAGGTCTTTGTACATAAGGGCATGGCGTCCTGACGGCTATGCACTCAAGGGTAGAAGCTTGGGGGCGATGACGCGAATGAAGATTTTGAAAGCAATGGAGAACCAGTGTGGGCTGTGTTCAGTCTTGGGGTTATTGCTGGGTCAGCTGGGTCCACAACGCCGGCGCACCCGCCGACTTGGCAATCGCCTCCAACCGCGCCGCATGCTCGGCCAGGTCTTGCTCACTGGCGCGGATAATCGGGGTCGGCTTGCGATCCGCCGGCAGGCGGCGGATTTCCGAAGGGCGGTTACCCGAACCTTCCGCCGAACCATTGCCATCGGACGCATTGCCGGCCAGGGACAGGCTGGTCTGCCCGCCGGTCATGGTCAGGTAAACGTCGGCGAGGATCTCGGAGTCGAGCAAGGCGCCGTGGAGTTCACGGCCGGAGTTATCGACGCCATAACGTTTGCACAAGGCATCGAGGCTGTTGCGTTGGCCCGGGTGACGCTCCCGGGCCATCATCAGGGTGTCGAGGATCGAGCAGTGCTTGGAGATGTCGGCGCGATCCGTCTGCCCCATCAGGGCAAACTCGTTATTGATGAAGCCGACGTCGAACGCTGCGTTATGGATGATCAGCTGGGCGCCATTGATGAAATCGAAAAACTCATCGGCGACTTCGGCAAAGCGCGGCTTGCCCTTGAGGAATTCGTCAGTGATGCCGTGGACGCCGATCGCGCCTTCGTCACTGTCCCGGTCTGGTTGCAGGTAGACGTGGAAGTGACGCCCGGTGAGGCGGCGACCCATCAGTTCGACACAGCCGATTTCAATGATCCGGTGGCCGTCAGTCACCGGCATGCCGGTGGTTTCGGTATCGAGTACAACAGATCGGATGGCCATCAGGGTTCAGCTCTCAACGGTGTGGTGTGAATCAAAGGGCGCAATGTTAACACGTGAGCCGGCATCAGCTCTGCTTGTAGCCGCGCACTTCGTCCACGCCACGGTTGGCCAGTTGGTCGGCGCGTTCGTTGCCAGGGTGGCCAATGTGACCACGCACCCACTTCCAGGTGATGTCGTGGCGATTGCATTGCTCATCGAGCAGTTGCCACAGGTCAGCATTTTTAACCGGTTCCTTGGCCGCGGTCTTCCAACCACGCTTCTTCCAGTTGACCATCCACTCGTTGATGCCCTTCATTACGTACTGCGAGTCGGTCACCAGCAGCACGTTGCAGCGGCGCTTGAGTTCTTCCAGGCCGCGAATGGCACCCATCAGCTCCATGCGGTTGTTGGTGGTGTTGGGTTCACCGCCCCACAATTCCTTCTCCACGCCCTTGCACACCAGCAATGCGCCCCAGCCGCCAGGGCCCGGGTTGCCCTTGCAGGCGCCATCGGTGAAGAGTTCTACGCTATCGGTCATCGGTTGCTCGGTCTGAATTCAAAAAAGAAGTTACGTATCGACTTGCTCACGGTTGACCTTGGCCAGCGGCATCGGCAGCAGCTTGCCGATAGGCTCGCGACGTACCTGACGCACCGGCCGCAGCCCGACCGCGATCTTGCGTGCGACCAATAAATAGAAGCCGCCGCCCGACAGTTGCCAGGCACCTGCGCGCCGCTCCCAGCCAGCCAGGCGGCCTTGCCACTTGGTCGAAGCAAGCGGCGGACGATAGCATCCGAAGCGGCGTTTCTCCAGCGCGAAGCCCAGCAGGTTCAGCCAGTCCCCCACCCGTTGCGGCGAGATGCAGCGCGCCTGGCGCAGGCCGTCATGCGCAAACACATGGCGCAGCCCCCAACTACTCCAGGGGTTGATGCCCACAATCAGCAAATGGCCACCTGGGCGCACACTGCTCGCCGCTTCGCGCAACAAACCGTGGGGTGACAGGCAGAAATCCAGCCCATGTTGCAACACCACCACGTCGGCGGCGTGCTCGCTCAACGGCCAGGCTTGTTCCTCGCACACGATCTCAACCCCCGGCAACGGTGCGCCCAAGCGTACATTGCGTTGCACTTGGGGCGCGGCGGGTGGCGTTTCGGCTGATGGCCCGTAATGCACCAGGTAGCCGCCAAAGAACCGGCCCAACTCGTCTTCGAGCATGCGCCGTTCTTCGTGCAGCAGAAATTGCCCGATGGGTCCGGACAGCCATTCACGGGCTGCGCTGATCAGGGCCAGCCACTCAGGATCGGCCTGGGCGAACGCTTTATCAGTCATTGCATTCTCCAACTCGCCTAGACGTTCTAAGATGCACCAATGTGTTCAGCTTGGCGAATCGAAGAATGATACAGATCACTGCCCTGCCCGCCTTCACCGATAACTACATCTGGTTGTTACAAGACCCCCGCACCCAGCGCTGCGCCGTGGTCGACCCCGGCGACGCCGCGCCCGTACTGGCCTGGCTCAAGCAAAACCCTGGCTGGGCCCTCAGCGACATCCTGATTACCCATCATCACCATGATCATGTCGGCGGTGTCGAACAACTCAAAGGTGCTACCGACGCCAAGGTCTACGGCCCGGCCAACGAGATGATCCCGGCGCGGGACGTAGCGTTAAACGATAATGACCGCATCACGGTGCTCGGCTGGGACTTCGACATTTATACAGTGCCTGGCCATACGCTGGGCCATATTGCCTTTTATCACCAAGGCGTGCTGTTTTGTGGCGACACCCTGTTCGCCGCCGGTTGCGGGCGCCTGTTCGAAGGCACGCCGGAACAGATGTACGCCTCTCTTGAGCGTCTGGCCTCACTGCCTGCCGATACCTTGGTGTACTGCACCCACGAATACACACAAAGTAACCTCAAGTTTGCCCAGGCGGTGGAACCACACAACGCCGATATCGCCGAACGCGTGGAAAACGTCCTTCAACTGCGGGCCCGCGGCGAGATCACGTTGCCTTCCAACCTGGCCCTGGAAAAGCGCACCAATCCCTTTCTGCGCACCTCTGAAACATCCGTTAAACAAAAAGCGGACGAACGGAATGGGCGCGACAACCGCTCTGGGGCCGAGGTGTTTGCTAGCTTGAGGGCCTGGAAAGATAAGTTCTAACGGAAAACAATCTGATACGTAATTTCTGAATGGTTGACCGGAACCAATGCGCTTTCTAGAATCGCCCGACATTTTTGCCCGGAACTTACTTCCAGCCAATGTCGTCATCTATTCGTAAATCCAACCATTCAGACGCATTGACCCGCCTGGCTCAAGCTGTGGCGGTGGCTGTTTCCGCCACGCTGGCGGGCTGCCAATCAAACAATTTCACCGCACAACCCACCGTGCAACCCAAGCCAAACCTTACCGCCAAGATCAAACAGAAACCCGTCATCTGGCTTTCAGAGAAGCCGGCTCCCGACGTCCCACAAGACGTCTGGGAACGCATGCGACGTGGCTTTCAATTGCAGGACGACGTAGGCGTCAACCCGCGCATCGAGCAACAGCGCCTGTGGTTCGCCAGCAACCCCTCCTTCCTGGAAAACGCCGGCGAACGCGGCAGCCTCTACATTCATTACATCGTCGAACGCCTTGAAGAACGCAACATGCCCCTGGAGCTGGCGCTGCTGCCAGTGATTGAAAGTGCCTATAACCCAATGGCCTACTCGCGCAGCAATGCGGTCGGCCTGTGGCAGTTCATTCCATCCACCGGGCGCTACTTCAACCTGCGCCAGACCCGCGCCTACGATGGCCGCCGCGATATCACCGCTTCCACCACCGCCGCCCTGGACTACCTGACCCGCCTTCACGACATGTTCAACGGTGACTGGTTGCTGGCCCTGGCTGCCTATAACGCCGGCGAAGGTACGGTGAGCCGGGCAATCGAGCGCAACGAGAAGCTCGGCCTGCCGACTGACTACTGGAACTTGCCCCTGCCCCAGGAAACCAAGGACTACGTGCCCAAGTTCCTGGCGCTGTCCCAGGTAGTGCTGGCGCCGGAAGCCTACGGCGTCAACCTTAACCCGATTGCCAACACGCCGTACTTCAAAGTGGTTGAAGTCAAGCAAAGCATGGACCTGTCACGGGTTGCCGCGCTGGCCGAGATCGACGAAGACGAATTGTTCCAGCTCAACCCGGCCCTGAAACAACGCACCACCTTGGACGGCCCGCAGCATTTGCTGGTGCCAAGTTCCAAAGCGCAACTGCTCACCAGCACCCTTTCGACGATGAAGCCGGAAGAACTACTGGCGATGCGCCCCAAAAAACAGGTGTTCGACGAAGTTGAGACTGCACGGGTTACCGGGCGTACCCGCAGCTACAAAGTGCGTAAGGGTGACAACCTGACGCTGATTGCCAAGGCCAACAAAGTCAATGTGCATGACCTGCAACGTTGGAACCAGCTCAACGGCCAGGCCCTCAAGGTCGGCCAGACCCTGGTGATGCAGGACACCCGCCGCGCGGTAGCCAGTCGCAAGAAGCCGGTGCAGTACAAGGTCAAGAAAGGCGACTCGCTGTACATCGTCGCCAAGCGCTTCAACGTCGAGATGCAACATCTCAAGCGTTGGAACCCACGCACTGGCCAGGCGCTCAAGCCGGGGCAGATGCTGGTGGTTTCCGGGCCAAGATAAGCCGCATGAGAGCTGGCTTGTGTGGGAGCTGGCTTGCCTGCGATGCAGACACCGCGGTGTATCAATGACACCCAGGTGATGCTATCGCATGAGAGCCAGCTCCCACATTTGATCTTCACACCATTCAATACCGCGCCAGCCCTCAAAGGGCCTTCCCAACGGCCTTTTTCCAACCGGAACAAGCTGTTACTGTACCGATCATAAAGCCCAAGCCGCCTGGATCGGATCTCTGACTTGAAGCGTCCCCTCCTTCTACTAATAAGTCTGGCCTTGAGCTTTGGTGCGAACGCGACAATTACCGAGAGCCACGGGTATACGCAGTTCGGCAGGCTCAAGTACCCGGCCAAATTCACCCACTTCGACTGGGTAAACCCTGCAGCGCCGAAAGGCGGCATATTGCGGGTGATGGCCTTTGGCACCTTCGATACGCTCAACCCCTATACCTTCAAGGGCTCCAGCCCGGTTTCCACCCCCAATTTCCTGCAATACGGCGTCAATGAGCTGAACGAGCCATTGATGGTCGGTACCGGCCAGTACGCGCCCTCCGGCGACGAACCCACCTCCAGCTACGGGCTGATCGCCCAGTCGGTGGAGTACAGCGAGGATCGCAGTTGGGTGGTGTTCAACCTGCGCCCGGAAGCACGCTTCCACGATGGCAAGCCGATCACCGCCTATGACGTGGCGTTTTCCTATCGCACCCTGCTCACCGAAGGCCACCCGCAATACCGCACCAACCTGCAGGAAGTGGCGCGGGTGGACATCCTCAATCGTCACCGCATCCGCTTTGTGTTCAAGCGCGCCGGCAACCCGCTGCTGATCCTGCGCCTGGGCGAGTTGCCAATATTGCCCCAGCACTACTGGAAAAATCGCGACTTCAAGGCCACCACCTTCGAGCCGCCGCTGGGCAGCGGGCCGTACCGCATCAGCAAAGTCACGCCAGGCCGGCAACTGGTGTTCGAACGGGTCAAGGATTACTGGGGCAAGGACCTGCCGGTCAACCAGGGCTTCTATAACTACGACAAGGTCGAAGTGGAGTTCTATCGCGACAGCGATGTGGCGTTCGAAGCCTTCAAGGCCGGTGAGTTTGATATCTATATCGAACACCAGGCCAAGAACTGGGCCAATGGCTACAACTTCCCGGCGGTGAACCGTGGCGATGTGATCAAAGCGCAGATTGCCCACCAGATCCCAACGCAAAGCCAGGGCCTGTTCATGAACACCCGTCGGCCAACCTTCAGCCAGACCAAGGTGCGCGAAGCACTGGGGCTGATGTTCGACTTTGAATGGACCAACCGCACCCTGTTCAGCAACGCCTACAAGCGCACATTGAGCTACTACCCCAACAGCGAATTCGCCGCTACCGGTGTTCCAACCGGCCGTGAGTGGCTGATGCTCTCACCGTACCGCGAGCAGTTGCCGGCCAGCCTGCTTACCCAGCCGTTCAGCCTGCCGCAGACCGATGGTCGCGGCATCCCCCGCGAGACGATGCGCCATGCGCTCACCCTGCTCGGTGAAGCCGGCTGGAAGCTATCGGGTCAGCGCCTGCTGAACAAGGATGGGCAACCGCTGCGCTTCGAAATCCTGTTGGTCAACCCGAACCTTGAGCGCATCCTGCAGCCCTTTGTCGAGAACCTGATCAGCATCGGTATCGACGCGCGCCTGCGCACCGTCGACCGCGCACAGTACAAGCAGCGCCTGGATCAATTCGACTTCGACATGATCCTGATCACCCTCAACCAGACCCTGAGCCCGGGCCTTGAGCAGTGGCAGTACTTCCACTCCAGCCAGGCCGCGATCAAGGGCAGCAAGAATTACGCCGGCATCAATAATCCGATTGTCGATCACCTGCTGGAACAACTGCTGGCGGCGCAGACCCGCGAAGAGCAACTGGCCGCCGGCCGTGCCCTGGACCGTGTGTTGCTGTGGCAGCACTACAGCATTCCCAATTGGTACCTCAACTATCATCGCCTGGCCTACCGCAACCGGTTCGCCTTTGTCACCACGCCGCCCTACAGCCTGGGCCTGAGCGCATGGTGGCTGAAAGCTTCGGAGAAAGCCCAATGATGTATTTGCGCAACGCACTGCTCGGCAGCCTGCTGCTGTGCACCGCAGCCCATGCCGCTCCGCAACACGCACTGACGCTTTACAACGAACCGCCGAAGTACCCCGCCGACTTCAAGCACTTCGACTACGTCAACCCGCAAGCGCCCAAGGGCGGCACGTTCCGCGAGTCGGCCATGGGCGGTTTCGACAGCCTCAACCCCTACATCAGCAAGGGCGTGCCGGCCGACAACCTGGGCCTGATCTACGACACCCTGGCCATGCAAAGCCTGGATGAGCCAATCACCGAATACGGACTGGTCGCCGGCAAGATCGAAAAAGCCCCGGACAACAGCTGGGTGCGCTTCTACCTGCGTCCCGAGGCGCGCTTCCACGACGGCCACCCGATCCGCGCCGAAGACGTGGTGTTTACCTTTCAGGAGTTGATCAAGGACGGCTCGCCGATCTACCGCACCTATTACGCCGACGTCGACGAAGTGATCGCCGAAGCCCCACTGAAGGTGTTGTTCAAGTTCAAGCGCACCAACAACCGCGAACTGCCGCTGATCCTCGGGCAATTGCCGGTATTGCCCAAGCATTGGTGGGCGACCCGCGACTTTGCCAAGGGCAACCTCGAGGTACCACTGGGCAGCGGGCCGTACAAAGTGGCCGAGGTCAAGGCCGGGCGTATGATCCGCTACGAGCGGGTCAAGGACTACTGGGCCAAGGACCTGCCGGTCGCCAAAGGTTTCTACAACTTCGATAACCGCATCACCGACTACTACCGCGACAGCACCGTGTCCCTGGAGGCCTTGAAGGCCGGGCAGTTCGACTACTGGCTGGAATTCAGCGCGAAGAACTGGGCCAACGCCTACAACACACCGGCAGTCAAAGAAGGCCGTTTGATCAAGGAAGAGATCCCCAACGGCAACCCTACCGGCATGCAAGGGTTTGTGTTCAACATGCGCAAGCCGATGTTCCAGGACGTGCGCGTGCGCAAGGCCATCAGCCTGCTGCTGGATTTCGAGTGGAGCAACAAGCAGCTGTTCAACGGCGCCTACACGCGCACCCGCAGCTACTTTGAAAACTCGGAGATGGCGGCCACCGGCCTGCCCGGCCCGGATGAGCTGAAAATCCTCGAGCCCCTGCGCGATAAGATCCCGCCCGAAGTTTTCACCCAGGCGTTTGAGCCGGCCAAAACCGACGGCAGCGGGATGATCCGTAAACAGCAGCGCGAAGCCTATCAACTGTTGCAGGAGGCCGGCTGGCGCATTGTCGATGACAAGATGGTCGACACCACCGGCAAACCGGTGACCATCGAGTTCCTGCTCGCGCAGACCGAGTTCGAACGTATCCTGCTGCCGTTCAAGCGCAACCTGGCCGACCTGGGCATTGAACTGGTGATCCGCCGGGTTGACGTCTCGCAATTCGTCAACCGCATTCGCTCGCGGGACTTCGACATGCTGGTGGGCAGCTTTCCGCAATCCACCTCGCCGGGTAACGAACAACGGGAATTCTGGAAGTCTTCAAGCGCCGACAAACCCGGCAGCCGTAACTACATGGGCCTCAAGGACCCGGCTGTCGACCAATTGGTGGAAGAGCTGATCGACGCCGACTCGCGCAAAAGCCTGGTGGCCCATGCCAAGGCCCTGGACCGCGTACTGCAGTTCGGCTACTACGTGATTCCCAACTGGCACATCAAAACCTTCCGCGTGGCGTACTGGGACCATCTGGGTCACCCCAAAGTCGCGCCGCGCTACGACGTCGGCACCGCCACCTGGTGGGAAAAACCCGATGTCAAACCGGCTGTCACCCTAGACACAAGCACAAACACGAGCGCCGATTCGGCGAGCGGAGGCGATTAAATGCTGGCCTATATTCTTCGTCGCCTGTTGCTGATCATCCCCACGCTGTTCGGAATTCTGCTGATCAACTTCGTCATCATCCAGGCCGCTCCCGGTGGGCCGGTGGAACAGATGATCGCCAAGCTTGAAGGCTTTGAAGGCGCCACCAGCCGCATTGCCGGTGGCGGCGCAGAGGTCTCGGTGGCCGGCTCCAACAGCTACCGCGGCGCGCAGGGCCTGGACCCGGCGCTGATCAAGGAAATCGAAAAGATGTACGGCTTCGACAAATCGGCGCCGGAACGCTTGTGGATCATGGTCAAGAACTACGCCACGCTGGATTTTGGCGACAGCTTCTTCCGTGACGCCAAGGTCATCGACCTGATCAAGGAAAAGATGCCAGTGTCGATTTCCCTTGGGTTGTGGAGCACGCTGATCATGTACCTGGTGTCGATCCCCCTGGGGATCGCCAAGGCCACGCGGCATGGCAGCCATTTCGACGTGTGGACCAGTTCGGCAATCATCGTTGGCTACGCAATCCCGGCGTTCCTGTTTGCGATCCTGTTGATCGTGGTGTTTGCCGGGGGCAGTTATTTCAACTGGTTCCCCTTGCGCGGGCTTACGTCGAACGACTTTGACGAGCTGAGCTGGGGCGGCAAGATCATCGATTACTTCTGGCACCTGGCGTTGCCGATCACAGCGTTGGTGATCGGCAACTTCGCCACCATGACCCTGTTGACCAAGAACAGCTTCCTCGACGAGATCAACAAGCAGTACGTGGTCACCGCCAAAGCCAAGGGCCTGACCAACCACCGCGTGCTCTACGGCCATGTATTCCGCAACGCAATGTTGCTGGTGATCGCCGGCTTCCCATCGGCGTTTATCGGTATTTTCTTTACCGGTTCGCTGTTGGTGGAGGTGATCTTCTCCCTCGACGGCCTGGGTCTGATGAGCTTTGAAGCCGCGATCAACCGCGACTATCCGGTGGTGTTCGGCACGCTGTTTATCTTCACCTTGCTGGGGCTGATCGTAAAACTGATCGGCGACCTCACCTACACCCTGGTCGATCCGCGTATCGACTTTGCCAGCCGGGAGCATTGAGATGAACCTGTCCCCCCTCAATCGCCGCCGGTATGAGCGGTTCAAGGCCAACAAGCGTGGCTGGTGGTCGCTGTGGCTGTTCCTGGTGCTGTTCGTGCTGAGCCTGGGCGCGGAGCTGATTGCCAACGACAAGCCGCTGGCCGTGCACTATGACGGCGGCTGGTACTTCCCGGCGCTCAAGCGTTACCCGGAAACTGCGTTCGGCGGTGAATTCCCGCTAGAGGCCAACTATAAGAGCCCATACATCCAGGGACTGCTCAACGCCAAGGATGCCTGGACCTTGTGGGCACCGATCCCATTCAGCTACCAGAGCATCAACTACGACCTAAAAGTGCCAGCTCCGGCGCCCCCCTCTAGCGTCAACCTGCTCGGCACCGACGACCAGGGCCGCGACGTGTTGGCGCGGGTGATCTACGGCTTTCGTGTGTCGGTGCTGTTTGCCCTGACACTCACCGTGCTCAGCTCAATCATCGGCGTGATCGCCGGCGCGTTGCAGGGCTTCTACGGCGGCTGGGTCGACCTGGCCGGGCAACGTTTCCTGGAGATCTGGTCCGGGTTGCCGGTGCTGTACCTGTTGATCATCCTCGCCAGTTTCGTGCAGCCCAACTTCTGGTGGTTGCTGGGGATCATGCTGCTGTTTTCCTGGATGAGCCTGGTGGACGTGGTGCGCGCGGAGTTCCTGCGCGGACGCAACCTGGAATACGTGCGCGCGGCCAGGGCCTTGGGCATGCAGAACGGCGCGATCATGTTCCGGCATATCCTGCCCAACGCCATGGTGTCGACCATGACCTTCATGCCGTTCATTCTTACCGGCGCCATCGGCACCCTCACCGCGCTGGACTTCCTTGGCTTTGGCTTGCCCGCCGGTTCGCCGTCGTTGGGTGAACTGGTGGCTCAGGGCAAATCCAACCTGCAAGCGCCGTGGCTGGGCATGAGTGCCTTTGCCGTGCTGGCGATCATGTTGAGTTTGCTGGTGTTTATCGGCGAGTCCGCTCGCGATGCCTTCGACCCGAGGAAATGAGATGAATCAGGACAATCTGATCGAAATCCGCGACCTCTCTGTCGAGTTCGTCACGGGCGAACATCACCACCGCGTGGTGAACAACGTCAGCTTTGATATCAAGCGCGGCGAAACCCTGGCCTTGGTCGGCGAAAGCGGCTCGGGCAAATCGGTGACCGCCCACTCGATCCTGCGCCTGCTGCCCTACCCGCTGGCGCGGCACCCATCCGGCACCATCAACTACGCCGGGCAAGACCTGCTGACGCTCCAGGAAAAAAGCCTGCGGCACATTCGCGGCAACCGCATTGCGATGATCTTCCAGGAGCCAATGACCTCGTTGAACCCCCTGCACAACATCGAAAAGCAGATCAACGAAGTGCTCGGCCTGCACAAGGGACTCACCGGCAAAGCCGCCACCCTGCGCACCCTGGAACTGCTGGAGCTGGTTGGCATTCCCGAACCGCACAAGCGCCTCAAGGCCCTGCCCCACGAACTGTCTGGCGGCCAGCGCCAGCGGGTGATGATTGCCATGGCGCTGGCCAATGAGCCGGAGTTGCTGATCGCGGACGAACCGACCACCGCCCTCGACGTCACGGTGCAGTTGAAGATCCTCGAATTGCTCGAAGCGTTGCAGGCACGCCTGGGCATGGCGCTGTTGCTGATCAGCCATGACTTGAACCTGGTGCGGCGTATCGCCCATCGCGTGTGCGTGATGCAAAAGGGCTGCATCGTTGAGCAGGCCGATTGCGAGACACTGTTCCAATCACCTCAGCATCCGTACACCCAGGAACTGCTCGCGGCTGAACCCAGCGGCGGGCCGGCGACCAATGAAGTCGGCCCCCCGTTGCTGGAGGTGGATGACCTGAAAGTGTGGTTCCCGATCAAGAAGGGCTTTTTGCGCAACACCGTCGATTACGTCAAGGCGGTGGACGGCATTAACTTCAGCCTGCCTCAGGGGCAAACCCTGGGCATCGTCGGCGAAAGCGGCTCGGGCAAATCCACCTTGGGCCTGGCGATTCTGCGGTTGATCGCCAGCAAGGGCGGGATTCGCTTCGAAGGCCAGCAACTGGACACGCTGACCCAGCAACAGGTGCGCCCGTTGCGCCGGGAAATGCAGGTGGTGTTCCAGGACCCGTTCGGCAGCCTGAGCCCGCGCATGTGCGTCAGCGAGATCGTCGGCGAAGGCCTGCGCATCCACAAGATGGGCACAGCCGCCGAGCAGGAAGCGGCGATCATCGCGGCACTCAAGGAAGTGGGCCTCGACCCGGATTCCCGGCACCGCTACCCCCACGAGTTCTCCGGCGGCCAGCGCCAGCGCATCGCCATCGCCCGCGCGCTGGTGCTCAAGCCTCGCCTGATCCTGCTTGACGAACCCACCTCCGCGCTGGACCGCACGGTGCAACGCCAAGTAGTGGAACTGCTGCGCAGTTTGCAGGCCAAGTACAACCTGACTTACTTGTTTATCAGCCATGATTTGGCGGTGGTGAAGGCGTTGAGTCACCAACTGATGGTGGTTAAGCACGGGCAGGTGGTAGAGCAAGGCGATGCACGGGCGATTTTTGCTGATCCGCAGCATGCTTACACGCGGCAACTGCTGGAGGCAGCCTTCCTCGTACCCGCCTGACGTACACAGGCTGACGACCCTGGCGGTCTGTGCAATGATCGTCCCCCGGTCTCTAAAGGGATGGAACCACCGCCATGTCGTTGAACAACACCGCGCAACCCGCACACGCACCACGCTTTTGGCGTGATGAGCGCTTGCCGTTCATTGAAGCACGTACCATCGATGATGGGCGCAAGGTGACCTACACCCGGCACGCGCACGAGCATTTTTCGATTGGCGCAGTGACGACGGGGCGCAGCTACTACCACTACGGCGCGCAAACCTTTGAGATCAGCGCGGGCACCGTGGTGTTGATGAACCCCGGCGACGTTCACGCGTGCAATCCCATCGAGAATGAACCGTGGTCCTACCAGATGCTGTACCTCGACACGCCGTGGCTGGCCGACTTGCAGCACCAGTTGGGTTTCAGCACGGACCAGGGTTACCGGCCCTTCGACACGCCTTACACTCGGGACACGCTGCTGTACAACGGCCTGCTGGAGTTGTATCGAATACTGGTGGACGAACAGGCTGAACACCTGCAAAAACAGAGTGCGCTGGTGAGTTACTTCACTGAGGTGCAACAACGCCTCAACCCCTCCGACACCCCGGTACGCGAGGTCAACCACAAGCTGGAGCGCGCTGCCGAATACATCCGCGCCCACTGCACCCAGGCGTTGAAACTGGAAGATATCTGCGCGGCGGCCGAGTTGTCGCCGTCTTACCTGATCCGCGCCTTCAAGCAGTATTACGGGCTGACGCCCCATGCATTCCTGGTCAACCAGCGCATCCAGTTTGCCCGGACGCAATTGCGTCAGGGCGAGTTGATCGCCGATGTGGCCCAGGCCGCAGGTTTTGCCGACCAGGCGCATTTCCAGCGCACGTTCAAACAGCATTTCGCCGCCACGCCGGGGCAATACCGCGACCGGCTCACGCCATCAGCAAATAACCCACACTGGCCACCAGCAACGCGGCCATTGAGCGGTTGAACAGCCGCACGCCCTGGGGGTTGCTGAGGTAGCGGCGCAGGAACGTGCCGGCGTAGGCCCAGCAAGCGACCGCCAGGTAACAGATCACCAGATAAATCGCCGCAAACAGCCAGACCTGTGCGGTATCGCCATCCGCCACAAACAACCCCATCCCCGCCACGCAGGCCAGCCAGGCCTTGGGATTGAGCCACTGCATGATCGCGCCATAGAGCATCGACGGCGCAATGGCCGTGCGGTCGGCGTCCAGCCGGCCGTTGTCCACCGCCAGTTTCCAGGCCATGTACAGCAAAAACGCCACCCCACCCCACTGGATCAACTGGGTCAGGATCGGCCAGCGCAGCAGCACTTGATGCAAGCCGAGGCCAATCAACACCAACAGCAACGTAAAGCCCACGGCGGCGCCGAGCACGTGTTTCTGGCTGGCGGCAAAACCGAAGCGCGCGCCTGTACTGAGCGCGACGACATTCACCGGCCCCGGTGTGATGGAGGTCGCCAGGGCGAAGGCAGCCATGGAAATGATCAAGCTCATGGGGGGTCCCTTTTAGGGTGATGGGTGCAGATGGCTTCACGGTAAAGGGCAAAACGGCGGCGGTATTGAAGAAAATGCCCTCCGCAGGCTTATTTGACAAACAACTCCCAATTCCGGGCTTTCACGTGCCCGGCGCGGCAGTAGGCGTCGAACCAAGGCTGGGGTCCAGGGGCAGCGCGCAATCGGCATGGGGCGCGAAGCACAGTGACACCCTGGAGCCTGGCTCGTCGCGTACCACCCACCACTGTTGCGACAAGGGGTTCTTGCGAAAAGTCGTGGGCTGAGTTGTTCCAAGCGACGCAGGATGTCCGGTTCCTTACTTTCGCCATCAAGCCAGTGCCGTCTGGGCGCCTCAACCGTCGATCAACGAGAAGTGCGCGCCCACGCCGGCACGCACGCCCTCGGCCACGGCCAGCGCGACGGAACCGGCGGCAAGGGAGACATCACCACCAGCAAACACACCGGGCACGGAAGTCTGGCGCATTTCATTGGTGTGCAGATAACGGCCGGCCGGGCCATCGACCCGCTCACAGCCCAGTTGCTCGGCCAATGGGCTGATACGGGTGCGGGACTGGGTGAAGATGCCGTCGAGGTTGAACACCCGGCCATCATCCAATTCCAGATCGGCGCGCTCGCCGCGGATGCGCCGTACAGCGCCGTGTTCGACGCTGACCCTACGTCGATCCAACTGCGCTTGCTGCTCGGCATCCGGGGTAAACACGCCATTGGTGAACAAGGTGGTGGCGCCCCAGTCGGGTAGCATCAGCGCGTGGTGCATGGCCAGGGGTGATGTGGCCAGTACGCCGATACGGCCTTGATCCAGCTCATAGCCATGGCAGTAAGGGCAGTGGAACACGTGCTTGCCCCAACGCTCTTCGAGGCCTTCGATGTCAGGCAAGTCGTCGACCACGCCGGTGGCAAGGATCAGGCGCTTACCGTGAAACGTAGCGTGATGTTCGGTGCGCACACTGAAACCTTCCGACTGCGCCACGGCGTGCACCGCATTGCCCTGCACCCAGGTGACCGTCGGATACGCCATCAATTGGCTGCGCCCTTGCGCGGCGATGACTTCCGGCGCCTGGCCGTCCTGACTGAGAAAACCGTGAGACGTGGCCGCAAAGCGATTGCGCCGCTGCCCTGCATCGATCACCAGCACTTGGCGTCGCGCCCGCGCCAATTGCAGGCCCGCCGACAGTCCGGCATAGCTGCCGCCCACGATAATCACGTCGTACATCATGAAAGTAACCCCAAATGGTGCACTCGGTTATCCAAGCGCTTTCACGACACACCATAAGTTACGTGAAAATACCCCGTCAAGGGTCTCGCAACTTTTCAGGTTACAAACGATACTTTCCGCCGAATTGATCAGAGATCCCTTGATGAGAAACGACACCCGCCTCTCGCGCATGCTCCACGTGCTGATCCATATGGGCCGCCATGAAGAGCGCGCCACCTCGGAGACCATCGCGCAGATGCTCGGCACCAACCCGGTGGTGGTGCGGCGCACGCTCGGGTTGCTCAAGGAAAAGGGTTACGTACGCTCGGAAAAAGGCCACCAGGGCGGTTGGTGCCTGGGCAAGCCCTTGAGTGAAATCACCCTGCTGGATATTCACAACGCCTTGGGCACGCCGTCGCTGTTTGCTATCGGCCTGTCCACCGATCACCCGGAGTGCCTAGTGGAACAGGCCGTCAATGCGGCGCTCACGGGGGCTTTCGAACAAGCCCAGGCGTTGCTGCTGGAACGCCTGGGAAAGGTCACGCTGGCGCAGTTGGCCGAGGATTTTGACGAGCGCTATCGCGTCGCGATGATGCCCTAGCGCTGGGCGGGAATGCGGATATCGCCGTCGCGGCACTGGGTTTTGACGCTGCGCGGGCAGCCGGCGAAGGCCAGGTCCTTGGTCAGGCACACGCGCACTTCCGATAACACGTTGCCTTTGCAGATCACCGCCAGCCCATGGCTGCCCATGCGCGGGTTGCTCTCACGAAACAACGCCTCGATCTCACGGGCTTGTAACGACGGCGGCGTATTGAACGGCTGCAGTTGCTGCGCAATGTTCACCACACCCAGCGCCTCGTCGGTTTTTTCCAGATACGCCAGTGGCTCCAGCCCGCTGCAGGTGCCATGCTTGGCCCATTCGTGCCGAAGCAGTGAACGGGTCGGGAACAATGCAGCACCTTTTTCGATTTCTTCGCGACTCAACTGCGATCGCGCTGAGCACGAAGCCGGCCACCCACCCCGTGCGTACTGCGGCCATAAGCCATGCAGCACAAAGCCGTAGCCCTTGCCCGAACACTGTTCATTGGCCGGGTGCGTGAGGCAGAAGGTTGGCGACCATGACAACGACAGCACATAGAAATCAAACTCTCCAGGCGTGCCTTGGCTACGCGGGGCCGCCACTGCACTTGTGGCGAGTACCAGCCACACCATCACCCAGTATTTCATTGGTCTGTTCCTTGGAAAAAGAAAACCCTATCGCGACTACCCAGGATGATGGGGGTTACGTTGTAGCACCTTGTCCAGGATCCGATCGGTCTTCAACGCTTCGATGGCCAATGACGGATGCTCGGCTTCGCCACGGATATGCGCATTCATGGCCAATACGTGATGCCACTGGATATGCGCGTGACAGGGTACTTCCAGCACCTCATGGGTCTCGCCCTCAAGGTGCAGGGGCTGGTCCTCGAACACCGAGAACCGGATGCGCCCACGACTGCCGATCATCTCGACCACATCTTCACGCCGGTCCGCGACGAAGCTCCAGCAGCCCATACCCAACGCGCCGGAGCTGAACGTCCAGCACGCCGTCACTGCATCCTCGGCCGCATAGCGCCCGGCCTGGCGCGCGGTGAAGCCCGAGACTTCGATGATGTCCCCGGCCAGGTACTGGAACAGGTCGAAGCCATGGCTGGCCAAGTCGGCGAAATAGCCGCCACCGGCAATCGTCGGGTCGGTACGCCAGTTAGCGGCGCTGGCGTCGTCGACTCCCGCAGGTTTGCACAAGGTCCAGGTCAGGTGACGCAGCTCACCGATGCGCCCGTCCCGCAGCCAGTCACGCACTTGCTGGAAGCGCGGCAGCGAGCGGCGGTAGTAAGAAACAAACAGATGCAGCCCGGCACGCTCGAACGTGCGCTGCATCAACGCGCTCTGCTCGGCATTCAGCGACATGGGCTTCTCGACGCAGCAATGTTTGCCGGCTGCGGCCACCATCAGGCTGTATTCAAGGTGGCTGTCGGGCGGCGTGGCGATGTACACCGCGTCAACGTCGGGGTCGTTGATCAGTGCCTGGGCGTCGGTATAGAAGCGCGCGATACCGTGGCGTGCCGCATAATCACGCACAACAGTTTCACGGCGCCCCATCACGGCCACCAGCGCAGAACCTGGCGCTTTGTAGAAAGCCGGTCCACTCTTCAATTCAGTGACACTGCCACAGCCGATCATGCCCCAGCGTACGGTGCTCATCTGCTCTCCTCGTCCGTTTTGATCAATCGGGCAGTATCCACATCCCCACACGTCAGCGCCATAACCACTTAGCATGACAATTGAATTACAATTTTATGACATTCATTGCGCTGCGGGGCTAAACGATGAAAATACGCGCAACGGTCATCTGCGAACACGAGGGGCATATCCTCTTCGTGCGTAAGGCCAGGTCAAAATGGGCCTTGCCGGGCGGCAAGGTAGAACGCAACGAGCGCCCGGTCGGCGCCGCCGAACGCGAGCTGCAAGAAGAAACCGGGTTGAACGTGGACGGCTTGCTCTACTTGCAAGAGCTGAAAGCCCGCGACACCGTTCACCACGTTTTCGAAGCGTCCGTTGTGAACATTGCCGATGCAAAACCTTGCAACGAAATAATCGATTGCCAGTGGCATCCCTATGGCGCGATGGAAGAACTCGACACCACCGACGCTACCCGACACATCGTTAAATCCTTCCTACGTCGCCTGTAGTTCGGCGCTCTGCCCGCTGGCCAGCTCAAGACCGAGGTTTTTTCCCGGCCATCTGCCCACGCACATACAACGCCTCCACCAACGTCTGCCGCTCCTCCCGAGGCAATGTACTGGCAAACTGCGCCAATGTCGTATCCACCAGCGCCCGCAGCGCCATATCCGCCTCACGCGCCTTGGCCAATTCAGTCACCAGCACATCCCGGTCCAACGTCGGCGCTTCCAACTGCTTGATCACCCCGAGCCGCGCCTCCCGGCCCGCCATGACCAGCGGCTGGCTGTCAGTGCTGTTACGGCGCAACAGCTGACGCAACTCCCTGCGCCGCTCCGGCGATAAGTTGACCATGGCCTGGCGCAGGCCGTGCTGGCTGACCATCGCTACGGCGGTCTTGGCGTTGACCCTCCAATGGTAGAGGCCTCCGCCCACGCCGCCGATCAAAAATACATTGAGCAATACCGAGACAAACAACCACGGTTTCAGGGATTTAGCGGTCATTGCTCGGTGTCCTCGGCGTTGACGGTAAAGATGACTTGCGCATCGCCCTGATCGAAGACACTGGGCAACACTTCGGATGACAACATCGGCAGCGGCACGCTCATCGACGCAACCAGCATCCCGGTAACAATGCCGGCAATGCTCACGCCCACCAGGCCCACAGGCGACAACCAGTTGGCGTAGCGCGACCAGAACGACCTGCGGCGCGGCGCAAACTGGCGGATCTGCCTCGCCAGTGCCGGGTCGGTAAGCGCCAGTTGATAGCTGTTCAGCTGGGCGTCGAGCCAACCGGCCTCCTCCAAGGCCGCGCGGGCACTGGGATGAGCACTTTCAAGCAGTGCCTGCGCTGCGCCTTGCTCCGCCAGAGGCCAGCGCTTTAAATCGGCCCCATAGGCGTCGGCCAGATACGCAAATCGTTCGGGTGTCATGTCTTTCCCCTTCCTGGGCGGCCAAGCCCGGGTGTGTCGGCAAGGCTGCTGCGCAACTGGCGTCGGGCCCGCGACAGCAGGCTCTCCAGTGCCTCGACGCTGATGTTCATCAGGGCCGCGGCGTCGATGTTCGACAGCTCCTGGTAGTACTGCAACACAATGGCTTCGCGCTGGCGCTCGGGCAATGCCGCCAAGGCGGCGGCCATGCGTTCGCTGCGGTCGGCGGTTTCCAACTGTTCATCCAAGGACGGTGCGCTGTCGGCCAATTCCAGCGCTTGCGCGTCGCTCAGAGGGCGCTCCTTGCGCCGGCGCAGGCGGTCATGGCAAAGGTTCAGCGCGACCCGATGCAACCAGCTGTCGAAGCGCGCTTCGCCACTGCGCCAACTCGCCGCCTGGCGCCAGATGCGCAGGAAACTTTCCTGGGCCACGTCCCTGGCTTCATCGGCATCCCCCAGGATCCGGCTGGCAAGCGCCAGCAGACGCGGCAGTTTGCGCGTCACCATTTCGTTGACGGCCGCGGGGGCGTTGTTGCCGATGCGTGCAAGCAGTTCAACGTCCGGATCAGTGTCTTTCAATCGGGCAACTCTCAGTCCGGGTGGCTGATTCAGCGGATCCAATGCCCCTCACGCCAGTACCAATTGGGGCCGTGGGCTTCCCAATGGCCAGGCTCCCAGCGCGCATTGCGCATCACAGGCTGCCAGTGGCCGGGCTTCCAAGCGTAGCCGCGTCCCTCCCAGCGCCAGTGTCCACGGTCCCAGACGTAACCCGGGCGCTCCACGGGGATCATTTCCACGCGCTCCGGCGGCGGCGCCTGGCGGATGATGATTTCGGTCTGGGCAAACGTGGGGGTGCTGACAAACGCGGCGAGCGCCAGCGGAGCAAGCAAGGCAACACGCAATTTGGCCAGGGGTCTCATGGCAACTCCTTCATTCAACGCGCGAAAGTGCGGGTTGCTGATGGGTTGAACGGTGGGTGCAAAAAAATCCGTCGAAGAATGTGCAGGTTATTTGCGCAGGCAGTATTGCCCGGGGGATGGCGGCGCTTGATGAAATGTTTGAAAGCTTCGCGACGGATTTACGCCGCTGGCAGCGTTGAAGGATTAACGCCTATCCACCCAAGAGGACACACCATGTACCGTCGACTTTCCATGCTGGTTGCCGCGTTGCTGATCGTCAGCCTCAGCGGCTGCGTAATCCTGCCGGAGCACCGCCATTGCTGCTGGCGCTATTACGGCGCGCTCGATACGCCGACCCACACCGTCAACGGCTAGCCGACCACCGCAAACCCAAGGCGCCCGGCCGTGATCTCGGTGCGCAACTCGCCAATCAGGTTTGAGATGGAACGGATGCTGTCCAAACCCTCGGGGGACACACCGGTCAGCAGCAGGTCGACCCGGCCGGAAAACGCTCGAAGATGTCGATTCGCTGACGTCAAAAAACCCTGCCTGCGACCTCTCGTCTGCTGTTTCGGAGGGCACTTGACTCCACGCGTCGATCACAAGAGGCTCTCGGCCTTTCGCCATCATTCTGAGCAAAGCCCCTATGAGCATCGACCCTCCCAGCCAGCCCGACAGCGATGTGTACAAGACATTATTGGAGTCGACCAAGGCCATCCCCTGGCGCATTGATTGGCAGAGCATGGCCTTCAGTTATATCGGCCCGCAGATCGAGACCTTGCTCGGTTGGAGCCCGCAAAGTTGGGTCAGCGTGGACGATTGGATCGAGCGCATGCACCCGGACGACCGTGAATACGTGGTGAATTTCTGCGTGTCGCAATCCCGCGCAGGGGTCGACCACGAGGCGGATTACCGGGCGCTGACCACGAAGGGCGACTACGTGTGGATTCGCGACGTGGTGCACGTGGTGCGCAAGGACGGTGAAGTCGACGCGCTGATCGGCTTTATGTTCGATATCAGCGAGCGTAAGAAGACCGAAGAACACTTGGTGCGCCTGCAAAAACAACTTGAGGAATATTCCTACCAGGATGGGCTGACCGGCATCGCCAACCGACGCATGTTCGACACGGTGCTGGAACGGGAATGGGCCAGCGCCCAGCGCAGTCAGTTGCCACTGTCGCTGATCATCCTGGATATCGATTTTTTCAAGCAGTACAACGACCACTATGGCCATATCAAGGGCGACGAATGCCTGCGCCAAGTCGCGCACACCCTGTCACAGGCCGCCAACCGGCCACGGGATTTCATTGCGCGCATCGGCGGCGAAGAATTTGTGTGGTTACTGCCGGAAACCGATGCGGCGTCGGCCAGGCAAGTGGCGCAACGCTGCCTGCACCTGATTCGCCAAAGGCAGATCGAGCATGGTTTTTCGCCGGTATCGAACCTGTTGACCTTGAGCCTGGGCGTCGGCACACACATCGTAAAACCCGATAGCCCGATGCTGGGGTTTGTCGAAGAGGTCGATAAGTTGTTGTACCAGGCCAAACGCAATGGGCGGATGCGTGCAGCGTTCGCCACAGGTGAAGTTTGACGTTGAGGTCAAATTGCAGGCAAAAAAAATCCCAAGTAGCTGATGGAAACTTGGGATTTAAAAATGCATAAACCGTGGGAGGTGAACGCCCGGCTATAGTAGCGACTGTAAAAAGCTGTAACAAGATTATTTTAATCCTTTCGTCGGATTAAAAGCGCTGTAAGTCATTCAATAACCACACATTTTTTAAGGTGGCGGACTCTATGAATGCCACTTTTTGGTGCAAATACCGCCAAAATTCCCCCTTATAAAAAAGGGTTATTGAATTAAGGCGGCGTCACACTTTTCGACATACGCTCGTTCAACGGCTCACATGTCTCGCGTGTATCAAGGCTATTAGGCAGTAGTGAACGCGCGATACTTTCCACCTGCCGACAGAGTGCCAAGCGCTCGTTGGCGGCTTGCCTCGCGCGATCAACCTGGGCGTTGAGCTGGACAAAATAAATCCCCAGCAATACGGCAACGCAAAGCACTCCGAGCACGAAGTAGCGCACGCTGTTAGAAGACGACGGCTCGGGCGCGTTCATTAGACTACTGCGTCCTGCTCTTCTCGTATCGCACATCATCGCCGTCAACCTGACCGACCACGACCCAACCGAGCCGCTGATAAAAACCGTTGGCGCGTATTTCGTCGCGGCCATCGGTGATCAGATACAGCCGGTCATGGTGTTCAAACAGCGCGGCTTCGGCGACCGCCATCAGCTGACGGCCCAGGCCCAGGTTTTCGTGAGTGGGCCGTACGAACATCGCAAATACCTCGCCTTCGGCCAGGTCGACCATGGCAAAGGCGACGACCCGGCCATCCACTTCAGCGACCCACACGCAGGGCGCTGCCTCGATGCTCTCGGCCAACACCTGCGGCGTGATGCCCAGCCCAGCCATCTGTTCGACACTCAAATGGTTCTGCACCACCGACGTGCGGATGCTGAACAGCGTGTCGATATCGTCCTGCGTCGCCGTGCGGATTAGCGTTTGCATACTGGCCCCCCTGATAGAGGACGCAATTGTATGCAAATAGAAACACAGTGAATGTCGTGGATTTGTAAAGCGCTCTGCAGGCACTTGTCATGCTGCTTTCGCGAATAAGGAGAGCAGCACGGGGACGAAATAGTCCAGGCCAGCGTGCGTTTCAACACTGCCCTGGAAAGCAGCTTTGGCCCGCGAGTGATTACCGCTACCCGCAAGGGCATGGGCGTATCGCCCCTGCTGCGTTCAGTGCTGTATTTCCAGGAAGATGCCAGCCCAGCGCCGTCGCACTAAGCGGTTATTTGCGGGCAACTTTGTAGCGCACACAGTCCTGATAGAAACTCTGGCGAATCGCCTCGGGTTTCAGCCGTGAGCCGCTGTCGTAGGTCTGTTCAGTGATGCCCATGGCCATCATGCGCATCCAGGATTTATTGAATTTGATGGTCTGGATTTTCTGCCGCGCGGCGTACAGCGACACCCCCGACAACTTGAGTTTCTGGGCCCTGGCGGCGGTGCCTGCGCCCCAACTGCACATGTACTTGTCACCCTCGCGCAGCTCCCGTGCCTGCACGGCAGCTGCGCCGCCGGCCAGGGAGCAGGCGATCAGCATGATTCCAACAGTGCGCATTTGCATCCCCACCTAACCACCTGAAATAAAAGCGATTCTGGCGAGGATTTTGTTACAAAGGGGCCATTAAATTGCCTTATTGCGTGCCATCACCACTGGTAAGTGGCGCTCGCCTGCACGGTCCGCTGCGAGCCATACCAGCACCACGAGTAGGAGTAGCAGGAGGCGACGTACTCTTTATTCGCCAGGTTGGTTGCGTTGAGCGCCAGGCGCAGGTTGTCCTTAAGGCTGGTGAGGTTTGGGATGTCGTAGTGCACCGCCGCATCGAACAAGGCGTAGCCCGGCACTTTCAGGGTGTTGGCGGTATCGCCCCAGGACGAGCCGATGTAACGTGCGCCCGCACCCGCGCCGAAGCCCTTGAGGTGGCCATCGTGGAAGGTGTAGTCGGCCCACGCCGACGCAGTGTGGCGCGGTACGGCGTAGGTGGTGGTGCCTTCGGCGGCGAGGTTCGGGCCTACGCCGATATCGCCGATGGGCGAATAGCGCACGGTGTTGTTGGACTGGCTGATGCGGTTGTCCAGATAGGCGTAGGCCGCAGTAATGTCCAGATTATCGTTGAGGCTAGCCTTGCCCTCCAGCTCAAAGCCACGCGATTGCACTTCGCCGTCCTGGCTCTGGCAGCGTCCGCTGCCGCACAGGTGGGTGGGGTCCGGGTCGGTGGTCAGTACGTTGGTCTGGCGCAGGTCGAAGATCGCCGCCGTAATAAAGCTGTTGCTCCCCGGCGGCTGGTACTTGATGCCGATTTCATACTGTTTGCCTTCAGTCGGCTTGAACACCGAACCGCCATACCCGGTGCCCGATTGCGGGTTGAAGGACTCCGCGTAGCTGGCATACGGTGCCAGGCCATTATCGAACAGGTAGACCAGGCCGATACGGCCAGTAAACGCCTTGCTGTCCAACGAAGATTTACTCTTGACGCCGCTGCGCAGGGCCTGGGTACTGCTATCGGTGCTGGCCCAGTCATAACGACCGCCCAGCAGCAATACCCACTTGTCCCACTTCATCTGCTCTTGCAGGTAGACACCGGTTTGTTCGCTGCGCGAGGTGCCGTCGGTGGTATAGGCCGGCACGGGGACCGCCGCGCCGTAGACCGGATCAAAGATATCCAGTGTGGGCCCGGCCTTGTAAACGCCTGAGCCGGACAGCGTATCGGTGCTGGTGTTCTGGTAATCGAGCCCCATCAACAAGGTGTGCTGCAACGGCCCCGTCTCAAATTTGGCCTGCAACTGGTTGTCGAGGGTGTAGGCATCCATATCGACATCACTGGCAATGGTCGAACGCTGGATGGTGCGGTAATCCGATAACAGGATGTTGCTGTAGAGGCTGCGGTATTGGCCTTCGGTGCGCAGGTAACGGGCATTCTGGCGCACGGTCCACACGTCATCGACATGATGCTCGAACGCCCAGCCGATCGAGTAATACTCGCGGTCGCTTTTCTCGAACTTCTTTTCGCCATCGTAGAGATCCACATCGATGCTGCGCCCGGTCGGGCTGTGCAGCACCGAGCCCCAGGCCGGCACCGAGCCGTAAGACGCGCCTTTGGGGTCCTTCTGGAAATGCCCGAGCAGGGTCAACGACGTGGCGTCATCCGGGCGCCAGGTAAAGGCGCTGGACAATGACTGACGGCGCGTCTCGGTGTGTTCCACCTGGCCATCGGCATCGTCGAAAAGCCCGGCCACGCGGTACGAATACACACCCTGATCATCCAGCGGGCCGCTCAAGTCAAAAGTGGTGCGCTTCTTGTTGAAGGTGCCGTATTCCACACCCACTTCATGAAACGGCGCGTCTAACGGGCGCTTGCTGACCATGTTGATCACCCCGCTCGGCGTGCCCTGCCCATATAACACCGACGCTGGGCCGCGCAGCACTTCGACGCGTTCCAGGTCAAACGCGTCCTTTTGCGGCAAGGCGTCACGGCTCGAAGGCATGCGCAAGCCATCGAGGTAAGTGGCCGGGGCGAAACCGCGAATGGTCAACTGATCGAGACGCGACGCGGTAGCACCACGGGTTTCCGGGATAACAGCGGCGCTGTAGCGCAGGATCTGGTTAAGGCTCTCGGCGTTTTGCGCACGCATCTGGTCTTTGGTGACGATGGAGATCGACTGCGGGGTTTCGATCAACGCGGTATCCGTCTTGGTGCCCGACAAACTGCGCGTGGCCACATAACCCGACACCGGACCGGTCGGGCTTTCGGCTTGGTACGCACCGCTGATGGTGGTGGCCTGCAGCTCCATGGCCGC
This sequence comes from Pseudomonas sp. EL_65y_Pfl1_R83, assembly GCF_963970695.1. Taxonomy (NCBI): domain Bacteria; kingdom Pseudomonadati; phylum Pseudomonadota; class Gammaproteobacteria; order Pseudomonadales; family Pseudomonadaceae; genus Pseudomonas; species Pseudomonas sp. EL_65y_Pfl1_R83. The sequence goes on along the minus strand of NZ_CAXAQI010000013.1, from coordinate 3,093 downwards.
GCCGTTATCCGGGATAGCTTCCAGGCGGTAGCGATCGGCGGAGAGTTTCATCGCCTGCAGGCCGCTGCCAGCGAGCAGTTGGTTCAGCGCAACTCCGGTGTCGTATTGCCCGCTCAACCCCTTGCTGCGCTTGCCCCGGGTCAAGCTCGCATCGAAGGCCAACACCAGGCCCGCCTGCTCGGCCAGGCTATTGAGCGCCTGGCTCAGGTCACCGGCAGGAATCGAGAAACCGCGCACGGCGCTGCTGCTTTCTTCGGCGAAGACGGTTTGGGCAGTCAGCAACGGCACGGCGGCAAAAGCCATCGCCACTGACAGGGTCAGTGGGTGCAAGGGACGAGCAAGGCGCGACATGGGAAATCCTGCGTAAGGGAGGTTCTATTAACCATGACGGCCATGTCGGGGAATCGGGCAAGGATGAGAGCGATTTTTATTTGAGAGTGGTTGCTGCAATCAGTTTTATCGCTTTTTTGTGTAGCTCTTGGGGTTGGTATTGCGCGGTTATTTCCCCTTTGTAGTGGGCCTTTTCTGAATTTCTCAACCGTTCATCCAGCCGCTTTTTGCTCCGGCATGCTCCGACGCCTTGCCCTTTGTCGAGCCGTCACGGATGACCCACGCTTCCCACATCAGCCTTATCGAATTTGAGCTCGATGGCTTTCATCAGAGCGTGGAGATTTATCGCCAGCAGATGGGCGCTTGGTATTCGCGTGCGCTGGATTCGGTGAGCCACGGGTTGGACATGCCGTCGTTGCTGGGGATGGATCGGGTGTTGCGGGTCGGGGGTTCGCAGCGGTCGGTGAGCATGGCAGATACGGGCTTTGCGACCGTGGCCCAATGCCCGATGGGCGGCGAGCTGAAAATCGAGAGCCTGTTCGAGTCGGTGTATGACGTGCCGATCGGCGATATCCCGGTGGAGGTGGTCGGGCTGGATGACGGCAGCTCCACCGTGATCATGCTGGATGAACAGGGTAAAGGCTCACACCACTGCGCCGCCGGCGGGCGGTATCAGGTGCGGGTGCAGGGCGGCGTTTCTGCGGAGCAGGTAGACGCGCTATTTGCCTCTTACGCTGGGCTGATGGCGGATCTGGAGCAGTGGCTTCGGTCGCAGTGGGCTGGGTTTAAGCCGCATTGGGAGCGATCTACTGCCAGCGCGATTGGCAGCGGCCTATTGGCGGGCAGTTGGGCGGCGATCCGTGATGTGTGGGACAGCATCAAGCTGGTGCAGGCAATTCTTGAAGACCCGCTGAAGTTCGTCGGGCAACTGGGTGATCAGGCCGCCAAGTTGGCACAAATCGCCACCGACGCCCCCAAGGTCATGGAGCAGGCGATGTTGCTGGCCAGTGATGAGGCGGCGCTGTTCCTGTTGGTGCGCACGGCGATGATCTGGCTGGACGCGTTACCGCCCGGTGAAATGGCCGAGGTGGCGGCTGGGTTCGTGGTGTCGTTGCTGGTTGATCTGGTAATTGGCGTGGTGTTGACCATCGCATTGCCAGCGGCGGGCGTGGCGTATTTGAGCTTGCGGTTGGTCAAGTATGGCGCGCAGATCCTCGAGGCGGCGGTGAGCTTTGTTCGGGGGCTTCTGGCGATTCTGAAGAAGTTTATGCAGGCCATGGATCGCTACAAGGCGGTGGCCGTTCGCGGGGTGGTTGGCGGGCTGAAGCAAGGCACGATGCAGATGCGCTGGAAGGCCCGGCAAAACGCGGTATTGAAGCAGACAGAGCATGTAGATGACGTGCCTGCTGGTTCGAAAAATCCGGCGGGAGATGCGACGGCTTCTTCGGATAAGACCGCGACCAATGGCTGCCCGGTGTCGATGGTCACCGGGGAGGAATTGCTGACGCTGACCGATGGTGCGCTCGATGGGATTTTGCCGTTCGAGTGGACTCGGTTGTACCGCACCAGTGCGGTGGAAGTGGATTGCGGGCTGGGGTTTGGCTGGAGTCATTCGCTGGCGCATCGGCTTGCTGTTTCCGGTGACTCGGTCGTTTGGACAGACCATGAGAATCGCTCGACCACCCTGCCCTTGCCATCTGTTTCTCGGCCAGCAATCACCAATAGCTTGGCTGAAGCGGCGATCTACTTGGGGTCTTTGCCTGATGAATTAGTCCTGTCTCAAGGGTCACGTTTCTACCATTTCTGCGACGGTGTGCTGACAGCGATCAGCGATGCGTATGACAACCGGCTGCGTATTTTCCGTAACTACCTGGGGCAGATCGAGCGGCTGGACAACGGCGTCGGGCGCTCGTTGTTTTTGCGCTATGCATCGGGCCGCATTGTCGCGGTGGATTACCAGGTTGAGCGGGCGGTGGATGAAGGTCCGTTTGTCTGGGTGACGGAGCAGAAGGTTGTTTCCTATGCCTATGACGATGCCGGTCGGTTGGTTTCAGCGACTAACGCTGTAGGCGAAAGTGAGGTTTATCGGTACGACGATCAGCACGTCATTCTTGAGCGCGGACTGGCCGGTGGGGCGAGCTTCTTTTGGGAATGGGAACGGTCTGGTAAGGCGGCGCGGTGTGTCCGGCATTGGGCGAGCTTTTCGCAGATGGACACGCGGTATGTGTGGGGTGACGACGGGCAGGTCACGGTTCATAACGCCGATGGCAGCCAGGAAGTCTACGTGCATGACCAGCGGGCGCGGCTGGTGAGGCGGGTAGATCCCGATGGTGCTGAGCATTTCAAGTCCTACGATGACAAAAGCCGGCTGACGGTTGAGCAGGATCCTCTCGGTGCGATCACGGCCTACCAGTACGACGAAGCCGGACGCTTGGTGGCGTTGTTTCCGGGGGATGACGAGCCGACTTCCTACGAGCATGACAATGGGTTCGTACGGGTTGTAAGGCGGAGTCTGGCGGTTTGGAAATATGAGCGTAATGACCAGGGCGACGTTACGCGTAGGACCGATCCAGACGGACACTCCACGGACTACAGCTATAACAAACACGGGCAGTTGATTGGGGTTTGGTACCCGGATCACAGTTGTCAGCGGCTGGTCTGGAATGAACGCGGACAACTGCTTGAAGAACAATGGCCGAATGGCGGTATCAAGCGCTATCGCTATGACGATCGTGGCCGACAAATTGCGCGTGAAGATGAGCA